>JBFWOE010000020.1:0-30400 GCA_050250695.1 Burkholderiales bacterium
GTTGGTGATGCCGGGGGACATCATTTCGATCACGGTGGCGCTGATCCAGCCCATCGCGATGGAAGAGGGGCTGCGCTTCGCCATCCGCGAGGGTGGCAAAACCGTCGGCGCCGGCGTCGTCGCGAAAGTGATCGAGTAAAAACATGGCCGCATTGAAAAGTCAGAAAATCCGTATTCGCCTGAAAGCGTTTGACTATCGTCTGATCGACCAGTCGGCGCTGGAGATCGTGGATACGGCAAAACGCACCGGGGCCGTGGTCAAGGGCCCGATTCCGCTGCCGACGCGCAAGCAGCGTTTTGATCTGCTGCGCTCGCCACATGTCAACAAGACTTCGCGCGAACAACTGGAAATCCGCAGCCATCTGCGGTTGATGGACATCATTGATCCGACGGACAAAACCGTCGATGCGCTGATGAAGCTGGATTTGCCCGCGGGTGTGGACGTCGAAATCAAGTTGTAACGATTCAAACGGGCGCTGCGGTGCCCGGTTGTAAAACAGAAGTGCCGGCCAATTGCAGTCGGCGCCTTTTTAATAAAGGTACAAAACATGAGTTTAGGATTAGTCGGCCGCAAAGTCGGCATGACGCGGATCTTCACCGATGACGGGGACAGCATTCCCGTGACCGTCGTCGACGTGTCGAACAACCGCGTCTCCCAGATCAAAACCCCCGAGGCCGACGGCTACTCCGCCGTGCAGGTTGCCTTTGGCAAACGCCGCGCCTCGCGCGTGCGCAAGCCGGCAGCTGGACACTTTGCGAAGGCAGGCGTCGAAGCCGGTCGGGTGCTTCGTGAATTTCCGGTCGCGCCGGAAAAACTCGCCGACATGAAGGTCGGGGCTGCCGTGGCCGCGACCATATTCGAGGTTGGCCAGTACGTCGATGTAACCGGCGTGTCGCAGGGCAAGGGTTTTGCCGGCGTCATCAAGCGCCACAATTTTTCGTCGAACCGCGCCAGCCATGGCAACTCGGTATCGCACAACAAACCTGGCTCGATCAGCATGGCGCAGGATCCCGGCCGCGTGTTTCCAGGCAAGAAAATGCCGGGCCACATGGGAGCTGTAAAGCGGACCCAGCAATCGCTGAGAATCGTGCGCATAGATGCCGAACGCAACCTCCTGTTGATCCGCGGGGCAATTCCCGGATCGCGCGGTGGCGACGTGATGGTTCGCCCGGCGGTACGTGCGCGGCGGTCGGCGGCGGTTAAACAGGGCGGCAAAACCGCTGCTGCGAAGTAAGGGGCGCGCATGGAACTCAACGTAATCAATGAGCAGGGCAAGCCGACAGCCAAGCTGGCCGCTTCCGATGCGGCGTTCGGCCGTGAATTCAACGAATCCCTGGTTCACCAGGTGGTGACGGCCTATCTCGCGAATGCGCGGTTGGCCACCCGGGGGCAGAAGGATCGCGGCACGGTCAAACATTCAACCAAGAAGCCCTGGCGGCAGAAGGGTACCGGGCGCGCGCGTGCCGGCATGACCTCAAGCCCGCTCTGGCGAGGAGGTGGACGGACTTTCCCGAACTCGCCTGACGAAAACTATTCGCACAAGCTCAATCGCAAGATGTATCGCGCCGGCATGCTGTCAATCCTGTCGCAACTTGCGCGGGAAGAGCGGCTTGTAGTGGTTGATACCTTCACGGTCGATGCGCCCAAGACCAAGCTCCTCGCCCAGAAACTGCGGGGCATGGGCATGGATGACGTGCTGGTCATTACCGACAACCTTGACGACAACCTGCGGCTGTCCTCACGCAACCTGCCTCACGTCATGATCGTCGAGGTCGGGCACGCTGATCCGGTCAGCCTGATCCGTCATGGCAAGGTGCTGATGACCAAGGCAGCGGTGGGCAAGATAGAGGAGTTGCTGGCATGAGCACATTCAATACCGAGCGTCTTGCTCAGATACTGCTGGCTCCGGTGATTTCGGAGAAAAGCACGTTTGTCGGCGAAAAGCACAACCAGGTGGTTTTTCGCGTCGCGCGTGATGCGACCAAGCCTGAAATCAAGGCCGCTGTGGAAACCATGCTCAGCAAGAAAGACGAGAAACTTGAGGTTCAGGATGTCCGGATCGTCAATGTCCGCGGCAAGGAAAAGCGCTTCGGCAAGTTCACCGGCCGTCGCAGTTCATGGAAAAAAGCCTATGTCTGCCTCAAGGCAGGCCAGGAAATCACCTTTGCTGAAGGGGAGGTGAAGTAATGCTGATCAAAGTCAAACCGACTTCTCCGGGCCGTCGTGGCCTGGTCAAGGTCGTTACCCCGGGCCTTCACAAGGGCAAGCCGGTCGCCAATCTCGTGGAACGGCAGACCAAAAAGTCCGGCCGCAATGCGCACGGGCGCGTCACCATGCGTCACAAGGGCGGTGGCCACAAACAGCATTACCGGACTGTCGATTTCAGGCGCGACAAGGATGCAATACCGGCCAAGGTGGAGCGGATTGAATACGATCCGAACCGCAGCGCACATCTGGCGTTGCTCTGCTACGCCGACGGCGAACGCCGTTACATCATTGCCGCGCGCGGTATCAGCGCCGGCATGCAGCTGCTTTCTGGTGCGGAAGCGCCGATCAAGCCGGGCAATGCCCTGCCGCTGAGGAACATCCCGGTCGGAACGACGGTTTGCTGCATCGAAATGCTGCCGGGCAAGGGTGCACAGCTGGCACGCGCGGCCGGAACCTCGGCGCAGCTGCTGGCCCGCGAAGGTGAGTATGCACAGCTGCGGTTGCGTTCCGGCGAGATCCGCAAGGTGCATGTCAACTGCCGGGCCACGATCGGCGAAGTCGGCAACGAAGAGCATTCGCTGGAATCCATAGGCAAGGCGGGGCGCGTGCGCTGGCGTGGTATTCGTCCTACCGTACGTGGCGTGGCGATGAACCCGATCGACCACCCGCACGGTGGTGGCGAAGGACGAACTGCGGCCGCGCAAGCCCCGGTTAGTCCCTGGGGCGTCATGTGCAAGGGGTACAAGACGCGCAAGAACAAACGCACCAGCGGCATGATCATCCGCCGCCGCAACTCAAAAGCCACGGCGTAAGGGGTAACGATGTCACGTTCGATCAAAAAAGGCCCGTTCGTCGACCATCACCTGATGCAGAAGGTGGAAACGGCGCGGGCTGGTTCAGACAAGCGTCCGATCAAGACCTGGTCGCGCCGCTCAACGATATTGCCCGACTTCGTGGGGCTGACCATCGCCGTGCACAACGGCAAGCAGCATGTGCCGGTCTACGTGACCGAGAACATGGTTGGTCACAAACTGGGTGAGTTTGCACATACTCGCGTTTTCAAGGGGCACTCCAAAGCCGGCGGTTCTTCACCGGCTGACAAGAAAGCCAGCCCAACCCCGGCGGCCAAGTAAGGTAAACAAATGGATACCACAGCAAAACTGCACGGCGTCAGGCTTTCACCGCAAAAAGGACGACTTGTCGCGGATTTGATTCGCGGCAAATCAGTCGAGAATGCTCTGAACATCCTGAGTTTTTCGCCAAAAAAGGGTGCAGTCATCATCCGCAAGGTTCTGGAATCTGCGATTGCCAATGCCGAGCACAATGATGGCGCCGATATCGACGAACTGAAAATAACCCGGATCTACGTTGAAAAGGGGCCGGTGATGAAACGCTTTTCCTCCCGTGCCAAAGGGCGGGGTGTGCGCATTTTGAAGCCGACATGCCACGTATATGTCACTGTCGGCGACGGAAGGAAATAGACATGGGTCAGAAAATACATCCCACCGGATTCCGCCTGGCGTTCAACCGCAATTGGGCTTCGCGCTGGTATGCCAACAACAAGAATTTTGCCGGCATGCTGCTCGAGGACATCAAGGTCCGAGATTACCTGAAACAGCGGCTTGCGCAGGCTGCCGTATCACGAGTGGTGATCGAGCGGCCGGCAAAAAATGCGCGTATCACCGTATTCAGCGCCCGTCCCGGCATGGTGATCGGCAAGAAAGGCGAAGATATCGAGCGTCTGAAGTCTGATCTTCAGAAAATGCTCGGCGTACCGGTGCATGTCAATATCGAGGAAGTGCGCAAGCCCGAACTTGATGCGCAATTGATCGCGGATTCGATTGTGCAGCAGTTGCAGAAGCGGATCATGTTCCGCCGCGCCATGAAGCGCGCGATCACCAACGCGATGCGGCTGGGTGCCCAAGGTATCAAGATCATGAGCGCAGGCCGCTTGAACGGGATCGAGATTGCGCGTACCGAGTGGTACCGCGAGGGACGCGTGCCGCTGCATACTTTGCGTGCGGACATCGACTACGGCTTTTCGGAAGCCAAGACCAGCTACGGGGTCATCGGGGTCAAGGTCTGGGTGTTCAAGGGCGAAGTGATCGGCAAGAATGATCAGCCGGCACTCGCAGCGCCTTCCGCTGCGCCGGCCGAAGAGCCCGCACCGGCACCGGCGCGCAAGCCGCGACGGACAACTGCAAAAACAGGAGCGAAACGTGCTACAGCCAGCCAGGCGTAAATACCGCAAGGAGCAAAAGGGCCGGAATACCGGCGTTGCGACTCGCGGCAACAAGGTGAGTTTCGGCGAGTACGGCCTGAAGGCGACCGGGCGCGGACGTCTGACCGCCCGCCAGATCGAAGCCGCCCGTCGCGCAATGACACGCCACATCAAGCGGGGCGGCCGAATCTGGATCAGGATATTTCCCGACAAGCCGATTTCCCGCAAGCCGGCCGAGGTGCGCATGGGTAACGGCAAGGGGAATCCGGAATACTGGGTCGCCGAAATCCAGCCGGGTAAGGTTCTTTATGAAATGGACGGCGTCAATGAAGTCATCGCCAAGGAGGCTTTTCGCCTTGCCGCAGCCAAGCTGCCGATTGCGACGACTTTCGTGCACCGTCTGGTGGGAGGCTAAGACATGAAGGCAAGTGAACTGGCGGCCAAGGGATCCGACGAACTGCGCAAGGAACTTGAATCCCTGCTCAAGGCGCAATTTTCCCTGCGCATGCAAAAGGCAACGCAGCAACTTTCCAATACCAGCCAACTGCGCAAGGTGCGTCGCGATATCGCGCGCGTGCGTACTGTGCTGGGTTCAAAAGCCTAACCGGCGGGATGCGGACAATATGAGCGAAGCAAACAAGCGTACCCTGACCGGGCGCGTGGTGAGCGACAAGATGGACAAGACGGTGACGGTCCTGGTCGAGCGAAGGGTCAAGCATCCGTTGATGGGCAAGATCGTCACGCGGTCGAAGAAGTACCATGCCCATGATGCCAACGACGAGTACAAGGAAGGCGATACGGTGCTTATCGAGGAATGCCGTCCCCTGGCAAAAACCAAGGCATGGCGGGTCATCAAGCTGGTCGAGAAATCCAAGGGTGTGTAACTGTATCAAGGTTGCGCGAAAGGCAGTACACGGTATACAATAACTGGCTTTATTTTCCTTCCTGCTTCAGCAGGAAGGCGACTTTGCCCGAACGGGCTCCAAGACTGACTTTCCGGTTTTTGCGGGGGGTCAAGTTGGGGAAAGATAAGCAGGAAAAATCATGATTCAGATGCAATCCATCCTGGACGTTGCTGACAACACCGGTGCGCGCGCGGTCATGTGCATCAAGGTTCTTGGCGGTTCGAAACGCCGGTACGCCGGCATCGGTGACGTGATCAAGGTCAGCGTTAAGGACGCGGCGCCGCGCGGACGCGTGAAAAAGGGCGAAGTCTACAACGCAGTGGTCGTGCGGACAGCCAAGGGTGTGCGCCGCAACGACGGCTCGCTTCTCAAGTTTGACGGGAACGCCGCGGTATTGCTCAACCAGAAACTGGAACCCATCGGCACGCGGATTTTCGGGCCGGTTACGCGTGAGTTGCGTACCGAACGCTTCATGAAGATCGTTTCTCTGGCACCCGAAGTGCTGTAACGAAGGACGAATACTCACATGCGCAAGATCAGGAAAGGCGATGATGTCGTTGTGCTGACCGGTCGGGACCGCGGCAAACGGGGTACCGTACTGCGGATTGTCGATGCCGACCATCTGCTGGTTGAGGGCGCAAATCGCGTCAAGAAACACCAGCGGCCGAATCCGGCAAAGGGCGAGACCGGCGGCATAATCGACAAGGAAATGCCGATTCATCTGTCGAACGTGGCCTTGTTCAATCCGGTAACCAAGAAGGCTGATCGCATCGGCATCAGGCAACTGGAAGACGGACGCCGCGTACGGTTTTACAAGTCCAACGGTGAAGTGGTTGATGTATGAGCGCTGATAAAGACTCCAAGAAGGCAAAGCCGGTAAAAGACGCCAAGGCAGTTGCTGCCAAGGCGGCACCGGCCAAGAAGGCTGCCAAGGAACCCAAGGTTGCTGCCACAGCAGCCCCGAAACAGGGCAAGCCGGCACGTCCGGCGGCACCGGCTCGCCTGGGGGCCTATTACAGGGAAACGATCGCCAAGGAGCTGACCCAGAAATTCGGCTATACAAGCCCGATGCAGGTGCCGCGTATAGAGAAAATTGTCCTCAACATGGGCGTGGGCGAGGCCGTGGCCGACAAGAAAATCATGGACAACGCCGTCGGCGACATGACCAAAATCGCCGGGCAGAAGCCGCTGGTGACCAAGTCACGCAAGGCGATTGCCAATTTCAAGATCCGCGAAGGTTATCCGGTCGGTTGCAAGGTGACCCTGCGCGGCGGACGGATGTACGAGTTCCTCGATCGCCTGGTCAACATCGCGTTGCCTCGCGTTCGCGACTTTCGCGGAATTTCCGGACGCAGTTTTGACGGCCGCGGCAACTACAACATGGGCGTCAAAGAGCAGATCATTTTCCCGGAAATCGAGTATGACAAGATCGATGCCCTGCGCGGCATGAACATCACCATTTCGACGACGGCAAAGTCCGATGAAGAAGCGCGGGCATTGCTTTCGGCATTCAAATTTCCTTTCAGGAATTGAGGAAGACCGCATGTCTAAGCTTGCATTGGTGAACCGTGAGCAAAAGCGCCGCAAGGCGGTGAAAAAGTTTGCGGCAAAACGTGCCGAGTTACAGGCCGTGATCGACGACCAGAAACTCGCGCCTGAAGATCGTTACGAAGCGCGCCTCAAGCTGCAAAAGCTGCCGCGCAATTCCAGCCCCGTCAGGCTGCGTAACCGGTGCGCTTTGACCGGACGGCCGCGCGGTGTGTATCGCAAGTTCGGGCTTGCCCGAGGCAAGTTACGCGAAATCGCCATGCGTGGCGAAATCCCGGGTGTAATCAAGGCTAGCTGGTAAGACAGGGCCGCAGGAGAGATTTGCATGAGCATGAATGATCCGATTTCCGACATGCTGACCCGCATCCGCAATGCGCAGCAGGCGGAGAGGGAGTCCGTGTCGATGCCGTCGAGCAAGCTGAAGGCGGCCATTGCGAAGGTCCTCAAGGACGAGGGTTACATCGAGGATTTCGCCGTTCGCGGCGAAACGTCGAAACCCGAGCTTGAGGTGAGCCTCAAGTATTACGCGGGACGCCCGGTAATCGAGAAAATCGAGCGCGTAAGCCGGCCCGGACTGCGCATCTATAAACCCAGCCGCGACATTCCCCGCGTCATGAACGGCCTCGGCGTGGCCATCGTTTCAACGCCGCAGGGCGTGATGACCGACCGCAAGGCCCGGGGCATGGGCATCGGCGGCGAAGTTCTTTGTATCGTGGCGTAACGGAGACTATCGATGTCGCGAGTCGGAAATAGTCCGGTCACGTTGCCGGAAAAAGTGGAAGTGACGATCGGTGTCGACCAGATTTCGGTCAAGGGCCCGCTCGGCGTTTTGACGCAGCGCATTACGCCGAACGTCAAGGTCGTTAAAGTTGAAAACCGCCTTGAAATCAAGGTTAACGACAATTCCCGGCAGGCCAACGCCATCAGCGGGACCCTGCGCGCCCTGGTTGCCAACATGGTGCACGGCGTCAGTCGCGGCTTCGAGAAAAAACTCAATCTGGTCGGCGTCGGATATCGTGCTCAGGCCCAGGGCGACAAGCTGAACCTGACGCTGGGTTTCTCCCACCCGGTCGCGCATCAGCTGCCGAAAGGGGTTAAGGCGGAAACCCCGACGCAGACTGAAATCATCATCAAGGGCGTCGACAAGCAGGTGGTCGGGCAGGTCGCTGCCGACGTGCGGAATTACCGGCCGCCCGAGCCTTACAAGGGCAAGGGCGTGCGTTATGCCGATGAGCAGATTGTGCTCAAGGAAACGAAGAAGAAGTAGGCGGACACATCATGTTTGACAAAAAACAGGCACGTCTCCGGCGCGCGCGCAGTGCGCGGGCCAAAATCGCGGAACTCAAGGCGGTGCGACTTACCGTTTATCGCTCAAACGGCCACATCTATGCCCAGGTCATCGATGCCAGCGGGTCAAAGGTGCTGGCGAGCGCTTCGACTTCCGAAAAGGAAATGCGGGCAGCGACTCCCAAGGGAGGGAGCGCGGCCGCAGCGGCGGCAATTGGCAAGCGCATTGCAGAGCGGGCGAAACAGGCAGGCGTGGAGAAGGTCGCGTTCGACCGCTCCGGGTATAAATATCATGGTCGGGTGAAGGCGCTGGCGGAAGCTGCGCGTGAAGCCGGACTCAAGTTCTGACGGAGCAGCGCATGGCAAAAATGCAGGCATCGAAAATGCAGACCGGCGAGGAACGCGGCGACGGGCTGCGCGAGAAAATGGTTGCGATCAACCGGGTGACCAAGGTCGTCAAGGGCGGCCGGGTTCTCGGTTTTGCCGCACTGACCGTGGTCGGCGACGGCGACGGCAGCATCGGCATGGGCAAGGGCAAGGCGCGCGAGGTCCCTGTTGCCGTGCAGAAAGCCATGGAAGAGGCGCGGCGGAAAATGGTCAAGGTGCAGCTGAAGAACGGCACCCTGCAGCATGCCGTCATGGGACGCCATGGCGCCTCCAAGGTATACATGCAGCCGGCTTCGGAAGGTACGGGCATTATCGCCGGCGGTCCGGTGCGTGCGGTGCTGGAAGTGATGGGCGTGTCGAACATCCTCGCGAAATGCTTGGGATCGACCAATCCCTACAACATCGTTCGCGCCACGATCAACGGCCTGACGGAAATGAACACGCCGGCTGAAATCGCTGCCAAACGCGGCAAGTCGGTCGAAGACATTCTGGGATAAGCCATGGCTAAGACAGCAGCTAATTCGGCGGGTAAAACCGTCAGGGTCACCCTGGTGCGCAGCCTGATCGGAACGCGCCCTGAGCATCGCGCATCCGTGCGCGGGCTGGGCCTGCGGCGCATCAATCACACCGTTGAACTGGCCGACAGCCCGGCGGTCCGCGGAATGATCAAAAAAGTGTCATATCTCGTTCGTTGCGAGGGATAGATGGAACTGAACAACATCAAACCTGCTGCCGGTTCGAAGCACGCCAAGAAACGCGTCGGGCGCGGCATTGGCAGCGGCCTCGGCAAGACGGCCGGCCGCGGCCACAAGGGCCAGAAGGCGCGTGCGGGCGGATTCCACAAGGTCGGCTTCGAAGGCGGACAGATGCCGCTGCACCGGCGTTTGCCCAAGCGTGGATTCCGGTCGCTGAGCGCCGGGAACACCGCTGAAGTGCGCCTCGATACGCTGCAGAAACTCAAGGCCGACGCCATTGATCTTGCCGTGCTGAAAGAGGCGGGAGCAGTGCCGAGGCTTGCCGTTCAGGCCAAAGTCATCCTGGCCGGCGAGATCAAGCGCAAGATCAATCTGAAGGGCGTACTGGTCAGCAAGGGTGCGAAGGCGGCCATTGAAAAAGCCGGTGGCAGCGTCGAACAAGCTGCTGAAAAGGCCGGGAGCTAAGCGTTGGCAGTAGGTGCTGCACTGTCGGGAGCGGGAAAGTTCGGTGACCTTAAACGTCGCCTGCTGTTCCTGATCGGCGCACTGATCGTGTTCCGTATCGGGTCGTACATACCCGTGCCGGGCATCGACCAGGCGCAGCTTGCTGAGCTTTTCAAGTCGCAGCGCGGCGGCATTCTGGACATGTTCAACATGTTTTCAGGCGGCGCGCTGTCCCGCTTCTCGATTTTTACGCTGGGCATCATGCCCTACATATCGGCATCGATCATCATGCAGTTGATGAGCGTGGTGTCGCCGACCCTCGAGGCGCTGAAAAAAGAAGGTGAGTCCGGCAGAAGGAAGATCACCCAGTACACGCGATACGGAACCGCCGCGCTGGCGATCGTTCAGGGGCTGGCCATTGCCATTGCCTTCGAACAGCAAAAGGTGGCGCTTGACCCGGGCCTGATGTTCCGCCTGACGGCGATGATTACCCTGGTCACCGGGACGATGTTCCTGATGTGGCTGGGCGAGCAGATCACCGAACGGGGCATCGGCAACGGCATTTCGCTGATCATTTTTGCAGGGATAGCTGCGGGTTTTCCGCAGGCTGTTGGCGGCACTCTGGAACTGGCGCGTACCGGCGCCTTCTCGATCCCGTTCGTGCTGTTCATATTCGTGTTGGTAGTGGCGGTTACCGCATTCGTGTGTTTTGTGGAGAAGGGGCAGCGCAAGATACTGGTGAACTATGCCAAACGGCAGGTCGGCCGGAAAATCTACGGCGGCCAGTCTTCGCACCTGCCGTTGAAGCTGAACATGTCCGGTGTGATTCCGCCGATTTTTGCTTCCAGCATCATCCTTTTTCCGGGCACCATCGCAGGCTGGCTGGGTGAGAGCGAAGGCATGGTGTGGCTGAAAAATGTGGCCGCCGTTTTGCACCCGGGGCAGCCGATTTACACGCTGTTCTATTCGGCAGCAATCATATTCTTCTGTTTTTTCTACACCGCGCTAGTGTTCAATCCCAAGGAAACCGCGGAGAACCTGAAAAAAAGCGGTGCTTTTGTTCCAGGTATCCGGCCGGGTGACCAGACTGCGCGTTACGTCGAAAAGGTGACCATGCGACTGACGCTGGCTGGTGCCTTATACATCACGCTGGTCTGCCTGATACCGGAACTGCTGATCGTATGGAAAAACGTGCCATTCTATTTTGGCGGGACATCGTTGCTGATCATCGTGGTGGTTACACTGGATTTCATGGCGCAAGTGCAGGCTTACGTGATGTCGCACCAGTATGAAAGTCTGCTGAAGAAGGCAAACTTCAAGGGCGGTGTATTTCCGTCGCGGTAATGGCGAAAGAAGACACGATAGAAATGCAGGGGGAGGTCGTGGAAAACCTGCCCAATGCAACGTTTCGGGTGAAGCTGGAGAACGGCCACATTGTTCTGGGTCATATTTCGGGGAAGATGCGCATGCACTACATCCGCATATTGCCCGGAGACAAGGTAACGGTGGAACTGACGCCCTACGATTTGACCAAGGGACGCATCATTTTCCGGGCGAAATAGGCTGCAAGCGAAAGAGGTAAGAGACATGAAAGTATTGGCATCGGTTAAGCGCATGTGCCGCAACTGCAAGGTTGTGAAGCGCAACGGCGTGGTCAGGGTGATCTGCAAGGACCCCCGCCACAAGCAGCGCCAGGGTTGACGGTTCATTGAATATGAACCTGTCAAAAGTTATAATTTCAAGTTTTCCATTGGTGGGGTGAGCTATGGCTCGCATAGGCGGCGTCAACATACCAAATCATCAGCACGCTGAAGTCGCGCTGACCGCGATCTTCGGCGTAGGTCGCAGCCGCGCGCGCGCGATCTGCGTGGCGGCCGGCATCAATACCGCGACCAAAATGAAGGATCTGTCCGACTCGGACATGGACAAGCTGCGCGAGCAAGTGGCGAAGTTCACCACAGAAGGCGATCTGCGCCGCGAGATTTCCATGAACATCAAGCGGCTGATGGATCTCGGCACCTGGCGTGGCAAGCGCCATCGCGCCGGCCTGCCCATGCGCGGGCAGCGGACCCGGACCAATGCGCGTACGCGCAAGGGCCCCCGGAAAGCGGCAGTGAAAATCCAGCGGCCGACCGCTGCCTAACAGAGAGTGACTATATATGGCTAAGGCAAGCACTAGGGTTCGCAAGAAGGTCAAGAAAAACGTGGCGGAAGGCGTGGCGCACGTGCACGCGTCGTTCAACAACACCATCGTTACCATTACCGATCGCCAGGGCAATGCGCTGGCCTGGGCGACCTCGGGTAGCAACGGCTTCAAGGGATCGCGCAAGTCAACGCCATTTGCCGCGCAGATTGCCGCCGAGAAGGCCGGCCGGCTGGCGCAGGAATGCGGCGTGAAGAACATTGAAGTGCTGATCAAGGGTCCGGGGCCGGGACGGGAGTCCGCGGTGCGCGCCCTGAATGCCGTTGGTTTCAAGATCACCAGTATCTCCGACGTGACGCCCGTTCCGCACAACGGTTGCCGTCCGCCGAAGAAACGCAGAATTTAAGGGAGATCCCACAGTGGCCAGGAATCTCGATGCAAAATGCCGGCAATGCCGCCGCGAGGGTGAAAAGCTCTTCCTGAAAGGGGAGAAATGTTTCACCGACAAGTGCGCGATCGAGCGCCGTAACTACCCGCCGGGGCAGCACGGCCAGAAGAACACTCGCCTTTCCGGTTATGGCGTGCAATTGCGCGAAAAGCAGAAGGTGCGCCGGATCTATGGCATCCTTGAACGCCAGTTCCGCAAGACCTACAAGGAAGCGTCGGCGAGCAAGGGCGTGACCGGCGAGGCGTTGCTGCAGAACCTGGAAAGCAGGCTCGACAGCGTCGTTTATCGCATGGGTTTCGGTGCCTCGCGCACTGAAGCGCGCCAGGTGGTACGTCACAACGGCATACTGGTCAACGGAAAGCGGGTGAACATCCCGTCCTTCCAGTGCCGTCCGGGTGATGTCGTCGAGGTCGCGCAGCCTGCCAAGGCGCAGCTGCGGATCAAGGGTGCATCGGAAGCCGCCGAGTCGCGCGGTTATCCTGAATGGATCGAAGTGGACGCCAAGTCGCTCAAAGGTACTTTCAAGGCACGTCCCCAGCGCTCCGAACTGCCTTCAACCATCAACGAGTCGCTCATCGTCGAGTTGTACTCGAAATAATCCCCAAGAGGTAACCAGTCATGTCCAGCAGCGCTTTCCTCAAGCCCCGGATCATCGACGTGCAGGGAATTTCCCCGTTTCACGCCAAGGTCACGATGGAGCCGTTCGAGCGTGGTTATGGCCATACGCTCGGCAACGCACTGCGCCGCACGCTGCTTTCTTCCATGCCGGGTTTCGCGGCGACGGAAGTAAAGATCGAAGGCGTGCTGCATGAATATTCCACGATTGACGGCGTCCAGGAGGACGTGGTCGACATCCTGCTAAACCTGAAGGGCATCGTCCTGCGCCTGCACAACCGCGACGAGGCGATACTGACGCTGAAGAAGTCGGGTGAGGGCGTGGTGACCGCTGCCGACATCGAACCGATGCACGACGTCGAGATCATCAATCCCGAACACGTGATCGCCCACCTCACGGCCGGTGGCAAGCTGGACGTGCAGATCAAGGTCGAAAAGGGCCGGGGCTACGTGGCCGCTGTGACCCGCCGCGGCGTGGATGACACGCGCAGTGTCGGCGGCCTGATGCTGGATGCGTCCTATGGGCCGGTGCGCCGCGTGAGCTACGCCGTCGAGTCCGCGCGCGTCGAACAGCGCACCGACCTCGACAAGCTGGTGATCGATATCGAAACCAACGGTGTTATCGACCCTGAAGAGGCGGTTCGTTACGCTGCCCGCGTACTCGTTGAGCAGCTGTCGGTTTTTGCCGATCTCAAGGGTACGCCGGCGTTGATCGAAGAGAAGAAGGCAACCCAGATCGACCCCGTACTGCTGCGCCCGGTGGACGACCTGGAACTGACCGTCCGTTCGGCCAATTGCCTGAAGGCCGAGAACATCTATTACATCGGCGACCTGATCCAGCGTACCGAGACGGAACTGCTGAAGACTCCGAATCTCGGCCGCAAGTCGCTGAACGAGATCAAGGAAGTGCTGGCCTCCCGCGGTCTGACGCTGGGAATGAAGCTGGAAAACTGGCCGCCTGCCGGCCTCGAAAAGGTCTAAGAGGGCATCATGCGTCATCGTCACGGATTACGGAAACTCAACCGCACCAGCAGCCATCGACTGGCAATGCTGCGCAACATGGCCAATTCTCTGCTGCGCCATGAGGCGATCAAGACCACGCTACCCAAGGCCAAAGAACTGCGGCGCGTGGTCGAACCGATCATCACGCTGGGCAAAAAACCGTCCCTGGCAAATCGCCGTCTGGCGTTCGACCGCCTGCGTGATCGTGAAAATGTGGTCAAGCTGTTCGAACTGCTGGGGCCGCGTTATGCAAAGCGCAACGGTGGCTATTTGCGCATACTGAAGTTCGGCTTCCGCAAGGGCGACAATGCACCCATGGCCTACGTCGAATTGCTTGACCGGCCGGCTGATTCTGCGGGTGAAGCCAAGGCGGATGCTGCCTGAACTGTCGGACACTCGAGAAAAAACCGGGCATTGCCCGGTTTTTTTGTGCCCATCAGCATAAAAATATCGTTAATAATCAATTATTTATATAGATTTTCGCCTTCAGGCCACCATGATGACGCGGTAATCGTTGACGTTGGTGCGGGTGGGACCGGTGACGATAAGGTCACCGGTTGCCTGGAAAAACCGGTAGGCATCGTTTTGTTCGAGCAGCGCGGCGGCATCCAGTCCTTGGGTCGCCGCGCGCTGCAGGGACTCGGGGGTCAGCGTTGCGCCCGCGTTGTCTTCGGAGCCGTCGATGCCGTCAGTATCGCAGGCCAGTGCGTTTACACCGGCGGCACCGTCGAGTTCCAGCGCCAGCGACAGCAGGAACTCGGCACAACGACCGCCGCGTCCTTTGCCGCGCACGGTAACCGTGCACTCGCCGCCGGAGATCAGCGCGACCGGCGGTTTCCACGGTGACTGGTGCTGCCGTACCTGGCGTGCCAACGCGGCATAGACCTTGGCGACTTCACGAGCCTCGCCGGTCACCGAATCGCCGAGTATCGCGGGCGTGATGCCGCGGTCGCGGAAAAAGGCCGCTGCTGCCTCCAGCGACTGTTTTGCCGTCGCAATTACGCGGTTTTCCGTTTTTGCGAACACGCGATCTCCGGGTTTCGGAGTTTCGGCCAGCGCTCCGCCGGCGCCGCGTTCAAGGTGCGCGGCGACCGCGGCAGGGGCATCCACCGAATATTGCTTCAGTATCGACAGCGCATCACCGTAGGTGGTCGGGTCGGGCGCGCAGGGACCCGAAGCAATATGTGTTGGATCGTCGCCAGTGACGTCTGAAATCACCAGTGCCAGCACCGGCGCACGTGATGCCGCCGCCAGCTGGCCGCCCTGGATCGCGGACAGGTGCTTGCGCACCGTGTTCATGGCCTGGATCGGCGCGCCCGAGAGCAGCAGCTGACGCGTGACCTGTTTCAGGTCGGCCATGCTGATGCCTGCTGCCGGCAGCGACAGCAGGCTGGATCCGCCGCCGGATACCAGAACCAGCAGCAGATCGCGCGGTGTCAGCATCCTGACGCGTTTGAGAATGTCGGCGGCTGCCTGCTCGCCGGCGGCGTCGGGCACCGGGTGACCGGCTTCGATCACGGTGATGCGGTTGGTCAGCAGGCCATGCCGGTAGCGCGTGATGACCAGTCCCTCCAGCGCTGCCGTCGCGGGCCAATGCTGCTCCACGGCGAGCGCCATGGACGCCGCGGCCTTGCCTGCTCCAACCACCAGCGTGCGTCCCTGCGGCGGCAGCGGCAGGTGTTCCGGGACAATGCGCAGGGGATCCGCGGCAGCCAGCGCGGCAGTGAAACTGCCGGCAAGCAGTTCGCGTGCCGCAGCCGGGGTCATGCCAGGACTTTCCTGAGGTAGGCGCTGGTATGGCTTTGCGCGACAGCGGCGATGGTTTCCGGCGGCCCTTCCGCAATGACGCGTCCGCCGCCATCACCGCCCTCGGGCCCCAGGTCGATGACCCAGTCGGCAGTCTTGATCACGTCGAGATTGTGCTCGATGACGACGATGGTGTTGCCGTGGTCACGCAGGCGATGCAGCACGCGCAGCAGCAGTTCGATATCGTGGAAATGCAGGCCGGTGGTCGGCTCATCAAGTATGTAGAGCGTGCGGCCGGTGTCGCGTTTCGAAAGCTCCAGCGCCAGCTTAACGCGCTGCGCTTCGCCGCCCGACAGCGTTGTCGCGCTCTGTCCCAAGGTGATGTAACCGAGGCCGACGTCCATCAGGGTTTGCAGCTTGCGTGCCAGCGACGGAACCGCGCTGAAAAATTCCACGGCCTGTTCCACGGTCATTTCCAGCACCTCGTGGATGGTACGACCCTTGTAGCGGATGTCCAACGTCTCCCGGTTGTAGCGTCGTCCATGACAGGTGTCGCAGGGAACGTAGATATCCGGCAGGAAGTGCATTTCGACCTTCAGCACGCCGTCGCCCTGGCATGATTCGCAGCGGCCGCCCTTGACGTTGAACGAGAAGCGGCCGGCGCCGTAGCCGCGGGCGCGTGCTTCGGGCACCCCGGCGAACAGTTCACGGATCGGCGTAAACAATCCGGTGTAGGTTGCCGGGTTCGAGCGTGGCGTGCGTCCTATCGGGCTCTGGTCGACGTTGACGACCTTGTCGAAATGATCCATGCCCTCGATCGCCGTACAGGGCGCGGGTTCGACATTGCTGCCGTAAAGGTCGCGGGCCGCGGCCTGGTACAGGGTATCGTTGACGAGTGTCGACTTTCCCGAACCGGAGACGCCGGTGACGCAGGTGAACAGTCCCACAGGGATGCCGGCAGTGACACTTTTCAGGTTGTTGCCGGTGGCGCCGCTGATGTGCAGTTGACGCTTTGGATTGATGCGGTGGCGCAGCGCCGGTACGTCGATGCGGCGGCGCCCGGACAGGTATTGGCCGGTCAGCGATTCGCCATGGGCCGAGATTTCGGCGGGGGAACCCTGGGCGATGACGTTGCCGCCATGGTCCCCGGCGCCCAGTCCCATGTCGATCACGTGGTCGGCGCTCATGATCGCGTCGGTATCGTGCTCAACGACGATGACCGTGTTGCCGATGTCGCGCAGTCGCTTCAGCATGTCGAGCAGGCGCGTGTTGTCGCGCTGGTGCAGGCCGATCGACGGTTCGTCGAGCACGTACATGACCCCGGTCAGCCCCGAGCCGATCTGGCTTGCCAGCCGTATGCGCTGCGCTTCTCCGCCGGACAGTGTGTCGGCCGAGCGGTCAAGCGACAGGTAGTCGAGTCCTACATCGACCAGGAAGCGCAGGCGGTTGCGGATTTCCCCGGCAATTTTCTCGGCGATCGTCTTCTTTGCGCCGGACAGTGTCAGTTTCTCGAAAAAACCCATCGCATCACCCAGCTGCAGCGCGGACAGGGCATAGATCGGCCGGCCGGCGACCATCACGTGCCGGGCCTCGCGTCGCAGGCGGGTGCCGTGGCAGTCGGGGCATTGCTGCGTGTTCAGGTACTTGGAGAGTTCCTCGCGTACCACAGGCGAGTCTGTCTCGCGATGGCGCCGTTCAAGGTTGGGTATCACCCCTTCAAACGCATGCTCGCGCACGTACGATTTGCCGCGTTCCCCAGTATAGGTGAACTGGATCGGCGTTTTGCCCGAGCCGTACAGCACTGCCTGGCGCGCCTCTTCCGGCAATTCGTTGAATGGTGTCTCGATGTCGAAACCGTAATGTGCCGCCAGGCTCTGCAGCATCTGGAAATAGAACTGGTTGCGGCGATCCCAGCCCTTGATCGCGCCCGAAGCCAGCGACATTTCGGGAAACGCGGCGATCCGCCTGGGATCGAAGAATTCGATGGAGCCCAGGCCGTCGCAGCGCTGACAGGCACCGGCGGGATTGTTGAACGAAAACAGCCTCGGCTCGAGTTCCGGTGAGGCGTAACCGCATTGCGGGCAGGCAAGGCGCGCGGAAAATGCATATTCCCTGCCGCTGTCCATGTCCACCGCCAGTGCACGTCCGTCGGCGTGGCGCAGGGCGGTTTCGAAGGACTCCGCAAGGCGCTGGCGGATGTCCGCGCGGACTTTCACGCGATCCACCACGACATCGATCGTATGTTTGGCATTTTTCTTCAGCGGCGGCATCGCATCGATGTCATGCACCGTGCCGTCGACCCGTGCCCTGACGAAACCCTGCGCGCGCAGTTCGTCGATGATTGCGGATTGCTCACCCTTGCGATCGCTGACCACCGGCGCCAGTATCATCAGCCGCGTGTCCTCAGGCAGCTCGAGGACATGATCCACCATCTGCGCAACCGATTGCGCGTCCAGCGCCGTGCCATGCTCCGGGCACTGCGGTTCGCCGATGCGTGCGTAGAGCAGCCGCAGGTAATCATGGATTTCGGTGACCGTGCCGACAGTGGAGCGGGGATTGTGGCTGGAGGCCTTCTGTTCGATGGCAATCGCGGGTGACAATCCCTCGATCAGGTCGACGTCGGGTTTTTCCATCAGCTGCAGGAACTGGCGCGCATAAGCGGACAGTGATTCGACGTAACGCCGCTGCCCCTCGGCGTAGAGCGTGTCGAATGCAAGCGATGATTTTCCGGAGCCGGACAGCCCCGTAATCACGGTCAACTGGTTGCGCGGCAGGTCGAGGCTGACGTTGCGCAGGTTGTGGGTGCGTGCGCCGCGCACACGGATCATTCCGCCGGCGGCGGCCGGGGGCGCAGGCAGATCCTGCTGCGGCGGCTTGAGCAGTGTGACCAGTTTGGGCGGCGTGGAACGGGCGGGCATGTCGGGCCGTAAAGGTAAACCTGCTAATATACGCTCATAAATTGTTCCGCCCAACTGTTACACCAGGGTTTTCCGCAGGCTCCCATTGATGTCGTCCAGCAGCAAAATGACCCCGCTCGAGCTGCGGGCAAGCATAGGCTTGTCCGGGATTTTCGGGTTGCGCCTGCTCGGCATGTTCGTGATTCTTCCCGTATTCGCGATTTATGCGGAGCAGCTTCCGGGAGGTGACAATCTGACGCTGGTGGGCATCGCCATCGGCGCCTATGGCCTGACGCAGGCGTTGCTGCAGATCCCGTTCGGCTGGTGGTCTGACCGTTACGGGCGCAAGCCGGTGGTTTATGTGGGGCTGGTCATATTCGTCGTAGGCAGTTTCGTCGCCGCCCTGGCGCCGAACATCCACGTGATCATACTCGGCCGCGTACTGCAGGGCGCGGGTGCAATTTCCGCTGCGGTCATCGCGATGACCGCGGACCTCACGCGTGAAGAGCAGCGCGCAAAGGCGATGGCGATGATCGGTTCGACCATCGGCGCCTCGTTCGCATTGTCCCTGATCGTCAGTCCGTGGCTGAACCGCGTGATCGGCGTGCCCGGGATATTCGCGATGACCGGGGTACTGGCCGCCGCGGCGATCGTGGTCATGTGGCGTTTCATACCGGATGCGCCTGAGCAGGCGCCGGCGCGCGGCCGCGCCCTGGGGGATTTCTGGAAAGTGCTGATTGATCCGCAACTGGCGCGGCTGAACTGGGGCATTTTCGCACTGCACGCAGCGCTGATGGCGCTGTTCATCGTGGTTCCTTTCGCGCTGCGCGATGCCGGTTTGCCGCTGGCCGGGCACTGGAAGGTGTACCTGCCCGTGATGCTGGGCTCATTCGTACTGATGCTGCCGCCGATAATGCGCGCCGGCAATCCGGCCGTGCTGCGCCGCTGGTTCATCCTGTCCGTGGCCCTGCTGTTGGCCGGACATGTCGCCTTGCCCTGGCTCACCGGGAACATCTGGCTGTTGTCGATGTTTCTGCTCGTTTTTTTTACGCCGTTCAACGTGCTGGAAGCCATGCTGCCGACGCTGACCACGCGGCTGGCGCCGCTGCAGGCCCGGGGCACGGCCATCGGGCTCTACAGCAGTATCCAGTTTTTCGGCACTTTTCTGGGGGCGGCGGCCGGCGGTTTCCTGTACCAGCACTGGGGGGCTACGGCGGTAATCGCCTTCAACGTCTTGCTGCTGCTGATCTGGCTTATACTCGCTTTCAGCATGCGCACGACGGCGACTGCGCAAGCGGCTTTGTAAACGCCTGCGGCCCCGGCGCGTTGTTGTGCCTGTGCGGGCAATCAAATAGAGGAAAAATCTGTCATGGCATCGGTGAACAAGGTAATTCTGATCGGCAACCTCGGGAAGGATCCCGAGACTCGATACCTGCCCAGCGGAGAGGCGGTGACAAACATCACTCTTGCGACCACCGAGGCATGGAAAGACAAGAAATCGGGCGACAAGCAGGAACACACCGAGTGGCACAGGATTTCTTTCTTCGGGCGGCTCGCCGAGATCGCCGGCGAGTACCTTAAAAAGGGTTCTCCGTGCTACGTTGAAGGCCGGATCCGTACGCGCAAATGGCAGGACAAGGAGGGGCAGGACCGTTATACAACCGAGGTCGTTGCCGACCGCATGCAGTTGCTGGGCAGTCGCGGCGGTGGCGGAGAGGGCGGCAGCATGCGTGAACCCGCCGCGGCAGCTGCGGGCGGCGGCAAGGCGCCAGCCAGGAAGGGCGGCGGCAGCTTTGACGACATGGACGACGATATTCCGTTTTAAGACTTGCCGCCGGGTCTGACGTCGTCGTTCAGCGGCGCGAGGCTCGGGCCCGGGCAACCAGCGAAGCCACTGCGGCCGATGCCATGCGGCTGTGTACGGAGTCGGCGCGACTGGTCAGGATGACGGGTGCTTTTGCACCCATGACCACCCCCCCGGCGATGGCCTTGCTGATGTACACCAGGGACTTGTAAAGGATGTTTCCGGCTTCCAGTCCGGGCATCACGAGGATGTCGGAGACGCCGCTGACCGGCGATTCAATGCCCTTGATGCGTGCTGCCGTTACCGACATCATGTTGTCGAATGCCAATGGACCGTCGACAACACCGCCGACAATGTGGCCTTCCTTTGCCATGTCGCGCAGCGCGGCTGCATGCAGGCTGGAGGGTATCGCCGGATTGACCGTTTCCACGGCGGAGAGCACGGCGATATGCGGGCGGGCGATGCCGAGCGCGTGGGCGACATCGATCGCATTCTGTGTGATGTGGCGCTTGGCCTCGAGGTCGGGCGCGATATTCACCGCGGCGTCGCTGATCAGCAGCAGGCGGTCATGCGTTACCACGTCCATCACGAATACATGGCTGACCCGGCGATCCGTGCGCAGGCCCGCGCTGCGCGAGACCACCACGCTCATCAGTTCCTCGGTATGCAGGCTGCCTTTCATCAGCAGTGCGGCCTTGCCGTCGCCTATCAGTGCTGCGGCATGGGCGGCACTGGCATGTTCACCCTCGACGTCGTCGATGACGCAGCCGTGCAAGTCGAGTTGTTCCTCATCCGCGATTTTTTCGATCCGGGCACGGGGGCCTATCAGGATCGGCGCGATCAAGCCGGCCGCCGCCGCCTCCAGGGCACCGGACAGAGCCGCTCCGCTGCAAGGAAAGACCACGGCGGTCGGTGCCGGTCCCCCGGCGCGGGCGCGCTCAACGAGATCGTGACTGCGTGGGGCTGTGTCTTTCATGATGGGAGCGGGTTCCGGATGATCATGCTGCAGCGGCTGCCGCCGTCGCGCCATTCAACCCCTTGATTATAGGGGAGATCCTTCAATCGTGCGGGGGCGGGGCGGGTGTAGTGGACACCGCCGCGGAAGCTGCCCCCCCGGCCGCTTGCCGCCGCCGGCCACTTGAAAAGCGACCGATTCCGCCTTATATCCGCGGAAAGTGTCTGTAACCGTCTAAGGTATAATGCTTTTTTCGATTTTTTCGGGTGTTTGACATGCCAATTTACGAATATCGATGCGGGGCATGCGGTTTCCAGAAGGAGTTCCTTCAGCGCATCAGTGATGCGCCGCTGACCGACTGTCCGGAATGTGGCAAAGGAACGTTCAGCAAAATGGTGACCGCGGCGGGTTTCCAGCTCAAGGGCAGCGGCTGGTACGCCACTGATTTCAAGGACAAGGGCACTGCCAAACCGAAGGCGGACGATGCCAAGTCCGCAGATGCACCGAAGAAAGACGAGTCCAAGGCCGAGGCTGCTTGCGGAGCCGGAGCCTGCCCCGCCTGTAACTGAAGCGGTTCGCAGCCTCTGGCGCGCGGCGCGGGCCCGGATGCGGGCCGGACCGCGCGCAGTTTTTTGAGCGCTGGGGTTCAGCGCCGTAGCGGTTAATTCATGTTCAAGAAAACTTCCATCAAGCGTTATCTCATTACCGGTCTGCTGATCTGGGTGCCGCTGGTGATCACCCTGTGGGTGCTGGATCTCCTGGTCGGGATCATGGACCAATCCCTGCAACTGCTGCCGCAGTCGTTTCTCACGGAGAGCTGGCTGGGAGTGCACATCCCCGGACTCGGGGTGATCCTGACGGTGCTGATCGTGTTCTCAACTGGCGTGCTTGCCGCCAATATCCTCGGCCAGAGGCTTGTTCAGTTCTGGGAGGGCTTGCTGGCGCGGATTCCGGTAGTCAACACCATCTACAACAGCGTCAAGCAGGTCAGCGACACGCTGTTCTCAGGTACGGGGCATGCGTTTCGCAAGGTGCTGCTGGTGCGTTATCCACATCCGCAGGCGTGGTCGCTGGCATTCCAGACCAACGTGCCGGTCGAAGTCACAGGCTGCCTGTCCGGTGATTATGTTGCAGTGTTCATCCCGACCACGCCCAGCCCGGTCAACGGGTTTTATTTTTACGTAAAACGGGAAGACGCGATTGAAATCGACATGTCGGTGGACGCGGCTTTCAAGTACATCGTGTCGATGGGCGTGGTAGCGCCCAATGGCAACGGCGCGGTGGTTGACCCAGCCCCTGATAAAATTAATCTCTAAAATCAAATACTTAAATATGCGCAGCAATTACTGTGGGCGGATCGATCGTACTTACCTCGGGCAAACGGTCACGCTGTTCGGCTGGGTGCACCGGCGTCGCGATCATGGCGGGGTGATCTTCATCGATCTGCGTGACCGCGAGGGTCTGGTGCAGATCGTCTGCGATCCGGATCGTGCCGATACCTTCGCCGTCGCCGACAGCCTGCGCAACGAATTCGTGGTGCGCGTCGAGGGCAAGGTGCGCGAGCGGCCGGCCGGCACCGTCAATCCCAACCTGGTCAGCGGCGAGATCGAGGTTCTGGCGGGCGGGCTGGAAGTGCTCAATGCTGCGCAGACCCCGCCGTTCATGATGGATGACGAGCAATTGTCGGAGAACGTGCGCCTGCAGTACCGCTTCCTCGACCTGCGGCGCCCGCAGATGCAGGCGCATCTGCGGCTGCGTCACCGCGCTGCGCGCGCCATCCGGCACTACCTCGATGAAAACGGTTTCATCGACATTGAAACTCCCATGCTCTACAAGTCGACGCCCGAAGGTGCCCGAGAATTTCTGGTGCCTTCGCGCATGCACGACGGCCAGTTCTACGCACTGCCGCAGTCACCGCAGCTGTTCAAGCAACTGCTGATGGTGGCAGGCTATGACCGCTATTACCAGATCGTCAAATGTTTCCGTGACGAAGATCTGCGCGCCGACCGCCAGCCCGAATTCACCCAGATCGACGTCGAGACTTCCTTCCTGACCGAGCGCGAAATCCAGGACCTGATGGAAGGACTGATCTGTCACCTTTTCAAATCGGTGCTGGATGTCGAACTCGGCGCATTTCCGCGGCTGAGCTACGCTGAAGCGATGGCGCGCTTCGGGTCGGACAAGCCCGACCTGCGCGTCAGGCTCGAACTGACCGATCTCAGCGACCTGATGCAGCAGGTCGAGTTCAAGGTGTTCAAGCAGGCGATCTCGCTGAAGGACGGCAAGGTGGTGGCGCTGCGCGTGCCGGGCGGCGCGGCGCTGACGCGCAAGGAAATCGACGACTACACCACGTTTGTCGCGATCTACGGCGCCAAGGGCCTGGCCTACATCAAGGTCAACGACGTCACCAGACTCAACGACGAAGGCCTGCAGTCGCCGATCGTCAAGTTCCTGCCGCAGCCGGTACTCGCCGAGATCATCAGGCGCACCGGCGCAGCCAATGGCGACGTGATCTTTTTCGGCGCAGACCGCAGCAAGGTGGTGTACGACGCTCTCGGTGCGCTGCGCGTCAAGATCGGCCACGAAAAAGGCCATGCCGATGCCGGCTGGCGGCCGTGCTGGATCGTCGACTTCCCGGCCTTCGATTACGACGAAGAGGAAAAGCGCTGGGTTGCTGCGCATCACCCCTTCACCGCGCCCAAGGACGAGCATGTCGCTTTGCTGGCGAGCGATCCCGGCAAGGTGCTGGCGAAAGCCTACGACGTGGCGCTGAACGGCTGGGAAATCGGCGGCGGTTCGGTGCGCATACACCGTGCAGAAGTGCAATCGCAGGTGTTCGCTGCGTTGGGCATCAGCCCGGAAGACGCGCGTGCCAAGTTCGGCTTCCTGCTCGATGCACTGTCCTACGGCGCGCCGCCCCACGGTGGCATCGCCTTCGGACTGGACCGGCTGGTGACCCTGATGACCGGCGCTGAATCGATAAGGGAAGTCATCGCATTTCCGAAAACGCAGCGCGGCCAGGATCTTATGGTCGAGGCGCCCAGCCGTGTCAGCGAACGCCAGTTGCGCGACCTGCACATCCGGCTGCGCAACACCGCCAAGCCGGAATGAGCCGCTGCGGTTGCCGTAGCGCCTGACCGGATCGGAGGTCGCGGACATGGCTCAGCGCAGGAGGGTTGTGCTCCGGGCGGTGATTGTCGTGGCAGTGGCGTGTTCCGCGGTCGCTCTGGCGCGAGGGGACCTGCCGGGACGCGGGGAAATCCGCGTGCAGCAGCTGCCGACCGAGGCGCAGCACACCCTGGAGCTGATCCGGCGCAATGGCCCTTATCCTTATCGGCGTGATGGCAGCACCTTCGGCAACTACGAAAAACGGTTGCCTGTGGCGAGGCGCGGTTATTACAGCGAATATACGGTCAAGACCCCCGGCCTGAATCACCGCGGCGCGAGGCGCATCGTGGTGGGTTGCGAGCGCCGTCCGCCCGTAACGCCCTCGCCTTCCGGTGTGCCGGGGCTGGCCCATTGCCGCGATGGCGGCGAGGCCTACTACACGGCGGATCATTACAATTCCTTCCGGCGCATCGTTGAATGAAACCGCTATCACCTCGGCTCAACGGCATCTATCGTGCGCCGCAATCCCTGGACGAGCTGCGCGCAGCGCCGGATCTGCAATGGACGGCCGTTTCACTGAAACGCATCCGCGACAAGAAGGCCCTGCTGAAAGCACTGGCGCTTGCGATGGGTTTTCCGGCGACATTCTGTGGCAACTGGGATGCGCTGGCCGACTGCCTGCAGGACCTGTCCTGGCTGCCGGACCGCGGCCACGTGCTGCATCTGCAGGACCTCGCGGGCTTTTCAGCCGCAGCACCTGCCGAACAGGGCGTGCTGCTGGATATCCTCGGCACAGCCACGGATTACTGGCAACGGCAGGGGCGCACATTCATCGTGCTGGTTGAAGGCAATTCCGCGCTGCCGGAATTTCCCGCGTGGAAGTGAATTACAAGATTCCGGTATCGGTGCTGGTGCTGGTGCACAGCGCCGACCTGCAGGTGCTGCTGCTGGAGCGCGCCGATCGCCCCGGTTTCTGGCAGTCGGTCACCGGCAGCCAGCATGAGGGCGAGACGCTGGCGCAGACGGCGCAGCGTGAACTGGCCGAAGAGACCGGCATCATCGCAGTCCCCGGCACACTGATCGACTGGCAACGGCAAAACCGTTATGAAATCTATCCGCACTGGCGCAATCGTTACGCGCCGGGCGTGACCCACAATACGGAACACGTGTTCGGATTGACGTTGCCCGCTGCCCAGAACGTCGTGTTGTCCCCGCGCGAACACCTGGCATGGCAGTGGTTGCCGTGGCGCGAAGCTGCGGACAGGGTGTTTTCATGGAGCAACGCCGAAGCCATCCGCGAGCTTCCGCGGCACGTCCGCCCCCAACAATAAACCCCACGAAATCACGGGATTTTCCGGCTGGTTTTTCTGTCAAAATCCTGTAATGTAGAAGTTTTCCCCTGCCGGGGATGATCAGGAGCAGGATCAGAATATGGAAGTCAAGACGATTGCCTTCGAAGGTTACAAACCGCTGGCAGACGCGGATTGCGAGGCGCGTATTGTCGCGGCCCGACGCAAACTCGGTGACCGTGCCGTGCTGCTGGGACACCATTACCAGCGCGCCGACGTCTACAAGCACGCCGACCTGACCGGCGATTCGCTGCAGCTGTCCAAGCTGGCGGCGAAGACGGAGGCCGAGTACATCGTGTTCTGTGGCGTGCATTTCATGGCCGAAGTGGCGGATGTCCTGTCGCGCCCGTCGCAGAAGGTCGTTTTACCCGATCTCAGCGCCGGCTGTTCGATGGCAGACATGGCCAACCTGAGCAAGGTGGAGCGGGCCTGGCGTGAACTGTCCGAAGTGCTCGACCCGGATGCCACGGTGACCCCCGTGACCTACATCAATTCGGCGGCCGACCTGAAGGCGTTCTGTGGTGAACACGGCGGCATCGTCTGCACCTCTTCGAATGCGCGGCAGATCCTGAACTGGGCTTTCGGCCGGCGCGAGAAAGTGCTGTTTTTCCCCGACCAGCACCTTGGCCGCTGGACGGGTTACCTGATGGACATCCCGCTGTCGGAGATGCTGGTATGGGATCCCGACGAACCCATGGGCGGGTTGACACCGCAGCAGATCAAGATGGCCAAGGTCCTGCTGTGGAAAGGCCATTGTTCCGTGCACCAGATGTTCCAGGCGCAGCACATCCTGCGCTGGCGGCAGCAGCATCCCAGCGGCATGGTAATCAGCCATCCGGAATGCAATTTCGAGGTGTGCAAGCTGTCGGATTACGTCGGTTCCACCGACTACATCATCAAGACCATCGCTGCCAGCGCCCCGGGATCGCGCTGGCTGGTGGGTACCGAGCTCAACCTGGTGAACCGCATTGCCGAAGAATTCAGTGCCCAGGGCAAGTCGGTGCAGTTCATGGCGCCGACGGTGTGCATGTGTTCGACGATGCAGCGCATCGATCCACAGCATCTGGCGTGGACGCTGGAAAACCTGGCAGCAGGCAAGGTCGTGAACCAGATCAAGGTGCCAGCCTACGAAGCGGAACTCGCGCGCGTTGCGCTGGAACGCATGCTTGCAGTCTCCTGATCCCGATTCAGCCGGCGCGCCGCGCCGGCTGAGCGTCGCGACCTACAACATCCACAAGGGTTTTTCCTTCACGCCGCTGCTGGCGCGGCGGCCGACGCTGTACGCGCTGCGCGAACAGCTGCGCCTGCTCGATACCGACCTGGTGTTCCTGCAGGAGGTGCTTGGCGAGCATACGGGTCATGCGGCGCGCCACCGCGACTGGCCGGCGCAGTCCCAGTACGAATATCTTGCCGACAGCCTCTGGCACAGCCACGCCTACGGCAGGAACGCGGTCTACGATGCTGGCCATCACGGCAACGCCCTGCTGTCGCGTTATCCGATCCTGCGCTGGGACAACGAGGATGTGTCGTCGCACCGCTTCGAGCGCCGCGGCCTGTTGCATTGCGAGATCGCTGTGCCGGGGTGGCCGCAGACGCTGCACTGCGTGTGCGTGCACCTGGCCCTGACTTCGCGCGGGCGCGGCATCCAGCTGCAGCGCCTGCGCCAGCGCATCGAACGGCTGGTGCCGCCGCAGGCGCCGCTGATCGTGGCCGGTGATTTCAACGACTGGCACTGGCGCCACCGGGCCACCCACGAACTGGCGCATCCGCTGAACATGCACGAAGTATTCGAACTGCTCAGGGGCAGTCCGGCGCGCAGTTACCCGGCCTTGCTGCCGGTGCTGCGGCTCGACCGCATCTATGTGCGCGGATTCGCGGTGCGCGATGCAGGCGTGCATCACGGACTGCGCTGGGGGCGGTTATCCGATCATGCGCCGCTCACCGCGCGGCTGGAACGACTGCCCGGGTGATCAGTAGCGGTAACTGTAGGCCTGGCGGAACCCGGGTGAGGGAACGGTGTGGGCTTCGCCCGACATGGCAGCAGGCAGCGGCGGCGCGGCGGCCACACCGGCGCCGCCGAGGGCGGTAATGCCGACGCGAACGCTGGGGCCCGGGTCGTACGGCATGGTGGTTGAAATGTCACGGCCGTTGTATCGGTAAACCACGGTATAACCGCGGATGATTTCGCGCACGGTTTCCACCGTGTGACAGCGTTGCGCGGGCTGTGCGACGGCGGCCTGGCGGTTGTCTATGCGGTCGCCTGCAACGCTGCCGGCGATGGCGCCCGCAGCTGCAGCGGCAGTGCGGCCGTTGCCCTTGCCGACCTGTGCACCGAGCAGGCCGCCGGCGGCGCCGCCGACCACCGAGCCGGCCATCGAACGTTCGCTGTCGGGATTGGCTACCCGGTCGCCGACGATGGCTCCGGCAATTGCGCCCGCAGCGGTCGCCGCGTCACGCCCGCTGCCGCGGCCGACCGTGCTGCCCAGCAGGGCGCCCGCCACGCCGCCGATGATCGGCGCGATGACGCTGCGTTCGGCCTGCGGCGCTCGCGGGGGCTGCGGTTCAGCAATGCACTCCTGGCGCGGCTCGTACACTTTTTCCGTGATCGGGGTTGCCGAAATGACGCGGGCGTTGTCGGTGAAATCGGCGGCATGCGCGTTAAGCGCCAGGCTCGCCGCGGAAACTGCCAGCAGAATGTTTTTTTGCATGTTCATGGGCTCCGGTCGGGATCATCCGTGCAACCGGAAGGGCGGTTGCGGGTGAGATAATTAAAACGCGGGCGTGCAGACGTTGCTGCAAACGTTACACAAAGTTACACACCCGGACCGCCGGCGCTCTGCCAGAGATAACATATAACTTATTGATTTTAAATGATAATACTAATTCGGGCCGGTGGATATGGCAGCTGAAACCGCGGCTGCCGCGCGTCCCGCCAGCGCAGGCGGTGCGGCGCGGAGCATCCGCAATGACTGGCGCGTGGTGCCGATGCTGCTGCCTTACCTGTGGGAATACAAGTGGCGCGTTGTGACGGCGCTGGTGTTCCTGGTGGCTGCCAAGCTGGCTAACGTGGGCGTGCCGCTGGTGATGAAAGACATCGTCGACGGCCTTGATTCCGCCAGGGCCGTGCTGGTGCTGCCACTGGCGTTGCTGGTGGCCTATGGCGTGCTGCGGCTGTCGACGGTGCTGTTTGCCGAGCTGCGCGACGTGGTTTTCATACCGGTGACGCAGCGGGCGACACGCCGCATCGCACTTGCGGTTTTCCGCCACCTGCACGCACTGTCGCTGCGTTTCCACCTCGACCGCCAGACCGGGGGCATGTCGCGCGACATCGAGCGCGGCACCCGGGGCATTTCCACGCTGCTGTCGTTCATGCTGTTTTCCATCATCCCGGTGATACTCGAATTCGCGCTGGTGGCAGGCGTGCTGTTCGCCAAGTTCGACTGGCGTTTCGTCGCCGTGACCTTTGTCGCGGTGATCGTCTATATCGCCTTTACCATCGGCATCACCGAGTGGCGCACCGCCATCCGCAAGCGTGCCAATGAACTGGATTCGAAGGCGAACACCCGCGCCATCGACAGCCTGCTCAATTACGAGACCGTCAAGTATTTCAACAACGAGGACTACGAGGCGCGGCGCTACGACGACAGCCTGCAGCGTTACGAGGTCATGGCAGTGCGCAACGAGGCTTCGCTGGGCCTGCTCAACGTCGGTCAGGCGGCGATCATCGCGGTGGCGGCAACGCTGCTGATGATCATGTGCGCGCAGGGCGTGGTCGCGCGCGACCTCTCGCTGGGCGACCTGGTGCTGGTCAACGGCCTGCTGATCCAGCTCTACATCCCGCTCAATTTCCTCGGCATGGCCTACCGCGAGATCAAGCAGGCGCTGATCGACATGGAACGCATGTTCGGCCTGCTGGAGGAGCACCGCGAGGTCGATGATTCACCGGATGCACGGGACGTTCCGGAGGGCCCGGCGACGGTGGAATTCGACGGAGTGGATTTTGGCTACGACCCGCGCCGGCAGATACTCCATGGCATGACGTTTGTGATACCGCCCGCGGCCAAGGTCGCCGTGGTCGGCGCCAGCGGTGCCGGCAAGTCGACCCTGGCGCGGCTGCTCTACCGTTTCTACGATGTCACCGGCGGTTCGATCCGCATCAATGGCGTCGATATCCGGAAGCTGCATCAGACCAGCCTGCGTGGTGCCATCGCCATCGTGCCGCAGGATACGGTGCTGTTCAACGACACCATTTTCTACAACATCCAGTACGGCAGGCCCGCGGCATCGCGCGACGAAGTCATCGCCGCCGCCAGGGCCGCCCACATACACACCTTCATTGAGAGCCTGCCAGACGGTTACGAGTCGATGGTCGGTGAACGCGGCTTGAAGCTGTCCGGGGGAGAGAAGCAGCGGGTGGCGATTGCGCGCGCGATCCTGAAAAACCCGAGCATCATGATTTTCGACGAGGCAACCTCGGCGCTGGACTCGCGCACCGAGCAGGCGATCCAGCGGGAACTCAACGGCATAGCACAGGGGCGCACCACGCTGGTTATCGCGCACCGGCTGTCGACGGTGATGGATGCCGACGAGATCATCGTGCTGGACCAGGGCCGCATCATCGAACGCGGCCGGCACGG
>JBFWOE010000021.1:0-30191 GCA_050250695.1 Burkholderiales bacterium
CGACCAGATGGTTCCAAACGAAAGCAGCAACAAACCAAGGTGCGGTGACAGCACGAGCGCCAGGACAAGTATCACCACTGCATAACAGCCCGCCTTTTCCCAAGGGCGGAGATCACGCCTCATCAATCCTCCGCCACCCTTCTGTACTGTGGCGTAATCCTTGCCCTTCAGCGCACGCAGGGAAATCCACAGGGCCAGCAGGGAAATGGCGATCAGGATCACGGAAATCACGTACCCCATGGGATCCGAAATGCCGATCGAAGAAATCCGCAAATATGCCTGGGGGGCCAGCATCGTGTTGACGTTCAGCAACAATGGCGTTCCAAGGTCATCGAAAACCTTGATGAACACCAGTGCCGCCCCGGCGATATACCCCGGCATTGCCAGGGGCAGCACGATGCGGCGGAAAAGGCGCAGCCCGCTGGCTCCAAGATTCTGCGCGGATTCCTCCATCGACCGGTCAATATTGGCAAGCGCAGCGGACAAGTTGATCAGGATGAATGGAAAGTAATGGATGCTTTCGACAAAAATCACGCCGTTCAGGCCTTCCATGAACGGGATCTTGAATCCGAACCATTGATCGAGCAACAAATTCACCGATCCATTGGAACCAAACAGCAGTTGCATGGCAACAGCGCCGACCAAGGGCGGCATGATCAGCGGGATCACACCCAGTGTCTGGATAAGAACGGCGCCGCCAAAATTGAATCGGGTGGTGAAATACGCCAAGGGCATCGAGATGATGGAGGCGATTACAACCGAAACCGACGCAACATAAAAGGAATTGAAGAAGGATTCCCGAAACAGGGCGTTTCCAAAAAAATCGACGAAATTCACGACGGTGAATTGACCTGTGCCGGGGTCCTGAAAGGCCACAAAAATGACCTGCACGACAGGAATGGCCAGAAACAGAAGCAGGAACAAGGCGATCATCAGGCCAGTCAGAATGGGGCCTCTTTGCGCCGATGCGAGCCGAAATGACATGACGCTTCCCAAATTCAGTTCACGATTATTCGGAGAGAAAAAAACCGCCCGCCGGAAAGGGGGGGGGCGGCTTTTCCCGGCAGAACACTTTACAGCGAGGATTTGGCTTTTACGGCCAGTTCCCTGGCCTTGGCGTAGTTGGCCTTGGCGAAAGCATCCCATTCCTGCTCGATTTCGGCCTGGCGGCCGGTGACCTTGTCAGTCGCCTTTCTGCGTCGCTGTTTGAAAATGGACGCAAATTCCTTCTTGCCTGCAGTGGCTTCGTCCACAGGCACCTTGCCTACAAGCGCACGGGCCTCTGCGATCATTTTGGCAGCGGCCGCATTGCTTTTGCCTTTCATGGCGGCTTCGGCGTCCTGGATGGCCTTGACAGCCGCAACCAGATCATCCATGCGATAAGTCACCATCACATCAAAAAGGGAATTCACCACGTTGTAGCGCCGTTTCGAAAGGTCCAGATCGAATTTCACCGCAGCGCCGATGGATTTATCCTTGAACGGATTGGGAAAATCAGCGGGAGCTTTTGCATAGGTCTTCGGATTCACCGGCAGGCGCCGGATCTTCGGGTCCAGCAGAAGCGACTGACCTTCGAGCGACACCAGGAATTCTATGAATTCCATGGCGGCGGCTTGGTTCGGCGCATTTTTCACGATGCCGATATTCGCCGGAACCAAGGTGGTCACCTTGGGATAGACAAAGTTCACCGGAAATCCTGAGGCCATCGAAGACAGCCCGAAGAAGTCGATCACTATGCCATAACCGAATTGACCACTGTTTACGCCGTCCGGAACGCCAAAGCTGCGTTCAGAAACAGTCTTGAAGTTGCCGGCGATTTCCTTCCACTCCGCCCACCCGGCTTCCCAGCCCATGCCCTGAATAACGGTTTCCACGGTCAGGTGGGTTGTGCCTGAACGTGACGGGGAACTCATGCCCACGTGCCCGTGATAAACCGCGGCTTTCAGGTCAGCCCATTCTTTCGCCACCGGCAGTTTTTTGGCCGCAATGTACCGGGTATTCCACATGATCCCGTAGCCGGATGCGGCGAAACCCGTGTAGTAACCGTCCCGGTCGTTGATGGGAAATGCTCCGACCTTGTCGGGAATGCCCGCAGCCTTGGGTGAATATTTGACCAGCAAACCGTCGCCCTTGAGCACCTCAAAGGCATCCGGCGCCGATGCCCAGAACAAATCCGATGTATTGTTGCCTTTCGTTTCCTGGATGTATTTGATGCCGGAGGATGTTGATTTGTTCAGGACCTCCAGCTTCAGTTTGGGGTTTTTCTTCTCGAATGCCTTTTTGAAAATGGCCGTCAAATCCTTCGGAAACGAGGTCACTACCGTTAGTGTACCTTCAGCAGCCAGTGCGTTTCCGGATCCAAGCACCATGGCGAATGCCACAACCGTGCCGAACGTCATAAATCGCTTCATATCGAATCTCCTCTCCAGGATGAAAAGGCGTGAACGCCTTTCAGAACGTTTTTAGAATCTTCAGAGCCAGTAGGCTGGCGTTATTATTATCAACTGCTAAACGAGGCCGGCAGAATGTGCGCTGCTGTTTTTGTGGAGCCGGGCTGGGGCAAATTTATGGAGATGTGACAGGCAAAGCCAATCGTATAATTTGATCGCTGGCATCAAAAAAAACAAGCGTCAGGGAAAATTATTAAACCCTATTCAAAATAGATACTTGTGTCATTTCGGAATCGACCAAACTCTGCGAAGGACGCTGAGTACGCCGACGATGGCAGGGTCGTGCTCGCGCGTCTTCAGATGTATGAAATGCAGTGCCGTACGCCGTCTGGCATGCGGCCAGATGACGGCTTCTTTTGCCGCCGCGGCTTCCAGTGCTAGGTCTTCGCGCATGAGGCATAGTCCGACTCCCGCATTGACCAAGCTACTCAACGACACTTCTTCGTCCAGTTCGAGGACATGCCGCGGCTCCAGGCCCTGTTCGCGGAACATTTCTTCTGCCAGCCGGCTTTGCGAGCTGTGTCGTGCCGTCCGGATCCACGGCATTGCCGCTATGTCACGCCAACCTGCGGCAAGTACCTGATCCCTGTACGATGGTGGCGCGACGATATGGTAGTTGAGCCGGCGCAGTTCGATTGCGGCAACCTTGGGGTCGTTGTTGGTGCCGATGAAGAACCCGCCGTCCAGTGCACCACTTCTCACGTCTTCCATGACGGCGCCTGAGAGCGCGTGGTGCAGTTTGATTTCGAGTAGAGGTAAATGCGCGAGCAGTTCATTGAGAAAACTACCCAAGCGCAGAAAATCGGAATCAACGACGATGCCAAGCCGGGCCTTGCCGGTGACGATACCCTGCAGCGACTTCGCCGTATTGATCATCTGATGTGCCGCGGCTAGCGTTTTTTCCGCTTCCGACAACAGCGTTTGCCCCGCCTTGGTCAGGGTGACGCCTGCGTGATTGCGCTCGAATAGCGTTATGCCAAGCTCTTCCTCCAGCGCCTTGATCTGGCTGGTGACTGCTGGTTGCGTGATATGCAACTGCTCGGCAGCCCGCGTCAGGTGGCCTTTCTCGGCGACGGCAACGAATGTACGTAGTTGGTAGATTTCCATGCGATTTCCGAAGGCCGGAATGTGGATTACCGGTGTTTCGCGGCGGTATCCGGGTGCTATGGGCTCGAGTACGCGAGGGGGATGTTACAGTCTCATTGCGCTGGTTGCCAGCGGAGGAGGGATTGCAGACCCTTGAAAATCCGCATGTCAGCCCAAAATCAGAGCGATCCTTTTTCGGGGAAAAATAGCAATGTCCGACATTACTCTCAAAGAAACCTTGAGTTTCCAGGCCGAGGTCAAACAGCTGCTGCAACTGATGATCCACTCCTTGTACAGCAACAAGGAGATTTTCCTGCGCGAACTGGTGTCGAATGCGTCCGACGCGGCCGACAAGCTGCGTTTCGAGGCGCTGACCGACAAGGCGCTGCTGGAGAATGACGCCGAACTGAAAATCCGCGTCGCCTTCGATCCCAAGGCGCGCACGGTGACGGTGTCCGACAACGGCATCGGCATGTCGCGCCAGGAAGTGATGGACAACGTCGGCACCATCGCGCGTTCCGGTACCCGCGAGTTCCTGAACCGGCTGACCGGCGATGCGGCGAAGGATGCGCACCTGATCGGCCAGTTCGGCGTCGGTTTTTATTCCTCGTTTGTCGTTGCCGACCGGGTGACGCTGGTGACCCGCCGCGCCGGGCTGACCGCGGAGCACGGCGTGCGCTGGGAATCCGACGGCGGCGGCGAATACACGCTGGAGACCGTTGAAAAGGCGGAGCGCGGCACCGAGGTCACGCTGCACCTGCGCGACGGGGAGGAGGAATTCGCCGACGGCACACGCCTGCGCACGATACTGCGCAAGTATTCCGACCACATCACGCTGCCGATCCTGATGAAGGAGGAGGAGTGGGACAAGGACAGCGGAAAATACCGCACCACCGGCAAGGACCAGACCGTCAACCAGGCCAGCGCGCTGTGGGCGCGACCGAAATCCGAAATCAGCGACGAGCAGTACACCGAGTTCTACAAACACGTTGCCCACGACTTCGAGGCGCCGCTGACGTGGTCGCACAACCGGGTCGAAGGCCGCAAGGAATACACGCAGCTGCTCTACATACCGGCGCGCGCGCCCTTCGACCTGTGGGACCGCGGGCAGCGGCGCGGGATCAAGCTGTATGTCAAGCGCGTGTTCATCATGGACGACGCCGAGCACCTGATGCCGCATTACCTGCGCTTCGTGCGCGGCGTCATCGATTCGAACGACCTGCCGCTGAACGTGTCGCGGGAAATCCTCCAGGAATCGAAGGACATCGAGACCATGCGCGCCGCTTCGGTGAAACGCGTGCTGTCCATGGTGGAAGACCTCGCGGAAAACCAGAAGGAGAAGTTTGCGACCTTCTGGAAGGAATTCGGCCGCGTGTTCAAGGAGGGCATCGGCGAGGACCAGCCCAACCGCGAACGCATTGCCAGGCTGCTGCGTTTTGCCTCGACACAGAAGGATGCGGCTGACGAGGAGGTGTCGCTGGCCGATTACGTCTCGCGCATGAAACCGGAGCAGGAAAAAATCTACTACGTGACCGCCGAGACATTTGCCGCGGCGAAGGCCAGCCCGCACCTCGAGGTGTTCCGCAAGAAGGGCGTCGAGGTCCTGCTGCTGTCCGACCGCGTCGATGAATGGATGATGTCCTTCCTCACCGAGTTCGATGGCAAAAAACTGCAGTCGGTGGCGAAGGGCGCGCTCGACCTCGGCAAACTCGAGGACGAAGCCGACAAAAAGGCGCAGGAGCAGGAAGCCGCGGAACACAAGGATCTGGTCGAGCGCATCAAAAAGGCGCTGGGTGAACGCGTCAAGGACGTGCGCGTGACGCTGCGGCTGACCGAATCGCCGGCCTGCCTGGTGGCAGACGAGCATGACATGACGGCCAGCCTGCAGCGCATGCTCAAGGCCGCAGGACAGCAGGTGCCGATGTCGCAACCGATACTCGAAATCAACACCCGCCATCCGCTGCTGCAGCGGCTGCAGGCGGAAGCGGACGAATCGCGTTTCGGCGACCTGGCCGCGGTGCTGTTCGACCAGTCGCTGCTTGCCGAAGGCGGCCAGCTCGAGGATCCGGCCGGTTTCGTCAAGCGCCTGAACCAGTTGATGCTGGCCATGGGCGGGAACTGAGCGGCGGTTGCCGGAGTGGCTCCGTTTCAAAAAATCCTGCCAACCCGTTGAAAATATGCTCTAATCCTGCCGGAATCCGAAAAGACCAGATGATTGCCTGAAAATTCAGCCGCCCTTGAAATCCGGGACAGGGATCCTTGGTTCCGGTGAATCTCATGAACAACGACCTGGCGCCACCGGCCGTTCCTGAAACGGCCGAAGAAGACATCGATTCCGCCTATCGGCGGCTGGCGCCGCAATCGCGGGGAAATGCCCGGTTCAGCGAACTCGAAGAGCTGATCCGCATCGTCGAGACCCGTTCGGTCACGCCCGTATACCAGCCCATACTGGCGTTCGGCACCGGGGAAATTCTCGCCTACGAGGGGCTGATCCGCGGTCCGGAATCCAGCCAGCTGCACACCCCCACCAAGCTGTTCGAGGCGGCAACCCGCGCCGGGCTGCTGACCGAACTGAACATGCTGTGCGCGCGCAAGGTGGTGCGCCAGTTCGCGCGCCTGGACCTCAGGCGCCAGCTGTTCCTCAACATCACGCCGCAGACGGTGCTCGAGGTCAAGGATGATGCACAGCGCATCACCCGCTTCATCCGTGACTGCGGGCTCGACATCGCGCAGGTCACGATCGAACTGACGGAGAACCAGTACATTTCTGACCGCTCGATTTTCCGCGAAGCCCTGACCTTGTTCCGCGGCGCAGGTTTCCGCGTGGCGCTGGATGATCTGGGCGAAGGGTTTTCCAGCCTGCGGCTGTGGTCCGAACTGCAGCCGGATTTCGTCAAGATCGACATGCATTTTGTGCAGGGCGTCAGTGAAGACTCGGTCAAATACCATTTCCTCAAATCCATGCAGCATATCGCCGAGGGCTGCGGTTCATCGCTGGTGGCCGAAGGCGTGGAAACCGTCGCCGATTTCTGCATACTGCGCGATCTCGGCATCAATAACGCGCAGGGTTTCCTGATCGGCCGTGCCGCGCAGCGCCCCAGCGACCTGATACCCGACCAGGTGTCCGACCTGATCGGGGCGGGCAGCGCGCCGCTGTTTCCGCGGCAGACACCGGTAAAAGGCTGATCGCAGCCGGCGCAATGCCGGGGACCGTCTCTTGGTTTCCGCATGACTTGGTATGATCCGGCGATGATAACCGGATGCCGCGACCTGACCGTGCGCTGCCTGCTGGCATGCAGCCTGGCCATATCCGGCACCGCCTGCACGCCACAGCAGGCCCTGATTTCCGCGCTGGTGCCGGACGGTACCGCCTCCATGCTGCTGTCGCACCTGCAGGATGTCGAGGATGCAAACCGCCGGCGCATCGTCGAACTGGAGCGGCAGCGCGACTGGGCGGGGCTGGCTCAGCTCGCCGACGCCAACATCGCGCGTGATCCCTTCAGCGCGGAATGGCGGCTGATCGGCGGTTACGCACGCTCGCAGGCGCGCGAATTCCGGCTCGCCGCCGGATATTTCGGCGAGATGGTGCGACTCGCGCCCGATGACATCACTGCCTACCATTTCCTCGCCGAGGCGCAGCGCGCCGCAGGCGAGCCCCGGCGCGCGCTGAACACGCTGGAGCGCGCACTGCTGGTGTCCGGGAATGCGCCGCTGACGCATTTCCTGCTGGGCGAGGCGTATGGCGATCTCGCGCGGCATGATGCGGCCGCTGCGGCTTACCGCCGCGCGCTGGCGATCGATCCGGTGTTTGCCGATGCCTGGTTCGGGCTGGGGCGGGCTTCGCTGAAGGAAGGCCGGGTGCCGGAGGCGCGCGAAGCGCTGCGCGCGCTGGAGCAGATGAAATCGCCGCGCGCAGCGGATCTGGCAGCGCTGATGCCCTGATGGCGGTCGGTCAGGGCGGAGGAATCACCGGCAGCAGCAATGCCGCCGGATGCGCCGGTCCCATGTGCAGCGTGACGGTGCCGCCGAACACCGCCGGCGGCCGGTCGGTCTCGTCGTCGTGTTCGAACGGTCCGCAGCCGCGCATCGGATTTTTCATGTTCGACAGCGTGGTCGCCGCGCCGTCCCAGACATAATCCCTGCCGCGCACGGACAGCGCGAGACGGTATCCTTTCGGCACCACGATGCAGGTCGGCCAGATCTCGATGTCCAGCGGATACACGGCACCCGGCGTCAGCGGCTGTTTTTCATCGTGGGTGTGCCATGGCCGGTACGGCAGCGAACGGGCCGGATCGGTCTTGCGGTGCGAGGCGCGCAGCCAGCCCTGGCCGACGGGTGTATGCGGATCGAGCGCGCCTTGGAACACGACTTCTTTGCCGGCAGGGTCGAACACGCGCAGTACGATGAACAGGTCGGCATCGGTAGTTGCCGATGATACGTACAGCCGCAGCACCGAGGGCCCGGTGATCTCGGTTTCTTCGGTGAACGGTGGTGTGCTGAAGGTCAGGCCGTCGCCCGTGGGATCGTAATTCACCGAGTGGTCGGTGGTCACCGGAATGGGCGTCAACACCATGCCCACCGGGTCCAGGTGCAGTGAAGTCCAGCGCGTGCGGGCCAGCGGCCATTCGTGCTCGTGGCGTTCGACGAAACGCTCGCGGCCATTTTCCGGCACGTGCCGCACCTGCAGCAGCACCCGCGGCTGCCGGCCCCAGCCGGTGTCCTCGCCCTTGAGGAAATGGCCGAAGAATTTTTTCTGCAGCGTGACGCCGTAATCGGTGTAAAACGGCGCCCAGTGCGAGCCGCCGTGAACTTCCAGCCACTTGTTTTCCGAGGCGGCGCGCATGTACCCCTCGAAATTGCCGCGGGTGTGCAAACCCTGGCCGCCCCAGTTCGCCGCAGTCAGCAGTGGTACCGTGACTTTCGACAGGTCAGGCGTGCGTTCGCGGTAATAATCGTCTTCAAGTTCGCGCGCCAGCAGTTCCCGCCACATGTCCTCGCGGTTGGCGGCGAGCGTGCCTTCATCCAGCGTTTCCGGGCCGCAGACCAGTTCGCCGGTGACGCGGCTTTTCGCGCCCCGTTCGCCGACGCCGTGCTGCACGGTTTTCACCTGCATGTCCTGCCAGTTCTTGCGGAACACGCAGACGATGCCGCCGTGGCGGTTGCCGTCGCGGTAGGCGTCGGACCAGCCTTCCCAGACGCAGATCGCGGCGAGGTGCGGCGGTTGCGCCGCGGCGGCGCGCCACTGGTTCGATGCGTAATACGAAATCCCGTTCATGCCGACCTTGCCGCTGCACCACGGCTGCTGCGCGGCCCATTCGATGCAGTGATGGATGTCCTGCGTCTCGCGCGCATTGTTGTGACAGAGAAATCCGGGCGAGCGGCCGGCACCGCGCGAATCGACACGAATCACCGCGTAGCCGTCGGGCACCCATTTCTCGGGATCGACGACTTCCCAGTTGGCGTAACGGTTGCTGCTGCCTGCGACCGCGTCCGGATTTTCGCGGCACATGATGTCCCAGGCGGTCTTGTAACCTTCCTGGAACGCCAGCCCTTTGCCGTACGGACCGTAGGAGAGGAGGGCGGGGTAGCGGCCTTCGGCCTGGGGCAGGAACACGTCGGCGCGCAGCACCAGGCCGTCGTCCATGGTGATGGGTGCATCCCATGCAATGCGCATGCCGTCCCGCCGGTCGAAATCCATGTTTTGTCCCCGCTGCGTTGGTGGTTCGGGCATTGTGGCCGGGGCGTCCGGGGCGGACAAGCCGGCAGTTTGTCGATGGAGCGGCGTGCGATTTGCCGCTAATCAATATATCTTATTGATTATATTTAATATTTTTTCTTCCGGTCGCCAGGCAAGCGCCCACCGCAGAAATTCGTCCGCCGGCATTGGTTGCGCGATGAAATAACCCTGGGCGATGGAGCAACCGATACGCTGCAGGTGTTCCCAATCACTGCGTGTTTCCACACCTTCGGCGACTGCTTTCAGGCCGAGCCTGCGTGCAAGGTCGTTGCTTGATTCGAGCATGATGTTGCGTTGCGGATTGGTGCCGGCATCGGCCACGAAGGAACGATCGATCTTCAGTTCCGTGAACGAAATGCGCGCCAATTGCTGCATCGAAGAATAGCCGGTACCGAAATCGTCGATGGACAGGCCAAAACCCTTCATCCGCAATCTGGCCAGGTTTTCGAGCGCAGGCCCCACTTCGGTCATGGCCGCCGACTCCGTGATTTCCAGCACCATCATGCGTGGATCCACGCCCTGTTCCCGCACCAGCGAGGTGATGTGGTCGGCCAGTGCGGGATCGGCGAGGGATTTCAGCGAGAGATTCACGGAAACCGTGAGTTGCAATCCGTGGCGCTGCCATTCCGCGCATGCCGCGGCAGACTGTCGCAGCATGCTCCAGGTCATCTGGTCTATGAGGCCGTTCTCCTCGAGGAAACCGATGAACCGGGCCGGGGCGATCACGCCCTGTACCGGGTGCCGCATGCGCGCCAGAGCTTCTGCGCCGACCAGCGTTCCCGCCGACAAATCGACCTTGGGCTGGAACCAGGCTTCGAAACGGTTTTCGTCGAGCGCGGCCACGATATCCGCTTCCGGCAGGAGCGGGCGTGGGGATGCGGGAAGGCGTGGAGCAGCGGCGCCGTCGTGGCGATTGATCGTTTCATGCAGTTTCTGCGGAGTCGCCGGTTTTTCGATGGTGCCGAGCAGGCGTATGCCGTAGGCATGCGCCATGGTTTCCACCGACGCCACCAGGCCCGATTCAAGTGCGCTGATGACGATCAGCGAAGGCTGGTCGGTGTGTTCGCCGAGATGGCGGATGAACGCCATGCCGTCCATCCCGGGCATGTCGAGGTCGCAGATGATGATGTCCACCGGCGCGGTTGCGCGGCGTATGCGGTTCAGTGCGTCGTGTCCGTCGACGGCCTCCTCTACACTGACTGCTCCCAGGGTGCGCAGCGCAAGCACCAGCATCTGGCGTTGCAGCGGATGATCCTCCACCACGAGAAAACTCAGTGCGTCGAGACATTGGGGCTGCCGTTCCGCCGTTCCGGCGATGGTTCCGGGAACAGTCACGATTCTTCCTTTTTCGCGTGGTCCCGGCGGGGCGCAGCGAGCGCATCCAGCAGCAACTGGCGCGAAATCGGCTTGACCAGCATCCAGTCGAAGCCGGCATGCATCATGTCTGTCCGGGTTTCTTCCATTGCGTGCGCTGTGTAGGCGATGACCCTGAGATCCTTCAGGCGGCTGTCGGCGCGGATGCGCCGGCAGACTTCTTCACCGGACATCCCCGGCATGCTGATGTCGAGCAGCACCGCCGAGTAGCTGCCCCCGGCCAGTTTTGCCAGTGCCTCCTCGCCGTTTTCCGCTTCCTCGGTTGTCCACCCCGCATCGCGCAGGATTACTGCGGGCAACCTGCGATTGATGGGATGATCATCGACGATCAGCATGTGCCGTTCGTTCATGATCGCTTCACGGGCAGCGTGAAAAAGAACGTGCTGCCCTTGCCTTGTTCCGATTCCATGCCGATGTGACCGCCCATCAGTTCGACCAGCTCCTTCGCCAGTGCGAGCCCCAGTCCGCTGCCTTCGTGGTTGCGTGTATTGAATGCATCGAGCTGGCGAAAACGGTCGAACAGCAGCGGCTGGAGCCCGGCAGCGATGCCGGGGCCGGTGTCGATGACTGAAAACCGGACGCCCGTTCCCGCCGGGCAGACCTGAACCGTGACGCTGCCACGGTCAGTGAATTTGATCGCATTGTGAATCAGGTTGTTCAGGACCTGGATAACCTTGGTCGCATCGCAGTGGATCATTTCGGGAATGCCCGGCGACATCTCGACACTCAGCCGGATGTCCTTTTTGTCGGCAAACGGCTGGTGCAGCATGGTCGTGCGCCTGACCAGCGCCTCCAGCGGTTCCTGCCTGTACACGACCTCCATCTTGCCGGCCTCGATCTTCGCGAGATCCAGCGTTGTATTGACCAGCGAGAGCAGGTGGTCGCCGGCCTGGTGGATGGTTCCGGCAAATTCACGATGCTCCTGCTGTTGCGCATTGTCCCGGAGGTATTCCGAAAACCCGAGTATCCCGTTCAGCGGCGTTCGCAATTCGTGCGACATGCGCGCCAGGAATTCCGATTTCATGCGGCTGGAGGACAGCGCCTCCCGCTCGCTGCGGCGCAACGATTCCTCAACCCGGGCCTGGGTGCGCAGCAGCAGCAGCACCGTCGTAGAGGCCAGCAGGATCAGCAGCGTGATGATGCCGCCGAAAATGTTCAGGACGGCGATCTGCTGATTGGCTTCCTCGAGGATTTCTGACTCTGCCATGCCCACCAGAACCACAAGGGGGTATTCCTTCAACTTGCGGTAGCTGTAGATCCGGCGCACCTGGTCGATCGGGCTGACCGCGATGTAGGTTCCATGATCGGAATTCATCAGTTGCTTGAACAACTGGGTATCGCGGATGTCCTGTCCGATCTCGCTCGATGTTGCCGAGTGCCGCGCCCGCACGACGCCGTCGGTGCCTATGAGAGTCACTACGCTTTGTGAACCGAATTCGACGGCCTTGTAGAACTCTGTGAAATAGGTCGGATCCAGGCTGGCGACGACAATGCCGCCGAAACTGCCGTCGGGTTTGTTGATCCTGCGCGTGAACTGGATGGACCACTTGCCGCTGGAGCGGCCCAGGACGGGTTTTGAGATGAACACCTGCCCGGTATCCGACGGGATGTGCACCCTGAAGTGTTCGCGATCCTTGACGTTCGAGGCAGGCAGTGGGCGGTTGACCTGCCTGACCCAGCCGTCTTCGTCGACGACGACGATGAGGTTATAGAACTGGTCAAGAAAAATCCCGGCGCTGCCGTATTTGCCGAGGTCAAGCCTGGAGCCCATTGTTTCATATTCGTGTTTTACGAACATCGCGGTCTGGTCGAGTACCCGTGCCGTGCGCACGGTGTGTTCGCCGAACGCGCGTGCATAACCTGCGAGGTTCTGCTCGGCTTCGTGCATCGTTTGGCGCAGCTCGAGCGCGGCGTAATAGCGAAGCCCGACCCAGAGACTGAGGATTAGCACCGCCGAGATGGCGACCACGGAATAGGCGAGGTGCCTCAGCGTGCTGCCGGCAAGCGCTTTGTTTGCGGAATTTCGCGCCTGCAGCGCCGGCGCGGTTTGCGTGGCGGTGTTCATGCCGCGGTGTCCCGCCCGGGCGGTGTCGCCGGCGGATCCTGCGCCGGCAATTCCGGAGTCAGGCCGTTGCGGATGGCGTAGTGCGCCAGTTCGACGTTGTTGGACAGCCCAAGCTTGGTCAGTACCCGCTGACGATAGACGCTCACGGTTTTCGGACTCAAGGAGAGCGCTTCGGCGATCCGGGAAAGTTTCTGGCCGCCGGCAATCAGCTGCATGACCTGGAATTCACGGTCGGAGAGCAATTCGTGCGGGTTTTCCGCGGTTTCCCCGGCAATCGACGCGGCAAGGGCTTCGGATACTTCTGCGCTGATGAATTTGCGGCCGGCAGCGACCTGTCTGACTGCTGCAACCAGTTGCTCGGGGGCGCCCGCCTTGTTCAGGTAACCCGCGGCGCCTGCCCGCAGCGCGCGGACGGCGTATACGCTTTCGGGATGGCTGCTCAGCACCAGGGCGGCCATTTTCGGCATTTCGCGGCGCAGCAGCGAGATGGCCTCGATGCCGTTGCGTCCCGGCATCTCGATGTCGATGACCAGCACGTCGCAGGTCGTAGCCAGCAGTTGCTGGTGCAAGCTGCCGAAATTTTCAGCCTCGACAACGACCGTGATGTCACCGGCCTGCCCAAGCAGCAAGGCCAGGCCGCGGCGCACGATGTCGTGATCGTCGCAGAGGCCGACACGGATCATCGCCGCCCTCCGGCGGAATCGCCGGCAAGCTGCCGGATGCAGGCCTTCAGCCTGGCCGCTTCATGTTCGAGGTCGCCGCGCAGGTCAGCGGCGCTTTCGAGGTGGCCGCTGCGTGCGTGTTGTTCGATGCGTTCAGCCGCGGCGGCCAGCGGCCCGGCGCCTATCATCCGTGCGGCGCCCTTGATTCGGTGTGCGCTGCGCGCCAGCGTTTCGGCCTGCCCCGATTCGAGGGCGATGCGCAGCGCCGCCAGGTCGGCTTCGTTGGCATCGTCGAATTGATCCAGGATGTCCTGGCGCAGTTTGGGATTGCCTTGTGTATACGGGTCCAGTGCCGCGGGGTCGAGCGGGGCGTTCTTTTCCGGCAACGCGGTCCCGGCGACGGCTTGGGTGGTGGCGGCAACTTCGCGATCCGTGCGCAGCCAGCGCGAGATTTTTTCGCTCAGTGATTTCAGGGTGATCGGCTTCGACAGGTAGTCGTTCATGCCGGCCTCCAGGCACTGGTCGGCGTCCGAAGGCAGGGCGTTGGCGGTACAGGCGATGATCGGCAATGCTGACGTGATTCCCGCGGCGCTCTCCATGGCGCGGATATCGCGGGTGAGCTGGTAGCCGTCCTTGTTGGGCATGTGGCAGTCGGTCAGCACCAGGTCGTAATGATGGCTGCGGATTTTTTCAAGGGCTTCGACGCCGTCGGCAGCGAAGTCGGTGCGATAGCCGAGCAATGAAACCTGGCGCTGCAGCAGCATCCGGTTGACCGGGTGGTCCTCGACCACGAGGATAAGGGCATCCGAAGTCTTGGCTCTACTGACGACGGTTGCGGCCTGGCCCGCGAGTTTCTGTGCCTGGTACTTGCTGATGATTTCCGTATCGGCCACGGCCAGGCGGATGGTGCAGGTCACTTCGGTGCCTGCGCCCGGGGTACTGCGCAGTTCGGCGTTACCGCCCATCAGTTTCGCGAGCCTGCGGCAGATCGACAGGCCTAGCCCGGTGCCGCCGAGCCTGCGCGCACTTTCCGATTCACCTTGCACGAATGGCCGGAACAGGCGGGATTGCTGCTCCGGCGGGATTCCGGAGCCGGTGTCGGTGACGCGGATCCGGATCGTGTCGAACCCGTCCGTGCCGGCGGTGCGCTCGAGCTGCAGACGGACAGAGCCGTGTTCCGTGAACTTGATGGCGTTGGACAGCAGGTTGTTGATGATCTGGCTGATGCGCAAGCCGTCCCCGACATAAATTATTCCCTCGAGTCCTGGGGAAATCGAGGAGGTCAGTTCCAGGTTCTTGCGTGCCGCAAGTTCGTGATACACCGTGATGGCGCTCTCGGCCAGGATCTGCAGAGACAGGGGTTCGGGTTTGATCTCCAGCTGGCCGGCTTCGATTTTCGAGAAATCGAGGATGTCATCAATCAGACGCAGCAGCGAAATTGCCGAGTTGTGCGCGAGGAACAGCGACTCCCGCTGCTCCTGGTTGAGTTCGGTCAGAGCCAGCAGCTCGAGCATCCCCAGCACGCCGTTCATCGGGGTGCGGATTTCATGGCTCATGGCGGCGAGAAAGCCGCTTTTGGCGCGGTTGGCGGCATCGGCTGCTTCCTTGGCGCTTTCGAACTGGCTGGTGAGCCGGCGCAGTTCGGTGACATCGGTCAGCGCGAACAGGATTTCCGGAGATCCCGGCTGCACCGGCCGTGCCGCCGCGACTACCCACAGCCGCGTGCCGTCAGTGCGCTGCAGCTCGAGTTCCCCGTTGAATGAGCGCTGATCGGCGAGTGCCGCATCGATGCGGGCCTTGGCCTCGTTCCATTCTGCGGCTCCCGGGAAGAGTTCAGCCAGCGGCCGTTCCTCCTGGTCCTTGAAACCGAACATGCGGTCCATGGCCACATTGCTGCGGACGATCACATCCTCTCGCGTCACCGCGATTGCGGTGGGCGTGGTTTCCAGCAGCGTGTCGCTCTGGTCCAGCGCCTGGCGCAGGGAGTTTTCCATCGATTTGCGGGCGGTGATGTCGAGGTTGGTGCCGCTCATGCGCAGCGCCCGGCCGTTGCCGTCGCGTGCAGTGACGCGTCCGCGGGACAGTATCCATTTCCAGCTGCCGTCAGCGACACGCACCCGGTGTTCCACCATGTAATCGTTGCGCAGGTTGCGTATGCTCTCCACGGACAGTTTCTGTGCGAGAGGGAGGTCGTCCGGATGCACCAGCGCCACCAGCTCGTCCACGGTGGTGAGCGTCTCGCCAGGCGGAAGCCCCAGCAGTTTTGCCCAGCCGTCGGACATGTGCGCCTTGCCGGTTCCCAGGTCGATATCCCAGAACACCAGCCCTGAGCCCTCGAGTGCCAGTTCGAGACGCTGCTGCGAACGTTCGGAGGCCTGTTCAGCGGCCTTGCGTGCCGTGATGTCGCGCGAGGTGCCGACGGTGCCGATGACGGTGCCCTCGGCATCGATGACCGGAGCCTTGACGATTTCCACCCAGAACTCGCTGCCATCGATGGTGAGTGTCGACTCATATCGCAGCGGCTGGCGGGTGACCATTACGCGCAGGTCTTCTTCTCGCAACTGGGCCGCCTTTTCGGCGGGGTATATGTCGAAATCGGTCAGGCCTACCGCGTCGTCGGCGGTGATGCGATAGCGTTCTGCGAACGCGCGGTTGACCAGCGTGAGCCGGCTATCCCGGTCCTTGATCCAGGTCACGTCGGGCAGGCTGTCGAGCAGCGTGCGCTGCTCGGCGGCCAGCCGGTGTACGGTTGCCCAGACGGGGCGGACTGTGCTGCCGCTCGTGGCACCAGACGCCTTGGCCGTGCTGGTGCGGCTTTTGTGTCGCGATTGCATGAATGTCACCACCGACCATTGTATGCCTTGGTGCCTTCCGGGGCATTCAGGAAATAGCGGGGCAGTTCCGCGGCAGATCAGTGCTTTGCGACCGTGAAAAAATACCGGTATCTGCGCCGGTTCGCCCCTTGTCAGGAAGCCAGGGTGGTGCTGAGGTGGGGTGCTATCAGTGGCAGCAGTTGCGCGTATACCTTGGGGTTGCCGGCGACCACATTGCCGCTGTCGAGATAACCGTCGTTGCCTTGCAGGTTGCCGATCATGCCCCCGGCCTCGGTGATCAGCAGCGCGCCGGCTGCGATGTCCCATTTGCTCAGGCCGAGTTCCCAGAAGCCGTCGACGCGGCCGGCAGCGACGTATGCAAGATCGAGGGAGGCCGAACCCGGGCGGCGGATGCCGGCGGTGTTCTTGATGATGTCGCGCATCATGCCGAGGTAGGCCTCGAGGTGCTCCAGCTGGCGGTACGGGAATCCGGTGGCGATCAGTGCGGGCTTCAGGTGGTCGCGCTTGCTGACGCGGATGCGGGTGTCGTTGAGGAAGGCGCCGCCGCCCTTGCTGGCTGTGAACAGGTCGTTGCGCGTCGGATCGTAGACCACGGCCTGTGTGATGACGCCCCGGTGCGCGAGCGCGATGGAGACCGCGTATTGCGGAAAGCCGTGCAGGAAGTTGGTGGTGCCGTCGAGCGGATCGATGATCCACTGGTACTCCGAATTGCCGGATGCACCGGACTCCTCTGCTAGAATCGAATGCTTCGGATAGGCTTCATGCAGCGTGCGGATGATCGCCTGTTCCGCTTCGCGGTCGACTTCCGACACAAAATCATTCGCGGCCTTTTCCCTGACGGCGATGACGTCGAGATTGCGGCCGGCGCGGTTGATGATGCCGCCGGCGCGGCGTGCGGCCTTGACCGCGATGTTGAGCATGGGGTGCATGATGGGCGGCGATTTATGATGATTAAAGAGCGGGAGCGTCGTGCTGCGACGCGCCGTATTTTACGTGAACGCGACTGAACCGCTCAAAAATATTCGCATCGTGCTGTGCGCAACCGCGCACCCGGGAAACATCGGCGCAGCGGCGCGCGCGATGCGCACCATGGGCATCACCGATCTTGCGCTGGTCAATCCGCAGCGCTACCCGGATCCGCAGACGCAGTGGTTTGCCGCCGGCGCCGTCGACGTGCTCGAGGCTGCGCGCGTGTACCCCAGCCTGAACGAGGCGCTGGCGGGTTGTGCCTTCGCTGTGGCCTGTTCGGCGCGCCGGCGCGACATCGCGGTGCCGATGGTGGATGCGCGCACTGCCGCGGCCGAGGCGGTTGCGGTGGCACGGGCGCAACCTGTGGCGCTGGTATTCGGCAACGAGACTTCCGGGCTCAGCAACGACGAGGTGGGGGCGTGCGGGCTGCTGGCCAGTATCCCGGTGGCGCCTGATTTTTCCTCGCTGAATGTCGCCGCGGCAGTGCAGGTGTTCTGTTACGAACTGCGCATGGCCTGCGGCGCCGTGTTGCCGGAGGACCGGCCGCAGGAACTGGCGAACCACGAGGCGGTCGAGGCGCTTTATGCGCACCTCGAACACACCCTTACTGAAACCGGTTTCCTCAATCCGGCGCATCCGCGCAAGCTGATGCAGCGCTTGCGGCGGATGTTTGCGCGCACCCGGCTGCAGGTCGAGGAAGTGAACATCCTGCGCGGCATTCTCAGCAGCCTGGTCACGCCGAAGGGGCGCGGCAGCAAGGACGAATGAAGCCAAGCTGTTGTTTACGAAGGTTTATTCCTTTCCATCCTAAACCTGATTAAAATAGTGGGTCTTCGCGGGCGTGGCGCCCGCCCATCAATCAGGCAATACTGATGTTCGAGCGCATCAAGGAAGAAATCGCTGTTGTTTTCGAGCGTGATCCCGCTGCGCGCAGCACATGGGAAGTGGTGACCTGTTATCCGGGATTCCACGCACTGCTGGCGCACCGCCTGACGCACGCGTTGTGGAACGGCGGCCTCAAATGGCTGGCGCGCTGGATCGCACACGGCGCGCGCTGGCTGACCGGCATCGAAATCCACCCCGGCGTGCGCATCGGCCGGCGTTTTTTCATCGACCACGGCATGGGCGTGGTGATCGGCGAGACTGCCGAGATCGGCGATGACTGCACGGTGTATCACGGCGTCACGCTGGGCGGCACCACCTGGAACAAGGGCAAGCGCCACCCGACGCTGAAAAACGGCGTGGTCATCGGCGCCGGCGCGAAGATCCTCGGCCCGATCACCATCGGTGAAAACGCCAAGGTCGGCTCCAACGCGGTGGTGGTGAAGGATGTGCCCGACAACGCCACCGCGATCGGCATTCCGGCTCGTCTTGTCGAAACGCATGAATCCGCCGGCCAGTTCGCCGCCTATGCCGTGGCGCGCGATGCCAACGATCCGGTGGCGCGCGCGATGCACGCGCTGATCGACCACAGCGCCGACACCGACCGCCGCATCGACCGGATCCTTGCCGAACTGCAGCGCCTGGGCCTGAAGATCGAGGGTGCGGAAACCGAAAAAATCGATGCCAGCGGCCTCAACCGCATTGTTGACTGAAACACTCGGATAAGGTTATACTTGACTGGAATTTCGGGAATTATTTTTTTTATAACCTGTTGTTTTTAAACGATATTTGAGGTGCTCCCATGAGACTGACGACCAAGGGCCGATTTGCAGTCACTGCGATGGTGGATCTGGGCATGCGGCATGGCACGGGGCCGGTGACGCTGGCGGAAATCAGCGGACGCCAGAAAATTTCTCTGTCTTATCTGGAACAGCTGTTCGGCAAGCTGCGCCGTCGCGGCATCGTCGATTCGGTGCGCGGTCCGGGCGGCGGTTACTGCCTGGCGCGTGACATGTCGGCGCTGACCGTGGCGGACATCATCCTCGCGGTGGACGAGCCCATCGACGCCACCCAGTGCGCCGGCAAGGAGAACTGCAAGGACGAGGAAAAATGCCTGACCCACGACCTGTGGGCCAACCTCAACGAGCGCATTTTCGATTACCTCGGTTCGGTCACGCTGCGCCAGCTGGTCGAAAACCAGCGCGCGAAGGAAGCCGGCATCGCGCCGGTTCACGACATGCGCATGGTGGCGCGCAAGCGTGATGCGGCGGTGACGGCCTGAGGTTTTCTGCAGTGAACCACGTCTATTTCGACCACAACGCGACCACGCCGGTCGATGAGCGCGTGCTCACGGTGATGCTGCCGTACCTGAAAGATCAGCACGGCAATGCATCGAGCCGCCACGAATTCGGCACAGCAGCACGGCGGGCGATCGACCGCGCCCGTGAACAGGTTGCGGCGCTGGTCGGCGTGCAGCCGGTGCAGGTGGTGTTTACCAGCGGCGGTACCGAGGCCAACAACCTTTTCATCCGCGGCACGGCGGCGGGCATGAAGCCGGGGCGGATCGCGATCAGCGGGGTGGAACATTCCTGCGTGGTGGCGCCGGCGCAGGAACTGGCACGCCAGGGCTGGACGCTGCGCCGGCTTGCGGTGACCCGGGACGGCACGGTCGATATCGCGGATGTCGATGTTGCGCTGGCCGAGAAACCCGCGCTGGTGTCGGTGATGCTGGCGAACAATGAAACCGGCGTGATCCAGGATGTTGCCGCGATCGGCGAGCGTGCAAGGAAGGCCGGCGCGGTGATGCATACCGACGCGGTGCAGGCGCTGGGCAAGATCCCGGTCGATTTTCCTTCCCTGAATGTCCAGGCGATGACGCTGTCTGCGCACAAGATTTACGGCCCCAAGGGCGCCGGCGCGCTGATCGTCGACAAGCGTCTGGACCTGCGTGCGGTGCAGGGCGGCGGCGGGCAGGAGCGCGGACTGCGCGGCGGCACCGAAAACGTGCCGGCGATCGCCGGTTTCGGCATGGCCTGCGAAATTGCCGCCGGCCGTCTCGGCGAACTGGGCCCCCGGCTCGCTGCGCTGCGCGACCGGCTGGAGCGCGGTTTGCAAGGGATGGGCGCGGTGATTTTCGGCGAACGCGCGCCGCGGCTGCCCAACACTTCATTTTTTGCATTCAATGGCATTTACGGCGAGACGCTGGTGATCGAACTCGACAAGGCGGGTTATGCCGTGGGTACCGGCGCCGCCTGTTCCAGTTCCAGCCATGCGCCGCCGCCGACGCTGACGGCGATGGGCTTCGAGCCCGAACTCGCGCGCGGCGCGGTGCGGTTTTCGCTGGGCGCGGCCAATACCGCCGAACAGGTGGACGGTTTCCTGAAGGCGCTGGGTGAAGTAACAAGGCGGCTGCGGCAACTGCAGGCGGTCGCCTGATGAACGTGGAGATGGCGAAATGACGATACAACTGACTGAAAGTGCGGCAAACCAGATCAAGGCGCAGCTCACCAAACGCGGCAAGGGCCTCGGCCTGCGCGTGGGCGTGAAAAAAACCGGCTGTTCGGGCTGGGCTTATACCTATGACTACGCCGATGCCGTGAAGGACAACGACCAGGTGTTCGAAGCCCACGACGTCAAGGTGGTGGTCGACGGTGAAAGCCTGGAATTTCTCGACGGCTCGACGCTGGATTACGTGAAGGAAGGCCTGAAGCAGGCCTTCAAGGTCAACAACCCCAACGTCGACGCCACCTGCGGCTGTGGCGAGAGCTTCACCGTCAAGACCGGCGGCTGAAGCCGGCGGCGATCTACAGGAACAGGCAATGAGCACCGTTTTAGACAACCTCGTCAGCCAGCCGTACAAACACGGCTTCGTCACGGACATCGAGTCCGAGACGCTGGCCAAGGGACTGAGCGAAGACGTCATCCGCATGATTTCGGCCAAGAAGAACGAGCCGGAATGGCTGCTGGAGTTTCGCTTGAAGGCCTACCGCCACTGGCTGACGATGACCGAGCCCAAGTGGCCCAACGTGCACTACCCGCAGATCGACTTCCAGGCGATCAGCTACTTTTCCGCACCCAAGCCCAAGCTGAAAAAAAGCATGGACGAGGTCGATCCGGAGCTGCTGCGCACCTTCGAGAAGCTCGGTGTGCCGATGAACGAGCGCGCAGCGCTGGCCGGCGTCGCGGTGGACGTCATTTTCGATTCGGTGTCGGTGGCCACCACCTACAAGGAAAAACTCGCCGAAGTCGGCATCATTTTCTGCTCGATATCCGAGGCCGTGCACAACCATCCGGACCTGGTGAAGAAGTACATGGGTTCGGTGGTGCCGACCGGCGACAATTACTACGCCGCGCTCAATTCCGCGGTGTTCACCGACGGCTCGTTCTGCTTCATTCCGAAAGGCGTCAAGTGCCCGATGGAGCTGTCGACCTATTTCCGCATCAACACCCAGGATTCGGGCCAGTTCGAGCGCACGCTGATCATCGCCGAGGAGGGCGCAACGGTGTCGTACCTCGAGGGCTGCACTGCGCCGAAATTCGACACCAACCAGCTGCATGCGGCGGTGGTGGAGCTGGTGGCGCTGGACGACGCCGACATCAAGTATTCGACGGTGCAGAACTGGTACGCCGGCGACGAAAACGGCAAGGGCGGCATCTACAACTTCGTCACCAAGCGCGGCCTGTGCAAGGGCAAAAACTCGAAAATCTCCTGGACCCAGGTCGAGACCGGTTCGGCGATCACCTGGAAATACCCGTCCTGCGTGCTGCTCGGCGAGAATTCCATCGGCGAGTTCTACTCGGTGGCGCTGACCAACCACAGACAGCAGGCCGACACCGGGACCAAGATGGTGCACATCGGAAAAAACACGAAGAGCACCATCATCAGCAAGGGCATTTCCGCCGGGCATTCCAACAACAGCTACCGCGGGCTGGTGCGCATCGCGCCCGGTGCGTCCGGGGCGCGCAATTTCTCGCAATGCGACTCGATGCTGATCGGTTCGAAATGCGGCGCCAACACCTTTCCCTACATCCAGGTCCACAACCCGACTGCGAAGGTCGAACACGAGGCAACCACCTCGAAGATCGGGGAAGACCAGTTGTTCTATTTCCAGAGCCGCGGCATCCCCGCCGAAGAAGCGGTGTCGATGATCATCAACGGCTTCTGCAAGGACGTATTCCAGCAACTGCCGATGGAGTTCGCCGTCGAGGCGACCAAGCTCCTCGGCCTGAAACTCGAAGGCAGCGTGGGATGATCAACAAGAACGCAAAAACATTGCTTGAGGTACGCAACCTGACCGCGACGGTCGCGGGCGTGGAGATCCTCAAGGGCATAGATCTCACGGTGCGCGCCGGCGAAGTGCACGCCATCATGGGGCCCAACGGTTCCGGCAAAAGCACCTTTGCCAAGGTGCTGGCCGGCCATCCGGCCTACACCGTCAAGGGCGGCGAAGTACTGTTCGAGGGCAGGGACCTGTTCGCTCTGTCCTCCGACGAGCGTGCGCGCGCCGGCATTTTCCTCGGCTTCCAGTATCCGGTGGAAATTCCCGGCGTCACCAACAGCGCGTTCCTGCGCCTCGCCTACAACACGGTGCAGGGCGGTCGCGGCAGGGATGAGCTCGACCCGCTGGAATTCGACGACCTGGTGCGCGAGAAAATGAAGCTGCTGGAAATGAACCCGGAATTCCTCGGCCGCAGCGTCAACGACGGCTTTTCCGGCGGCGAGAAGAAGCGCAACGAAATCCTGCAGATGGCGCTGCTCGAACCGGTGCTGGCGCTGCTCGACGAAACGGACTCCGGGCTCGACATCGACGCGCTGCGCGTGGTCGCCGGCGGCGTCAACAAGCTGCTGACGCCCGACAACGCCTGCGTGCTGGTGACGCATTACCAGCGGCTGCTGAACTACATCACGCCCGATTACGTGCACGTGATGTCGGCGGGCCGCATCATCAAGTCCGGCGACAAGGCGCTGGCGCTGCAGCTCGAGGAGCGCGGTTACGACTGGCTGCTGGAAGGGAAAAAAGCGGGAGCTGCAGCGTGACTGTTGCGGCCGCATCTCATCCTGCTTCCCACCCCTGCGTGGCTGCGCTGCTGGCCGGCAGTGAAGTCGTGCCGAAAAGCCCCGCCGCCTGGTTCGATGCCCGGCGCGCCGCGGCGCTGGAACGCGCCAATGTACTGTCGGTGCCGACGACACGCGACGAGGAATGGCGTTTTACAGACCTCACGCCGCTGACAAAACTGCAATTCCAGCCGGTGACCGAGGCTGCCGCCGTGAGCCTGGCGGACATCGCCCCATGGTCTGTGGCCGAGGCTGCGGTGCAGCTGGTGTTTGTCGACGGCATTCATGTGCCGGCACTGTCGCGGTGCGGCGAATTGCCCCCGGGCATCAGCGTGCTGCCCTTGTCCGAAGCCCTGAAAACGCACCATGCCCTGGTCGAGCCGCATCTGGCGAAAATCGCGATGGGCGAAAACGAGCTGTTCACCGCGCTCAACACCGCGTTCCTGCAGCACGGCGTGTTCATCCATGCCGCGAAGAACGCCGTGCTGAAGGCGCCGATCCACCTGCTGTTCGTGGCCACCCGCAAGGGAGTTGCCGCCTATCCGCGTTGCCTGGTCGTTGCCGAGACCGGTTCCGAATGCTGCGTCATCGAGGATTACGTGGCGCTGGGCGTAGAGGCGTACCTGACCAACGCCGTGACCGAAGTGTCGGTGGCGCCGGATGCGTCGGTGCGTCACATCAAGCTGCAGCGTGAAAACACCGCCGCCTTCCATATCGGCAGCTGCACGGTGGCGCTGGCGAAAGACGCCCGATACCTGTCGCACGCGGTGACTTTCGGCGCGAAGCTGTCGCGCAACAACCTGTCGGTGATCCAGCAGGGCGAGGGTGCGCATGCGCAAATCGACGGCATCGCCCTGATCGGCGGACGCCAGCTTGCCGACACCCATACCCTGATGGACCACACCCGCCCCAACGGCACCTGCGAGCAGTCGCACAAGACCATCGTCGGCGGCGCCGCGCACGCGGTGTTCAACGGCAAGGTGTACGTGCGCGAGGGCGCGCAGCTGACCAACTCCTCGCAGCAGAGCCGCAACCTGCTGCTGTCGGACAAGGCGCATGTCGACACCAAGCCGCAGCTGGAAATTTTTGCCGACGACGTCAAGTGTGCGCACGGCGCCACCGTCGGCCAGCTCGACGCCGAGCACCTGTTCTACCTGAAGAGCCGCGGCCTGCCCGAAACCCAGGCGCGCAACCTGCTGACCTACGCCTTCGGCGCCGAGATCATCGACCGCATCCCGGTGCCGTCGCTGGTGGCGCAGCTGGAGAAGTCCGTGATGGCGCGCACAGAGGTGGCGGTATGAGCAGGGAGCAGGGGCCCCGCGAAGTGGGGATGCGCCGCTCAGCAAGTCCCCTTGGGGGGCGACCGTCCGCGAATACCGCCAGCCGCCGACGCGATGACGGTTCTGTACTGATGGTGGTAATGGAGGCGGCGGCATGAGCGGACGCGACCAGGCGGCGGCAGTGCTCGACGTGGCGCGGCTGCGCAGCGACTTTCCCATACTTGACCTGAAAGTCAACGGCAAGCCATTGATTTTTCTGGACAATGCGGCATCGAGCCAGATGCCGCGCCAGGTCATGGAACGCTGGATGCATTATCGCAGCGCACAGCACGCCAACATCCATCGCGCGGTGCATTACCTGTCGGAAACCGCCACCGCCGAATACGAAAAGGCGCGGCACAAGGTGCAGGCCTTCATCAACGCCGCCGAGCCGCGCGAATGCATCTTCACCAGCGGCACCACCGACGGCATCAACCTCGTCGCCCACGGCTATGGCCGGAAGTTTTTCAAGGCCGGCGACGAAATCATCCTGACCACGCTGGAGCACCATTCCAACATCGTGCCCTGGCAGATGGTTGCCGAAGAAAAGGGCGCGCAGATCCGCGTGGTGCCGGTCAACGACCGCGGCGAACTGCTGGTCGACGAATACCGCAAACTGTTCAACGCGAACACGAAATTCGTGGCGATGACCCATGTCTCGAACGCGCTGGGCACGATTACGCCGGTGAAGGAAATGATCGCCATCGCCCACGAGCACGGCGTGCCGGTGCTGGTCGACGGCGCACAGGCGGCGCCGCACCTGAAGGTCGACGTCCAGGACCTCGATTGCGATTTCTACGTGTTCTCCGGCCACAAGCTGTGCGGTCCGACCGGCATCGGTGCGCTGTACGGCAAGGCCGCGCTGCTCGAGAAAATGCAGCCGTTCAAGGGCGGCGGCGACATGATCCTGTCGGTGACCTTCGACAAGACCACTTACGCGCCGATTCCCGCCAAGTTCGAAGCCGGCACGCCGCCGATCGGCGAAGCGGTCACGCTGGGCGCCGCCATCGATTACCTGACCGCGGTCGGCATCGAACGCATTGCAGCCCACGAAACCGACCTGCTCGATTACGCGACCGACCAGCTCAACCGCATGCCCGGCATCCGGCTGATCGGCACCGCCGAGAAAAAGGCCGCGGTGCTGTCATTCGCGGTGGAAGGCGTGCATCCGCATGACGTGGGCTCGCTGCTGAATGATGACGGCGTGGCGATCCGCACCGGCCACCACTGTGCGCAGCCGGTGATGCAGCGCTTCAAGGTGCCGGCAACCTGCCGCGCCTCCTTTGCCTTCTACAACACCATGGCCGAAGTCGATGCGCTGGTCGCCTCGCTCGGCCGTGTGCAGAAACTCTTTGCCTGATCTTCCGGATACTGCAATGGACAGCCGCGCGCTTTACCAGGAGATGATCCTCGAGCACAACAAGAAGCCCCGCAACTGGGGCATGCTCGGCGACGCCACGCACAAGGCGGAAGGGCTGAATCCGCTGTGCGGCGACCACATCCACCTGTCGCTGAAACTCAATGGCGAACAGGTCGAGGCCGTCGGTTTTGAAGGCGAAGCCTGTGCGATCTGCAAGGCCTCGGCGTCGATGATGACCGCCGCGGTCAAGGGCAAGAGCAGGGCCGATGCCGAACAGATGGTGCAGGAATTCCGCGACATGACCACCGGCAAGCTCGATCCGGCAGCGCCGCACCATCTCGGCCGCCTTACGGTGTTCTCCGGCGTGCGCGACCTGCCGACCCGCGTCAAATGCGCGATCCTGCCCTGGCACACGCTGCATGCGGCATTAGCCGGCGCTGCATCCGCTTCCACCGAATAACGATTCATCAACCGCATCACCTGCAATACCGATCATGCCGAAAATCGCCGAAATCGAACCAACCCCGAATCCCAACGCGATGAAGTTCATCCTGCGCGAGCCGCTGACCTGGGGCATCACGCGTTCGTTCGACACGCCGGCGCAGGCGGTCGGCGATCCGCTGGCGATGGCGCTGTTCGACATCGAGCATGTGACCAACGTGTTCTACGTCGACCACTGGGTCACGGTGACGCAGGACGGCGGCGCCGACTGGCAGGAGCTGATGCGCAAACTTGCGGTGCCGATCCGCGATGCGCCGTCGGCGGACGCGAAGTCGGCGGAACTGGCCGGGCAGTCGGGCGAGGGCATGGATACGTCCAAACTGAGTCCGGAAGACCGCGAGCGGCTGGACCGGATCAACGCCGTGCTCGACGAGCAGATCCGTCCCTACCTGCAGAACGACGGCGGCGACCTCTACGTGATGGGCCTCGAGGGCAACAGGCTCACCGTGCATTACCAGGGCGCCTGCGGCAGCTGCCCGAGTTCGCTGTCGGGCACGCTGGCCGGCATCGAAAACCTGGTGCGGCAGATCGAACCCGACATGGAAGTGGTTGCGGTCTGACCATGTCGGAATGGGTCAGCGTGGCCGCGGTCGGTGAACTGGCGCCCGGCGCCTGCAGGGTTGCGGATGTCGACGGCGTCGCGGTCGCGGTATTCAACATCGGCGGCGAATATTTCGCGATCGAGGATGTCTGCACCCATGACGGCGGCGAGCTGGCGAGCGGCGTGCTCGAGGGCGACCAGGTCATCTGCCCGCGCCACGGCGCGCGCTTCTGCGTGCGCACCGGCGAGGCGCTGTCGGCTCCTGCCTACGAACCCGCGGCAAAGCTGCCGGTGCGCATCGATAACGGGATGGTGCAGGTCAGGGACGACCGCTGGGACTAGAACCTGGTGCGTCGTTGCTTTTCCCGATGCTTCCCTCCACAATGCCCTCGCGGGCATGTCGGATATTTCAACCGGAGGGGAGGCCAGTATGAAATCAGGGTCCAAGCGTCAGGCGTTCGTACGTTTTTTCTGTGTTTTGGCGGTCCTTGCACCGCTGGCGGCGGGTGCGCAGCAGTACCCGACGCGGCCGCTGCTGATCGTCGCGCCGTTCGGTGCCGGCGGCGATTCGGACATCGCCGCGCGCAATCTGGCCGCAGTCGTTCCGAAATACCTCAAGCAGAACATGGTGGTGGTCAACAAGGTCGGCGCCAGCGGCGCGATCGGCTCGGAATACGTCAAGAACGCGACGCCCGATGGTTATACCTTCCTGCTCGCCCGCGTCGGCTCCCAGGCCACGCTGCCGGCGCTGAAGCCGGATCTGCCCTACAAGTGGAACGACTTCACGTTCCTCGGCATCCTCGAACTCAATCCCTATGTCTGCGCCGTGGTCACGGACAGTCCTTTCCGCAGCTTCGGGGACCTGGTCGGGGGCATCCGCAAAAATCCCGGCAGGCTGCGTTACAGCACGGCAGGCATCGGTACCATCCACGAAATGGGACCGCAACTGCTGTTCGACGCGCAGAAACTGGGCAAGGATGCCGCAAACCAGATCCCGTACAAGAGTGGCGGCGAAGCGGCGACCGCGCTGCTCGGCAAACATGTCGATTTCAGCTGCTCCAACATCGGCACCGTGCTCAATTTCATCAAGAACCGCCAGATGCGCGCGCTGGTGACGACGACGCCGGAGCGTTTCAAGGACATTCCGGACGTGCCGACGGCCAGGGAGCTGGGTTATCCGGCGCTCGAGCGCATCATCGGCTGGAGCGCGCTCTACGGCCCGCCGAAGATGGACAGGAAAATGATCGCCATCTGGGGCGATGTGCTGCAGAAGGTTGCCAGGGATCCGCAGTGGACCGCCGCCACCGAGAAAATCGGTTCGGTGCCGCACGTCAAGTCGCCGCAGGACACGGCGCAGTACGTCAAAGAGCAGTACGAGACCTACTACAGGCTGGGCAAGTCGCTCAATATCGTGCTGAAGTGACTGGTGACTGGTGACTGGTAATTGGTGATTGGTGACTGGTGATTGGTGATTGGTGATAGGAAATTGGTGAAGGGAGGTAATTTGGCGGTTTCGGTGTCGAGAAGGTATGTCATGCTGCTGGCGGTGTAATTTCCGCGATTGTTTTTACCAATCACCAATTTCCAGTCACCAATCACCGCTTAGTAATGGACACCCTGACCCACGCCCTGTCGGGCGCGCTGCTGGCGCGCGCCACCGCCGGCATCGAGAAACCGCCGCTGCCGGTGGCGCGCCGCGTCACCATCGGAACGCTGGTGGCGGCATTTCCCGACCTCGACGTCGTTGCCTCGTGGATTTCCCCGCTGGCGTACCTCTATCACCATCGCGGCGTGACCCATTCCCTGGTGATGCTGCCGCTGTGGACGATACTGCTGTCCCTGCTGTTCGCGCTGCTCTGGCGCAGCGGCCCCGGCTGGAAAACCTATGCGCCGGTGGTCGCGCTGTCGCTGGCGGTGCACATCGCCGGCGACTGGATCACCAATTTCGGCACCATGATTTTTGCGCCGCTTTCGGACTTCCGCCACGGCCTCGGCACCACCTTCATCATCGACCTGTGGTTTTCCGGGATCATCATCGCCGGGCTGGCGGCATCCCTGATCTGGCGGCACACGCGCAAGCCCGCAGTGGCGGGACTCGCGGTGCTCGCCGCCTACGTGCTGCTGCAGTATGCGCTGCTGCAGCAGGCTGTCGCCTTCGGCGAGCAGTATGCGCGGGAGCAAGGCCTGCACGAAGTGCGCGTCAGCGCGCTGCCGCGGCCGGTGTCGCCGCTGAACTGGATGGTCATCGTCGAAAGCAGCGAAGGTTACCGTTACAGCCACATCAACCTGCTGCGCCGGGAGCCGCGCGTCCCCAAACCCGGCGACGGTTTCATCGCACGGCTCGATTCAGCCTACCTGCCGCTGGACAAGGCAGAGTGGGATTTTGACCTGCGCTACGGTGCGGGCGCCCGCGGCGCGGTGGTGCGCGCGGTCTACGAACATCCGGATTTCGCGTTTTTCCGCTGGTTCTCGGCTTACCCGGCGCTGCATGAGGTCGATGTACGGGATGACAGCCTGTGTGTCTGGTTCAAGGACCTGCGTTTCCTGACGCCGGGCCGCGGCACGTTTCCGTTCATCTACGGCATGTGCAGCACCGGGCCGGGCGCCATGCGCGCATTCCGCCTCGACGGGGGCGTGCGTTCGCGGGTGTACTGAAAAAGTGCGTTGAACAGGTGCGGCGGATTTGATTTGCGTCAAGCCCCGGCGCTGCGGAGACGGCAGACTGTGCGCATGAAAAATTTCCCATGGATGATCTGCCTCGCGGTGGCCGCGGTGTTTTTTAATGCCGCGCTTCCGGCGCCCGCGGCAGATTCCACCCCGGTGCAGCGCGAAATCATTCCCGGCTCGGAACTGATGACCTCGCAGGAACGCGAGCGTTACCGCCTGCGCCTGCAGGGCGCAGGCACCGCGGCCGAGCGCGAACGGCTGCGCGCCGTACATGTCCGGGCGATGGAGGCACGCGCGCGGCTGCAGGGACTGAAGGTGATCGATTATTCGCGGGAAAAGGCTGCGAAGTGAGACGAGGCTGCGCGACCCTGCTGCTGGGCATTGCCTGCGCATTCGCCGCTCATGCGGCGGGCGCTGCCGGCGATCCGGTGCGCGGCGAGGTTTTGCACCGCGACTGCCTTGGCTGCCATGGCACTGAACTCTACGTGCCGCCACGCGCAAAAGTGAAAACGCTGGCGGCGCTGAAAAAGGAAACCGAGCGCTGGAACGATCGCATGAATCCGAAGTTCACGAAACAGGAGATCGAGGACATCGTTGCCTGGCTCAACCGCGACTACTACAGATTTCCGCAGTAAGTGCGCGGGAACTACTTTAAGTATTTGTTTTTATTGATATTTCAGTCTAGTTC
>JBFWOE010000022.1:0-29626 GCA_050250695.1 Burkholderiales bacterium
CAAAGGCCTGCAGCGCCCGTCCCCCGGTCAGACGGTCGATCCGGCAACTTTGGGCTGGTCCGAGTAGATCAGCAGCGGAGGCGCGTCGCTGGTGATGGTGCCTTCATCAACGGCAACCTTGACCACGTTCTCCAGCGACGGCAGGTCAAACATGGTGTTCAGCAGCGTGTGCTCGAGGATCGAACGCAGGCCGCGGGCGCCGGTCTTGCGCTCCAGCGCCTTGCGGGCAATCGCCCGCAGCGCCGCATCGCGCACTTCCAGTTCCACGCCTTCCATGCTGAACATTTTCTGGAACTGCTTGAGCAGCGCATTCTTGGGCTGCGTCAGGATCTCGATCAGCGCCGTCTCGTCAAGCTCGGCCAGCGTCGCCACCACCGGCAGGCGGCCAACGAATTCCGGGATCAGTCCGTACTTGATCAGGTCCTCGGGCTGCACGTCGCGCAGCACCTTGGCGATATCCTTGCTGTTGTCCTTGCTGCGCACGTCGGCGCCGAAGCCGATGCCGCTTTTCTCGGAGCGCGCGCGAATGATCTTGTCGAGGCCGTCGAACGCACCGCCGCAGACGAACAGGATGTTGGTGGTGTCGACCTGAACGAACTCCTGGTTCGGATGCTTGCGACCGCCCTGCGGCGGCACCGAGGCGATGGTGCCCTCGATCAGCTTCAGCAGCGCCTGCTGCACACCCTCGCCCGAGACGTCGCGGGTGATCGACGGGTTGTCCGACTTTCGAGAAATCTTGTCGATCTCGTCGATGTAGACGATGCCGCGCTGCGCCTTCTCGACGTCATAGTCGCATTTCTGCAGCAGCTTCTGGATGATGTTCTCGACGTCCTCGCCGACGTAACCTGCCTCGGTCAGCGTCGTCGCGTCCGCCATCACGAACGGCACGTTGAGCAGCCGCGCCAGGGTCTGCGCGAGCAGCGTCTTGCCCGAGCCGGTCGGCCCGACCAGCAGGATGTTCGACTTCGCCAGCTCCACGTCATCGTTCTTGCCGACGTTGCGCAGACGCTTGTAGTGGTTGTAGACCGCGACCGACAGGATTTTCTTGGCGGTGTCCTGTCCGATCACGTACTGGTTCAGGATGTCACGGATCTCGTGCGGAACCGGCAGGTCCGACTTGGCGCCCTTGGCACCCTGGTCGCCCTGGGTTTCCTCGCGGATGATGTCGTTGCACAGCTCGATACATTCGTCGCAGATGAACACCGACGGTCCCGCGATGAGCTTGCGCACCTCGTGCTGGCTCTTCCCGCAGAACGAGCAGTACAGCAGCTTTTCACCGCTTACTTTTTCGGTCATGCCCGCAACCCTTTATCGACTGTTGCCCTGTGACCGCCGGCACCGGCAGAAATTCCGGCCCGGAAGTCCGTTTTACCGCACCGCATTACAGAAACTGCATTAACAGACACTTTAACAGCACTATTTCACCGCCGCGACGGCTTCCGTGCGGCTGGTCAGCACCTTGTCCACCAGCCCGTAGTTTACCGCCTGCTCGGCAGAAAGGAAGTTGTCCCGGTCCGTGTCGCGGCTGATCACGTCGACGCTCTGCCCGGAATGCTTGGCCATGATCTCGTTCAGTTTGCCTTTCAGGAAGAGGATTTCCTTGGCATGGATCTCGATATCCGAGGCCTGCCCCTGGAATCCCCCCATCGGCTGGTGGATCATTACCCGCGAATTGGGCAGGCAGAAGCGTTTGCCCCTGGCGCCCGCTGTCAGCAGCAGCGCACCCATGCTCGCCGCCTGGCCCACGCACAGCGTGGACACGTCGGGCTTGATGAACTGCATGGTGTCGTAGATCGCCAGTCCCGCCGACACCGAACCGCCGGGCGAGTTGATGTAGAACGAGATGTCCTTGTCGGGATTCTCGGACTCCAGGAACAGCAACTGGGCGACGATCACGTTGGCCGTGACCTCGTTCACCGGCCCGACCAGGAACACCACCCGCTCCTTCAGCAGCCGCGAGTAAATGTCATAGGCGCGTTCACCGCGACCGCTCTGTTCGATCACCATCGGGATCAGCCCGAGGCCCTGCGGTTCCATCATCGCCTGCGGCTCGGATTGACGCCTCATTTGGGATTCCCCATCAGTTCATCAAAAGTTATCGCCTTGTCCTCGACTTTCGCCGTGGCCAATGCCCATGTCACAACGTTCTCCTCGAGCACCATCGACTCGATGTCGCGCAGCCGCTCGGGAGTCTGGTAGAACCATTTCACCACTTCCTGCGGATGCTCGTAGCTCTGCGCCTGGTCTTCCACCGCCGCACGCACCTGGTCGGGCCTGGCATGCAGGTTCTGAGTACGCACCACCTCGGCGAGAATCAGCCCCAGGCTGACCCGGCGCTGCGCCTGTTTCTCGAACATGTCCGCCGGCAACGGCATGTCATCACGCACCGGGATGCCGCGGGCGGCGAGATCCTGCCGCGCCATGCCCTGCAGGCGCTCGACCTCCATGTCGACCAGCGCTTTCGGCACCTCGATGCCGGTCACCGCCAGCAGCGCGTCCATCACCTGCTCCTTGACCCGCCCTTTCAGCCGGGTCTTGACCTCGCGTTCCAGGTTGCCGCGGATTTCCGCGCGCATCTTTGCCAGGTCGCCGTCTTCCACGCCCAGGCTCTTCGCGAATTCGGCGTCGACCGGCGGCAGCTTCGGCATCGCCACCTCCTTGACCGTCACCTCGAACACCGCCGTCTTGCCCGCGACCTCCTTGCCCGCATAATCGTCGGGAAACTTCACCTCGAAACTTTTCTGCTCCCCGGCCTTCATGCCCGGCAGGTTTTTCTCGAAATCCGGCAGGAATCGGCCTTCGCCGAGCACCACGCTCTGCCCCTCGGCCTTGCCGCCCGAAAACTCGACGCCGTCGATGGTGCCGCGGTAATCCATGGTCACGCGGTCGCCGTTTACAGCCGCACGTTCCGCGGTCTCCCAGCCCACGCGCTGCTTGCGCATGATTTCCAGCGTCTTGTCGATGTCGGTGTCGGTCACTTCCAGCACCGGCCGCGTCACTGTCGATCCGGCCACGTCTCCGACCACCACTTCGGGATAAACCTCGAAAGTCGCGCTGTACTGGAACTCGTTCGCCCCGTCGGCCGGCGGCGCGGCATCGAACTTCGGATAACCCGCCACGCGCAGGTTCTGCTCTTTTACGGCGTCGCCGAAGGTTTTCTGAAGGGTGTCGCCCAGCACTTCCTGGCGGACCTGCATCCCGTATTGCTGAACGACGACCTTCAACGGCACCTTGCCGGGCCGGAATCCGGCCATTTTCACCGTGCGTGTCAGCTTCTTCAGGCGTGTCTCAACCTCGGTCTCGATATCCGCCATCGGTACCGCAATGTTCAGCTTGCGCTGGAGGCTGCCCAGCGTTTCCAAATTCGCTTGCATCAAGAGTTCCCTGTTAAGTTAATCTGCAGCCGGCCTGGTGCGAAAGGAGGGACTCGAACCCACACGCCTTTCGGCGCCAGAACCTAAATCTGGTGCGTCTACCAATTCCGCCACTTTCGCGCTGCAACATCAGTCCCATGACCGGCGTCGCTCCCGGCAAGACGCCAAATGCAACCCTTTGATTGTAATATAATTGCCCCTGCTGCGACATGGCCCCAGCCCGCTGTTTCCGTCGCACCAAAAACGCCAAGCCTTTGATGGCATTCTCTTTTCCGGAACCCGTGGCCGTCGACCATTACGAAAATTTTCCGGTGGCGTCGTTCCTGCTGCCGGCGCGCCTGCGACGGCCGGTTGCGCTGATTTACCGTTTTGCCCGCGCGGCCGACGACTTCGCCGACGAAGGCGATGCACCTGACGCGCAACGCCTGGAACAACTTGCCGGCTTCACCCGCGAACTGCAGCGCATCGAACGCAACGAGCCGCCGCTGATCCCGTGGTTCGGTGATCTGGGCGCCATCATCCGCGAACACGCCCTGCCGATCGGACTGTTCCACGACCTGCTGTCGGCCTTCGCACAGGACGTCACCCGGAAACGTTACTCCGATTACGCCCAGTTACTCGATTACTGCCGCCGCTCGGCGAACCCGGTCGGCCGCCTGCTGCTGGTGCTCTACGGCGCCGCATCGGAACAGAACCTGCGCCACTCCGACGCCATCTGCAGCAGCCTGCAACTGATCAATTTCTGGCAGGATGTCGCCATCGACTGGCAGAAAAACCGCGTTTATTTCCCGCAGGACGAAATGCAGCAATACGGCATCACCGAAGAACGGATCGCCGCTGGCGATTGCAGCGGCGCGTGGCGCGAGTTCATGGAGTTCCAGGTCGGGCGTGCCCGCGCGCTGCTGCAATCAGGCCTTCCCCTTGGCCGCGCGCTCAAGGGGCGCATCGGGCTCGAAATGCGCATGATCATCGCCGGCGGCAACCGCATCCTCGACAGGATCGAAGCCGTCGACGGCGACGTGTTCCGCCATCGCCCGGTGCTCAGGAAACCGGACTGGGTCCTGATGTTCGCCCGATCGCTGTTCTGAAGCGCCGATGACCGACCCACACCAGTACTGCCAGGACAAGGCCGCAACCAGCGGCTCGAGCTTTTACTACAGCTTCATGTTCCTGCCGCCGGAGCGCCGCCGCGCGATCACCGCGCTCTACGCCTACTGCCGTGAAGTCGACGATGTCGTCGATGAGTGCACGGATCCCGGCGTCGCCCGCACCAAACTCGCGTGGTGGCGCGACGAAGTGAAAAGACTTTATGCCGGCACGCCGAATCACCCGGTGACCCGCGCGCTGGCCGACGTGATCGCGCCCTGCGGCATCAGCGAAGAACAGCTGGTCACCGTGATCGACGGCATGGCGATGGATCTCGAATACAACCGCTATCCGGATTTCGACACGCTGAAGGTGTATTGCCACCGCGTCGCCGGCGTGGTCGGGCTGATGTCGGCGCGGATTTTCGGCTACAGCGACGAACACACCCTCGAATACGCCGCCGAGCTCGGCCTCGCCTTCCAGCTGACCAACATCATCCGGGACGTCGGCGAGGATGCGCGCCGCAACCGGGTCTACCTGCCGCTGGACGAACTGGCCCGCCATGGCATCGATGTGTCGCAGGTGATCCACGGCAAGGACAGTCCGGCGTTCCGTGCATTGATGGCGGAACAGGTATCCCGCGCCATCGCCACCTACGACCGCGCCCTAGCCCTGCTGCCGGCCCGGGACCGCAAGCCGCAGTTGCCGGGACTGATCATGGCGGCGATCTACCGCACGCTGCTCGACGAAATCCGCGACGACGGCTGCCGCGTGCTGACCCACCGCACCGCGCTGACTCCGTTGCGCAAGCTGTGGATCGCCTGGAAGACGTGGGTCAGGGGGTAAAGCGTGTAATTGGGTAATGGGTGACTGGTTTGAATCGGAAAAATACATCATGGATTTGCAACTACAGGATAAAACTGCGCTTGTCACCGGCACCAGCCAGGGCATAGGCCGCGCCATCGCGAAAATGCTCGCTGCGGAAGGCGTGAAACTGTGCATCGCCGCGCGCCGCAAAAACCTGCTGGAAGAACTGGCCGCGGAAATCACCGCGGCCGGCGGCAGCGCGCCGGTTATCGTCGGGATCGACATCATGCAGGACGGGGCGCCGCAGCAGCTCGCCGACGCCGCACGCAAGGCGCTCGGCAGCGTCGACATCCTCGTCAACAGCGCCGGCGGCAGCCGGCCGAAAATACCCATCGACGCGCCCGAGGAGGAATGGGCAGACGTGATGATGCTTAACTTCGTGCGCGTGCGCCAGCTGACCCACGCCGTGCTGCCGGACATGATCGCGCGCAAATGGGGCCGCGTGATCAACCTCTCCGGCAAGTCCGAACCCGATTCGCTGCTCGCCGCCACGCCGGCAAAAGCCGCCATCCACGGCTGGTCCAAGGGCCTGTCGCGGGAAGTCGGCAAACACGGCATCACTGTCAACTGCCTGGCGCCCGGCCGCATCATGAGCGAACAGATCCGCCGCAAGTATTCGCCCGAATTCCGCGCGCATGAAGAACAGAATGAAATTCCCGTCGGCCGTTACGGCGAACCCGAAGAAATCGCCGCCATGGCGGTGTTCCTCGCCTCCCCGCGCGGCAGCTACGTCACCGGTACCGTGATCCCGGTCGACGGCGGCATGCGCCGCTACGCGTTCTAGGCACCCGGGTGATCGCCGTCATTTTCGAAGTCTGGCCGGCCGACGGCCGCAAGCAGGATTACCTCGACATCGCCGCCGGCCTGCGCCCGCTGCTGGAACAGGTCGACGGCTTCATCTCCATCGAACGTTTCGAAAGCCTCAGCGAACCCGGCAAGATCCTCTCCCTGTCGGTATTCCGCGACGAAGAGGCCATCGCGCGCTGGCGGGCGCTGGAGCAGCATCGCGCCGCGCAGGCCGGCGGTCGCGGCGGCATCTTCCGCGACTACCGCCTGCGCGTGGCCTCGGTAATCCGCGACTACGGCATGACCGAACGCGACCAGGCACCCGCCGACAGCCGCCGGCTTCACGGCTGAATACCTACTCCCGGATGACACCCGCAGGGGTGTCCATCTGGTGGTCCATCATGTTAACCTGTGGACTGCTACACACGGAGTGTGGAATCGTGTGATCCCGGGTGCATGCCCCGGCCTGCGCCTTGCGCGGTTCGCCTCCCATAAAAACAGTGCCATCGAGCATGGCTAAACCGAGGAGAAACCGCATGAACCTGCAGAGGATGTTGTTACACGCCCTGACGGGCGCCTTCGTCGCAATCGCGCCCATCGCCGCCTCAGCCGCCGATGCCTATCCCGAACGGCCCATCCGGGTGATCGTGCCCTTCCCGCCCGGCGGCAGCAATGACATCCTGAGCCGCTACATGGGCAACAAGCTCAGCGAGCGCATGGGACAGCAGTTCATCATCGACAACCGCGGCGGCGGCAGCGGCATCATCGGCGCGCAGATGGCGGCCGAAGCGCCCAATGACGGCCATACGCTGCTGTTCGTATCGGTGTCGTGGATGCTCAATGCCGCGGTACGCAAGCTGCCCTATGACGTCGAAAAATCCTTCGACCCGATCGCGCTGATCGCCTCCGCGCCCAACTGCCTGGTGGTCAGCCCCAATGGCGCGTACCGGACGCTCGGCGACCTGCTCTCCGCTGCCAAGGCAAAACCCGGAGCCGTGAACTACGCCTCCACGGGCACCGGCGGCATCAACCACTTCGGCGGCGAACTGTTCAAGCTGGCCGCCAAGGTCAACATGACCCACGTGCCGTACAAGGGCGGCGGACCGGCAATGACCGACGTCATGGGCGGCAACGTGCAGGTGATGTTCAGTTCGGTGACCCAGACGCTGCCGCATGTGCGCTCAGGGCGGCTGAAAATCCTCGCCGTGGGTTCCCAGGAACGCAGCCCGGTGGTGCCTGACGTGCCGACCGTCACGGAATCGGGGATTCCCGGCTACAACGTCACCATCTGGTGGGGATTCGCCGCGCCGCAGGGCGTGCCCAAACCGCGCATGGCCCGGCTGCTGAAGGAAATGAACGCGGTGCTCGACGAAGCGGACACCAAAAAATGGCTGCTCAGCTACGCCGCAACGCCGATCCAGATCACCCAGGCTGCATTCAGGAAACAGATCCACGACGAAATCATCCAGTGGAAAAAGGTTGCCCAGCAGGCCGGCATCCGCATCAAGTAAGGTCCACCGCAGCACCGGAGGCGGCGCCGGCCGCGCCGCCTCCGCGGTTTCATGTAACAAAATTCCACCAGCCAGCGGCTGACCGCCGGCCCACCCGCAGCACCACCTCACGCCCTGCATCACGCTGTGTTATATCTGTGCACACAAGGAGAAGCCGCGCGTGCTGCACAACGTCAGCCTGATCACCACCATCGCCGCCGCCTTCGGGCTGGCGCTGCTCTTCGGCCTGCTCGCCGCGCGGCTGAAGCTGCCCGTACTGGTCGGCTACCTGCTGGCCGGCGTACTGATCGGGCCCTACACGCCGGGTTTTGTCGCCGACCTCGAACTTTCTGCGCAACTGGCCGAAATCGGCGTGATCCTGCTGATGTTCGGCGTCGGTCTGCATTTTTCGCTCGACGACCTGATGGCCGTGCGCCGGATCGCGCTGCCCGGCGCCATCGTGCAGATCGCCGTCGCCACGGGGCTGGGCATGGGCGTCGCCCACCTGTGGGGATGGAACCTGGGCGCCGGCATCGTCTTCGGCCTCGCCCTCTCGGTGGCGAGCACCGTGGTGCTGCTGAAGGCGCTGGAGGCGCGCGGCGTGCTGGTTTCGCTGAACGGCCGCATCGCCGTCGGCTGGCTGGTGGTCGAGGACCTGGTCATGGTGCTGGTGCTGGTGCTGCTGCCGCCGCTCGCCGGCTGGCTGGGCGGCGCATCCGGCGCGGAAGAAAGCGGCCTGCTGCAGACCCTGGCCGTCACCCTCGGCCAGGTCGCGGTTTTCATGGTGCTGATGCTGGTCGTCGGCAAACGGCTGTTCCCGTGGATCCTGTGGCAGGTCGCGCGCACCGGCTCGCGTGAACTGTTCACGCTGTGCGTGATCGCCGCGGCGCTGGGCATCGCCTACGGTTCCGCGGCGCTGTTCGGCGTGTCGTTTGCGCTGGGCGCCTTTTTCGCCGGCATGGTGCTGCGCGAATCCTCGCTGAGCCACCGCGCCGCCGAGGAGTCGCTGCCGCTGCGGGACGCGTTTTCGGTGCTGTTCTTCGTCTCTGTCGGCATGCTGTTCGATCCGCGCATGCTGTTCGACGACCCGCTGCGCGTGCTGGTGGTCGTCGCCATCATCATCCTCGGCAAGACGCTGGCGGCGTTTGCGATCGTGATCGCCTTCCGTTACCCGCTGAACACCGCGCTGACGGTGTCGGCGAGCCTCGCCCAGATCGGCGAATTTTCATTCATCCTCGCCGGCCTCGGCGTCGCGCTGAAACTGCTGCCGCCCGAGGGCCAGAACCTGATCCTTGCCGGCGCGGTGATTTCCATCGCGCTCAATCCGCTGGTGTTCAGCGCCGTCGAACCGCTGCAACGCTGGATCCGCTCCCGTTCGGACCTCGCCCGGGCGATGGAACGCCCGGACGACCCGCTTGCCGAACTGCCGCAGACCACAGACCTCAACCTGCTCACCGGCCACGTGCTGGTCGTCGGTTACGGCCGCGTCGGCCGGCGCATCGGTGAAGCGCTGGTCGCGCGCGGCATTGCCGTCGTCGTCGCCGAGCAGAACCGGGAAACCGTCGAACAGCTGCGCAAGGGCGGCGTTCCCGCGGTATCCGGCGACGCCGCCGAGCCGGCGGTGCTGATCCAGGCCCATGTCGCCCGCGCCCGCATGCTGGTGATCGCCGCGCCGGATTCCGCGCGCGCGCGCAAAATGATCGAAACCGCGCGCATGCTGAACCCCGCCATCGAAATCATCGCGCGCACCTACAGCGACGAGGAAGCCGGCCTGCTGCAGAACGACAGGCCGGACCGGGTATTCATCGACGAACAGGAACTGGCGACGGGAATGGCGCGGCACGTGCTCGAACGCATGGCGGACAACCCCGGGCAGCAAGACGCCTGAGGCCGCTGCGGCGCCGGGGCTATTTCGCGGGCTTCGCCTTCAGCTGTTCGATGCGTTTTTTCTCTTCGCTGCGGATCGCGGCGAGCATTTTTGCATCCGGATCCTTCCAGCTCCCGCCGGCGGCACGCGCCATGTACGCCGCGGCGCGCGCGAACTCTTCCAGCGACAGATTGGGATTGCCGCCGCGGGCCGGCATGCCGCGCACCCCCACCCAGGCATGCGCGGTCAGCACCGCCTGCCCTTCGGCGATCAGCGGCGCCCACGCTTTGCGGTCGGCAAATTTCGGCTCATTGGCCACGCCGGCGGCGTGGCAGACCATGCACACCTCCTTGTAGACCTGCTCTCCGGATTTCGGCGTCTGCGCGGCGGCAACGGGCGCAAATGCCAGGCCGCAGCACAACGCGGCCAGGGCTGCATGTTCAAAAAGTTCATCGCGCACGGTGGGCTCTCCTGAAAAGGGATGTCCCAGAATAACGCCCGCCGCGCGACGTCCCTTGATGCAGGTCAAACCGCGGCCGGTTCGGCGCCGGTGCGCTCACCGCCCGCGCAGCATGCGGCTTGCGCGCTCGGCGATCATGATGGTCGGCGCGTTGGTATTGCCCGAGGTGATGGTCGGCATGATGGAGGCGTCGATCACCCGCAGGTTTTCGATGCCGCGCACCCTGAACTGCGGATCGACCACCGCCGTCGCATCGTCCGCGCGGCCCATTTTGCAGGTGCCGACCGGATGGAAAATCGTGGTGCCGATGTCGCCCGCCGCGCGCACCAGTTCCTCCTCGGTCTGGAACTGCGGTCCCGGCACGAATTCCTCGGGCCGGTACGGTTTGAGCGCCGCCGCTTCGTTGACGATGCGCCGGGTCAGGCGGATGGCGTTGGCGGCGACTGCACGATCCTCACCGGTCGACAGGTAATTGGGTGCGATCGCAGGATAGGCGCGCGGATCAGCCGAAGTAATCCGCACATGGCCGCGCGAAGTCGGCCGCAGGTTGCACACGCTGGCGGTGAACGCCGGGAATTTGTGCGGCGGCACGCCGAAGCGGTCCAGCGAAATCGGCTGCACGTGGTATTCGAGGTTGGGCGTCGCCTGCCCCGGATCGGACCTGGCGAAGGCGCCGATCTGCGAAGGCGGCATGGTCAGCGGCCCGGTGCGGTGCAGCGCGTATTCCAGCCCCATCTTCACCTTCGCCCACCACGAAGCTAGCAGCGTGTTCAGCGTCACCGCATTCGTCACGCGGAATGCCAGCCGCAGCTGCAGGTGATCCTGCAGGTTTTCGCCCACCGGCAGTTCATGCACCACGGGTATGCCGTGCTGCCGCAGCAGCGACGCCGGACCGATGCCCGAGAGCTGCAATATCTGCGGGCTGCCGATCGCACCCGCCGAAAGTATGGTTTCGCGCCGCGCCGCGGCGAATTTTTCGCTGTTGCCCTGGAAATATTCGACGCCGGTGACGCGCCGGCCGTCGAGCCGCAGTTTTTTCACCAGCGCGCCGGTGACCACCGTCAGGTTGGGCCGCGATTTCGCCGGATCCAGGAAAGCCCGCGCCGCACTCCAGCGCACGCCCTTTTTCTGCGTGACTTCAAAACGCGACACGCCGAAGTTGTCGCCGCGGTTGAAATCCTCGGTCGCCGGGATGCCGGCCTCGATCGCCGCATCGCGAAAAGCTTCCATCAGATCCCACTTCACGCGCGGCGTCTCCACCCGCAGCTCGCCGCCGTTGCCGTGTTTTTCGTCGCCGCCGCGCCAGTGGTCCTCGACCTCCATGAACGCCGGCAGCACATGCTGCCAGGCCCAGCCGCTGTCGCCGGTGAGTTGCGCCCACTCGTCGTAATCGCGCGCCTGGCCGCGCAGGTAGAGCATGGCGTTGATCGACGAAGAACCGCCGAGCACGCGGCCGCGCGGATAGTTGATGGCACGGCCGTTGAGTCCCGCTTCGGGCTCGGTCCTGTAACACCAGTCGGTTTTCGGATTGCCTATGCAGTAGAGGTAACCGACGGGTATGTGGATCCAGTGCCAGTCATCCCTGCCGCCGGCTTCGAGCAGCAACACCGACACGTCCGGGTCGGCGGACAGGCGGTTGGCCAGCACGCAGCCGGCGCTGCCGGCGCCGATGATCACGTAATCCCAGGTAGCCGCAGACTTGTTCATCACCGCGATTGTAATCGGACCGGCGGCTCGCCCCGGCTCGGACTAATCCGCGGCGTCCGGCACAACCACCACCGCGGCCGAGTTCTCCGCGTTCTGCGCGCGGAACCGTTCCAGCACGCGGCGCATGCATTCGATGAAGGCCACTGCATTGGCACCCAGCGGCTGGCGCGCCTGGTAGACATAACCGAAGAGTATCCAGCGTTCCGGTTCCAGCGGCCGCATCACGATGCCGTTCAGATCGATCGCCTGCGCGCAGATGCGGTCGAGCAGCGCGACCCCCACGCCGTCGCGCACCAGCTGGCAGGCCATCAGCGAGGAGCGGGTTTCCACGGCATATTGCGGCCGCACCCCGCCCGAGCCGAAAAAATCGTCCACCTGCTTGCGCCAGCGCTGGCCCGGCCACAGGCCGAGCAGCGGTTCGGCGGCGAGGTCCTGCGCGGTCACCGCACGCCGCGCGGCGAGTCGGTGTTTTTCCGGCAGCATCGCCTCCACGCGCACCCGGAACAGCGGCTTGTTCTCGATTTCCACCAGCGGATGCGAAACCGGCAGCGAAATGATGCCGAGGTCGTAGAGCCGCGTGCCGACGCTGCCCTCGATGCCGAAGCGCGACTGCATGTCCACCGAGACGCGGATGTCCGGGTGTTCGCGGCGGAACTGCGCCAGCGCCGGCGACACCAGCCCCTGGCCGATGCGCGGCGCGGTCACCAGCCGCAACTGTCCCTGCGAACGCGAACGGATGTCGGCGACGATGCGCGGGATTTCGTCAAAGCCGGCGAGAATGTGTTCGGCTTCGCGGTAAAACACCTCGCCCTGCCGGGTCAGCGTCAGGCGGCGGCGCGTGCGGTGAAACAACTGCAGCCGGGTCTCGTTTTCGAGGATCGCAATCAGCCGGCTCGCCGCCGAGGTGCTCAGACTCAGGTTGTCGGCGGCCGCGGACAGCGAACCCGTGGTCACGACCAGCCGGAACAGGCGCAGTGCCCGCACATTCACGACATTATCCTCTCTGACATAATTTATTGATTATAAACATATTTAATTAATCATTCCCGGAAAACGGGACTTACGGCCCTGTAATTCTAATTTTGCGCAACGGCGATCCGGATAAAGTGCTCGAAAAACAAACGGCCGCACAGCGGCTCCATGCATTCCGCCGACCGCAGCACCTGATTCGAGGAGAACACCAAATGAAAAACGTTTCGATTACCCCATCCTGCCTCCTGCTGGGCCTGCTGGTCTCGACCGCATTCCCGGCCATGGCCCAGTCCAATTTTCCGGAACGCCCGGTCCGGCTGATCGTGCCCTTTGCCACCGGCAGCGCCACCGATTCCTCGGCACGCATCTTCGGCGTACAGCTGGCCAGGCAGTTCGGACAGCAGATCATTTATGACAACCGTGCCGGCGCCGGCGGCGCCATCGGCATGCAGGCGCTGGTAAAGGCCGCGCCCGACGGCTACACCATTGCCTATGCGGGTGCCGGTCCGCTGGCGATCAATCGCAGCATCACGCCCAACCTGCCCTACGACGTCGAAAAAGAAGTGCAGGCCATTTCCCAGGCAATCAGTTCACCGCTGATGCTCGCGGTGTCGCCGACATTGCCGGTCAAGAATGTCAAAGAACTCATTGCGCTGGCCAAGGCACGGCCCGGCCAGCTCGCCAACGGTTCGGCGGGCACCGGCACGGTCGGCCATCTCGCCGGCGAATATTTCAAGACCCTGAGCAAAACCGACATCCTGCACGTGCCCTACAAGGGCGGCGCGCAGGCCGCCACCGACGCCATGTCCGGATTCGTGCAGATCCTGTTCGACCCCACCAGCAGCGCCGCGCCCCACGTGCGTTCCGGCCGCCTGCGCGGCCTCGCGATAACCGGCCCGAAACGCATCAAGGCCTTCCCCGACCTGCCCACGGTCGCCGAGGCCGGCGTGCCGGGTTATGAAGTCACCACCTGGGGCGGCATCATCGGACCCGCGGGCATGCCCAAGGCCATTGTCGACAAGCTGAGCCTGGAAGTGCAGAAGGCCGCAAAATCGAAACTGGTCGTCGATCGTTACACGCCGCTGGGTTCCGACCCCATAGGCGGCACAGCCGAGCAGTTCACGGCGTTCATCCGCAGCGAATACCTGAAGTGGGCGGACGTCATCAAGCGCGCGGTTCCCAAAAAATAAGCCGCTTGCACCGGCGCAGGCGGCACGCTGATGCCGCCGCCTGCGCCGGAGTCCGCGCGCCACTCCCGCAGTCATCTCATCCACGATGGACACCCGCACCGCCCGGCCCGATCCCGCCGAAATCCGCGCGCTGTTTTCCCGCCGCAGCCTGTGGCAGTCGTGGCTGGATGTCGAAGCCGCGCTCGCCGAAGTGCAGGGCGAACTCGGCATCATTCCGCAGGCCGCCGCCGCGGAAATCCGCAGCAAGGCCAACCTCGTCACCATCGACGAGCAGGCGCTCGCAGCCGACATTGAGCGCACCCGCGCGCCGATACTCTCGCTGGCACATGCCCTCGGCGATGCCTGCAGTGGTGAAGCCGGCGGTTATGTGCACTGGGGCGCCACCACCCAGAACGTGATTCAAACCGGGCGCACACTGCTGATGCGGCGCGCGCACGATGCCTTCATGGTCCGCTTCGGTGATCTGCTGGAAAAATTCGCGATACTCGCCGACAACAGCGCCGATATCCTGACCGTCGGGCGGAGCAACCACCGGCATGCGCTGCCGATCACCTTCGGCTTCAAGGCTGCAGGCTGGATCGAGGAACTGTTGCGTCATCGCGACCGTCTGGCGGCAGCGGAGCCGCGGGTGTTCCTCGCGCTGTGGGGCGGCGCCATGGGTGCCATGCATGCCTTCGGCGAACACGGCCCCGAGATCAACCGCAGGCTGTCGCAGCGCCTGGGCCTGCACCCGATGCGCGTGCCCTCGCGCGCCGGCACCGACCACGTCGCCGAATACGTGATGCTGCTCGCGCTGTTCAGTGCCACCTGCTCGAAAATCGCGCGTGACTTCTACGGGCTGATGGCTGACGAATACGGCGAAGTGCGCGAACAGCTGGGCGCGGACGCCGTCGGCTCGAGCACCATGCCGCACAAGATCAACTCCAAGGTCGCGGTGCAGGTGATCGCCGTCGCCGCGCGGCTGCGCAGCCAGGTGCCGCTGGCCCTTGAAGCCATGCAGCCGACGCACGAAGGCGATGTCGCCAACAATCTGATGCTGTACGGCCTGATGGACAGCATCTGCCCGATGGCATACGACCTGGTCACCGAGATGAGCGTGCTGCTCGACTGCATCCGGCTCGACCCGGAACGCATGCGCCACAACCTCGGCCTCTCCGCCGGCTTCATCGCCGCGGAAAACGCGATGATGGCTCTCGCACCGGCCATAGGCCGCAATCATGCGCACACCCTGTTGCATGATGCGATCGAAGCGGCGGCTGACGGCACGCGCAGCCTCGTCGACATCCTGCTCGACGACGCCGGCGTGCGTGCCGCGGTCAGCCGCGAAGTGCTGGAGGCAGCCCTCGATCCGGCGCGTTACACCGGGCGCAGCGCGCTGATGGCCCGCGAAATGGCCGCCGCTGCCCGCGACGCCGCGGACGAACTGCGGCAACGCCGCGCGCCGGTCCTGCCCTGACACCGTCGACCACTCTCACCCAAGGAGCGACCCCATGCAACATCGCGCAGTCACCGCCATGAAATCGCTGCTGTTCCTCGCCGCACTGCTGCTGGCGCCTGCTGCGCCCGCCGCCACGCCGGAAATCAAGGCGCCGGCCATCGACACACCCAAACGCGTGCTGTTCGTCGGCAACAGCTATTTCTATTACAACGCCAGCCTGCACTTCCATGCACGGCGCGTCGCCCTCGCCGCCGACCCGGCCTGGGCCAAGCCGTTTATCTACAAATCCGCCACCATCGCCGCGGCGCCGCTGGCGCACCACAACATCGATCACCTGATCACACCCGGCAACATCGGCGTCAAGGAGCCTTTCGAACTGGTCATCCTGCAGGGCAACAGCACCGACGCCCTGAGCGAGCGCGGCCGCACCGCGTTTCGCGAAAAGGCGATCGAGTTCAACTCGAAAATTGCCAAACGAGGTGGCATGACCGCGCTCTACATGACGCCCGCGCACGTCAAGCCCAGCAAGAGGGCGGCCGATCCCGACATGATGCGCAAGACGGAGGATCTCTACGTATCAGTGGGCAACGAGATCGGCGCACTGGTGATCCCGGTCGGCCTCGCCTTCGAGGAAGCCTACCGCCGGCGTCCCGACATCCAGCTGCACCAGCCCTATGACGGCAGCCATCCGACTCTGCTCGGCACCTTTCTTGGCGCCTACACCATCTATGCCACGCTGTATGGCAAATCGCCGGAGGGCAACGGCTACAACTTCCACGGCCAGGTCAGCGCCGGAGATGCAGCCTTCCTGCAGCAGGTCGCCGGGGACACGGTGAAGAAGTTTTTCGGGCGCTGAAAGGGCAATCATAATTGCATTGGAAATCGGGAATCTGCTGGCGCAATCTTGACTGCTGAATCAAAGCCGCTCGGGAACCAGTATCCATACAAGGAGACATGATGCCTCGCCAAAACATCAACACCGTCAAATCGCTGCTGTGCGTTGCCGCTCTGTTATCCATGCCCTTGATGACCGTTGAAACCGCCTTCGCCGCCATGGCGCCGGAGGTCAAGGCCCCGCAGGTCAACACACCCAAGCGTGTGCTATTCGTGGGCAACAGCTATTTGTACTACGGCGACAGCCTGCACAACCACGTGGGGCGGTTGGCAGTCGCAGGCAATCCGGCGCTGGCCAAGGCTTTGCAGTACAAATCTGCGACCATCGGCGGCGCCAACCTCGCGCACCACAACATCGATCACCTGACCGAGCCGGGCCGCATCGGCGTCAAGGAACCCTTCGAACTGGTGATCCTGCAGGACGGCAGCGCGGCGCCGCTGTCGGAAAAACGGCGCGCGCTGTCGATGGAAAAAATCCGCGAATACAGCGAACTCATTCGCAAGCGCGGCGGCCAGGTGGCGCTCTACATGAACCATGTCTACGTGCCGCCGCACAAGCAGGCCAAGCCGGAGAACATCCGCCTCACCGAAGCGCACTATCTGGCTGCGGGCAATGCAGTAAAAGCGCTGATCATCCCGGTCGGACTGGCGTTCGAGGAAGCCTACCGCCGCAAGCCCGACATGAAACTGCACAAGGACTTTGACGGCACCCACCCTGAACTGATCGGCACCTACCTTGCGGCCTGCGTGGTATATGCCAGCATCTACGGCAAGTCACCGGTGGGTAATTCCTATGACTACTACGGCAAGGTCAGCAAGGAAGACGCCGCCTTCCTGCAACAGGTCGCCGAAGACACGGTGAAAAAATTCTACGGGCGCTGAACCGCGCCGGCTGCCGTCATTCCGCGTTCATGCAGGATGACGGCAGCATAAAAATATCAATAAAAACAAATATTTACGATATACCTAGGCCTTGACCAGCTTCTGCACGTTCCAGTTCAGGGTATCCGCCACGTAAATATTGTCCTGCGCATCCAGCGCGAGGTAATGCGCCTCGCCGTAACGGTTGGGGCCCTTGCCCTGGCCGCCGGTGGCGGCGAGCAGTTCGAGATCCATGTCGAGCTTCATGATGCGCCCGGTGTGGCCGTGCGCCATCATGATGTGTTTGCCGTCGCTCATCAGGCACAGCCCGCAGGGCGTGCCCGGATGCTGCTTCTCGCGCAGAAATTTTCCGTCGGCATCGAACACCTGCAGCCGCTGGTTGGAACGGTCGGCGATGATGACCTGCCCCTTCGGATCCACCAGCACCGCATGCGGCTGGTTGAATTCGCCCGGCGCCTTGCCCTCGCCGCCCCAGGTCGTCAGGAATTCGCCGTCCCTGTCGAACTTGATCACCCGCGACTCGCCCTTGCCGTGGCCCTGGGTCACGTAAAACTCCCCTTTCGGTCCGAAGGCAATGTCGTTGGGTTCGTTGAAACAGCGCAGGTGCCCGGCCTGGTGCCAGTCGGTGGCGCGGCCCTTCACACCCAGCACCATCAGGATGCGGCCCTCGGCATTCATCTTGACGACGATGTGCGCGACCGTGTCAGTCAGCCAGATGTTGCCTTCGGCGTCGAGCCTCAAGCCGTGCGGATTATCGAACATGCCGCGGCCCAGCGCACGCAGGTACATGCCCTGCGGATTGAACTCCATCAGCGCCTGCTCGCTGCGGGTGAAGATCAGGATGTTGCCGTTTTTGCGCACCGCCACCGCCGAACACGGTCCGGTGTTCATGCCCTCCGGCAGCGTGAATATGTCCGGCACCACGCGGTAACCGAGATCGGGAACATTCTGTGCGACGGGTATGGTGGCTGCCTGCGCCATGGCTCTCTCCAGTAATGCGTTGTTGTTGTCGCCACGCGGTGACAAGCGCAGCGGGAAGGCGCAGGATACCGCGGAAAGCACGCGCAGAAAGCCGCAGATCAATATATGGGCGGCGCAATCAGCGCTAGAATCAGACTGCAGCCACAACCCATACGCATACAGGAGTCATCATGAACACCAACACGACCGGCCGCCGCGCCGCCCTCGCCATCGCCACCCTCCTAGGCGCCGCGCTCACCGCACTGCCGGTCGCGGCGCAGACCATGAAACCCGGCCTGTGGGAAATCACCAACAAGATGGGCGGCAGCGGCGACACCGGCGCGAAAATGGCAGCAGCGATGGAGCAGATGCAGAAACAGATGGCCTCGATGCCGCCCGAACAGCGCAAGATGATGGAAGACATGCTGGCCAAACAGGGCGTCCAGATGAACCCCGGTGCGGGCGGCGGCATGTCCACCCGCATCTGCATCACCAGGGAAATGGCCGCGCGCAACGAAGCCCCGCCCGCGCAGAACGACTGCAGGCAGGAACAGTTGCAACGCAGCGGCAACACCACCAGATTCAAGTTCACCTGCAGCAACCCGCCCTCCAGCGGCGAAGGCACCGTAACGGTGAACAACCCCGAGTCCTACACCATGAACATGAAAATGACCGGCGGCCGCCAGCCCGGCACCATGACCATGGACGCCCAGGGCAAGTGGCTGGGGAGTGACTGCGGGAGCGTGAAGCCGATTAAGGGTTAAACCCTTACGAAGAAATAACCGAGCGGAGGATTGCTACTTCGTAGCAATGACTTATGGACTTACGAGAAATTATTAAGTTGGGCGCAAAGAAGTACTTCGAGGACCGCGGGAAATATCGAAATCCTTACCGAACTGGTACCGCGGAATTCAACGAATTCGAGCGCGGCTGGATGCAATCCCTCAAGCGGAACAATGGGCATCTCGTCAACCTCAAGCACAGGCCGCGCCAACCCATTATCTCAAGATCAAAGTCCTAGTTAGAAAAGACTCCCCTGCCTTGGTTTTACGATAGGATCTTCCTCTTCTCCGGGGCGCTGCCATCCCGGACTTTCCCAATAGTTATGTTTTCGCGCATTCTCAGCGCGCTCGATTACGCGAAGATTCGTTTCGACATGCAGGCCACTCACTGCACGACCCTGCAGTGGAATAATGTGGTCTACGACATGCGGGCGCCCAGTAGTCTGCGTCATGAGCTCTGCTAGCCGGTAGATTTCGTGAATGGCATCTTGGTTCGCCCAGAGCACACGACGCTTTTCGCGACCCTGCTTAGAAACCGTTAGGCGCGCGCGGATTTTCACGCGGTTACGTTCCCGATAATGCTTAAAGCTCTCTAACGCCTTGTCGGGATTTCTCTGCTCCCAAGCTTTGCGGGCTGCGCGGTTCTTTTCGCGATTAATGACAGCACGAGAGCGCTGACTGGCGAGCACCCTCGCCGGATTAAGCTTTTTCCATACTCGTGCGTTTTCAATATATTCAGCGCGATTCTTATCGTAGTTGGCTTTTCGGAGTTCTTTTACACGTTCTGCGTTGCGCTGCGCCCAAGCTTTTGCGTATTCCTTGTGCTTTTCGGCTGCACCAGGTTTAAGTCTGTTCTTGCGCGCCAGCTCGCGAAACTTTTCAGGGTTTCGCGCATATGCCGCTCGGTCCCGCTCTCGACGACGTGCACGCTTCTCTTCTGGAGTCATAGATTTGAATATACCTTAGGTCGATACAGTGCAAATTTCTAGAATCATTTGCCCCCTTCTGAGCCGCCGAGTAGCGCAGCGCGGCCGGGGGTAGTCGGCGAGGACTGTGCGAGCGCGCAGGACGTTGAAACACCACTAAAATTTCCCGCCCCAAACATTCACCACGCATGAAGCTGGTGCGCGAGTTCCGCGCCCCGAAGGAAGTCACCTTGGGTGGCAGCCGCCCGGCCGCGCGAGCAACGCAGGGGACCCCGAAGGGGCGGCGAGGCAGGGTCGCCTTCTTTTGGTTACTTTTCTTGGCGAGACAAGAAAAGTGACCAGCCGCCGGGCTGCCCCCCGGCCAAATCAAGGTTGCTGGTGAAAATCCGTTCACCCTTCGACAGGCTCAGGGCGAACGGGGTTTTTGCGCGGTCAAGCGCGAACAGTGGTTTTGAAATGTGGAACGCAAACCACCAGATTCGGCGCGCAGCCTATAATCACAACTACATTTGCCAGCGACGTCGCCCCGGCGGCGAGGAGTCCGACATGCAAACCAAAATCCCCTGCGTAATCATGCGCGGCGGCACCTCGAGAGGCCCCTTCCTGCTCCGCAGCGACCTCCCCGAAGATACCGCAACCCGGGACGAAGTCCTGCTCGCCATCATGGGCTCGCCCCACGAAATCCAGGTCGACGGCATCGGCGGTTCGCATTCGGTGACCAGCAAGGTGGCGATGATCAGCAAGTCGCAGCGCCCCGACGCCGACGTCGACTACCTGTTCGCGCAGGTGCAGATCCACGAGAAGTTCGTCGACACCAAGCCCAACTGCGGCAACATGCTGGTCGCCGTCGGGCCGTTCGCGATCGACGCCGGGCTGGTGCCGGCGCAGGACGGCGAAACGAAGGTGCGCATCTACAACGTCAACACCGCATCGCTGGTCGAGGCCATCGTGCAGACGCCGGGACGCCGGGTCGAGTACGAAGGCGACGCGTCCATCGACGGCGTGCCCGGCACCGCCGCACCGGTGGGCATCAACTTCAAGAGCGCGATCGGCGCGGTCACCGGCAAAATGCTGCCGACCGGCAAGCCGCGCGACGTGATCGACGGCGTCGAAGTGAGCTGCGTCGACATCGCGATGCCGCTGGTGATGATGCGCGCATCCGACTTGGGCAAGACCGGTTACGAAACCGCGGTGGAACTGGACCAGGACCGTGCGCTGATGGCACGCATGGAAGCCATCCGCCGCAAAGCCGGCCAGCTGATGGGCATGGGCGACGTCTCGAAAAACGTGGTGCCCAAGCTCGCGCTGCTGGCCAAGCCGCGCCACGGCGGCACCATCAGCTCGCGTTATTTCGTGCCCGAGACCTGCCACAAGTCGCATCCGGTCACCGGCACGGTGTGCATCAGTTCGGCGTGCGCGATCCCCGGCACGCTGGCCGCTGAAATCGCGCCGCTGAAACCGGCGCCGCAGGGCATGGTGAAGATCGAACATCCCTCGGGCATGATCCTGATCGACCTCGACGCCGATTTCACGAACGGCAAGCAGGAACTGCGCCGCGCCGCACTGATCCGCACCGCGCGCCGCATTTTCGAGGGCAGCGTGATGGTGCCGTCGAAAATCTGGGCCGGCAAAACCGCGGCGAAACAAGCTGTCGCCGCCTGAACCCATGACCGTCGCCATCATCGGCGGCGGTTACGCCGGCATGGCCGCGGCAGTGGAACTCGCCGGACGCGGCATCGCGGCCACGGTGTTTGAAGCCGCACCCACCCTGGGCGGCCGCGCGCGTCGTGTCACCGTCAACGACTCCGCGCTCGACAACGGCCTGCACATCCTGATCGGCGCGTATACCGAAACGCTGCGACTCATCAAAACGGTTGCGCCGGATCGCGATTCTTTCCTGCGGCTGCCGCTGGACCTGAACATCCATCAGCACTTTCACTTGCATGCGCCGAAGCTGCCGGCGCCGCTGCATGTCGCTGCCGGCCTGCTCTGCGCATCAGGGATTTCCTTCAGCGACAAACTCGCGGTAATCCGCTTCATGCAGGCAATGAAGGCACGGCGTTACCGGCTGGAACGCGACACCACGGTCACTACCCTGCTCTCGGAATACATGCAACCTGTTGTTTTAATTGAATTTTTATGGGCGCCACTGTGTGTCGCCGCGCTCAACACGCCACCGGAGCGCGCCTCGGCGCAGGTGTTCCTCAACGTGCTGCGCGACAGCCTGGGCGCAGAACGTGCGGCCAGCGACCTGCTGCTGGCGCGCATGGACCTCGGTGCGCTGTTCCCGGTTCCGGCCGCGGAATTCGTGCGCCAACACGGCGGCAACGTTGAACTCAATACGGCGGTGGAACGCATCACGCAGAATGGCGCGGGTTTCGACATCCATACGCGCAACGGCGTGCGCCGTTTCGGACAGGTGATCTGCGCCGTCGCGCCGCACCGCGCCGCGGCATTGCTCACTGACCTCCCTGCCCTCGCCGCCGCGCGCGCGCAGATCGAGGCACTGCAGTACGAACCGATCCACTCGATCTGGCTGCAGTTCGACGGCCCGGTGAAACTGCCCGCGCCCATGACCGGCATCGCCGGCAGCCCGGCGCAGTGGATTTTCGATCGCGAGGCGATCTGCGGCCAGCGCGGCCTGGTCGGCGCGGTGATCAGCGCTTCCGAAGAACATGTCGGTGAACGGCAGGATGCGCTGGCGGGGCGCGTGGTCGCCGACCTCGCGAAAAATTTCGGAGCCCTGCCGCCGCTCAGCTGGCATCGCGTGATCGCCGAAAAACGCGCGACCTTCAGCTGCACGCCGGACCTGCAGCGTCCGTCACCGGTCACCGCCTGCAGTAATTTTTTCCTTGCCGGAGATTACACCGCCGGCGATTACCCGGCGACGATCGAAGCCGCGGTGCGCAGCGGCATTGCCTGCGCCGACGCCGTATCCGCCGGCTGACGGCGGACCCGGCGTTATAATCGAAGCACTTTCATCAGGGGAGTGAAACGTGTCTGAACGCGAAGCCATGGAGTACGACGTCGTCATCGTCGGCGCGGGGCCTGCGGGCCTGGGTGCGGCGATCCGCATCAAGCAGCTGGCGGCGGAGCACAACCATGAAGTCGGCGTCTGTGTGCTCGAAAAAGGCTCCGAGGTCGGCGCGCACATCCTCTCCGGCGCGGTGATGGACCCGGTGGCACTGAACGAACTGATCCCCGACTGGAAGGAAAAGGACGCACCGCTGAACACGCCGGTGAGCGAGGATCGTTTCATGTTCCTCACCGCAGGCGGCTCTTTCCAGGTGCCGTCGGCGCTGCTGCCGCAGTGTTTCCAGAACCACGGCAATTATGTGGTCAGCCTCGCCAACGTCACCCGCTGGCTGGGCCAGCAGGCCGAGGCGCTGGGCGTGGAGATCTTTCCCGGATTTGCCGCAGCCGAGGTTTTGTTTGACGACAAAGGCGCGGTGCGCGGCGTCGCCACCGGCGACATGGGCATAGGCAAGGACGGCAAACCCACCGATGCTCACCAGCGCGGCATGGAACTGCATGCGAAATACACCTTTTTCGCGGAAGGCTGCCGCGGCCACCTCGGCAAGCAGCTGCAGGAAAAATTCCGGCTGCGCGAGGGCGTCGATCCGCAGGTCTACGGCATCGGCCTGAAAGAATTGTGGGAAATCCGGCCGGAGAAACACCAGCCGGGCCTGGTGATGCACACTGCCGGCTGGCCGCTGCAGAACGACACCTACGGCGGCTCGTTTTTCTACCACCTTGAAGACAACCTGGTCGCGATCGGCTTCGTGGTCGGCCTCGGCTACACGAATCCGTACCTCAGCCCGTACGAGGAATTCCAGCGCTACAAGACGCATCCGTCGATCCGCAGCTTCCTCGAAGGCGGCAAGCGCATCGCCTACGGCGCGCGAGCGATTTCCGCGGGCGGCCTGCAGTCATTGCCGAAGCTGACCTTCCCCGGCGGCTGCCTGGTCGGCGACGATGCCGGTTTCCTCAACACCTCGCGCATCAAGGGCAGCCATGCCGCGATCAAGTCGGGCATGCTCGCCGCCGAGGCCGCGTTTGCCGCGCTGAAGTCGGGCACGCCGCAGCCGGAACTCGCGGCCTACCCGGAAGCCTTCCGCAAAAGCTGGCTGCACGAGGAACTGCACAAGGCGCGCAACTTCAAGCCGTGGATGAGCAAGGGCCTCTACACCGGCACGCTGATGGTGGGCATAGACCAGGTGCTGTTCCGCGGCAAGGCGCCGTGGACGCTGCACCACGGCCACGCCGACCACGAAACGCTGAAGCGCAAGACCGAATGCGCGCCAATCGAATACCCGAAACCGGACGGCGTGATCAGCTTCGACCGCCTGTCCTCGGTGTTCATTTCCAACACCAACCACAACGAGGACCAGCCGGCGCACCTGACGCTGAAAGACCCGTCAGTGCCGGTCAACGTCAACCTGGAGCTGTACGACGCGCCGGAACAGCGTTACTGCCCGGCCGGCGTCTACGAGATCGTGCGCAACGATGACGGCATCAACCCGCGGCTGCAGATCAACGCCCAGAACTGCGTGCACTGCAAGACCTGTGACATCAAGGATCCGACGCAGAACATCGTCTGGGTCACGCCGGAAGGAGGCGGCGGGCCGAATTACCCCAACATGTAGGCGGATTGCGCGAAAATGGGCGGAACGCAGCATAAACGCCGTCGTGATCCCCGCTGATAACACCGGAGAAAACAGCTCAGCCACAATGTCCAGATCAGGAACCCCAGACGGCCACTCGGTCTACCTGCGCGCGATCACCGAGGACATCCTCGGCTGGTCCGATCCGGCCGAACGCCTGAAAACCGCGCTGGCGGATGATCATTTCCTGCTCTACGCGCAACGCATCCATTCGCTGCAGGCCGGCGCGCCCGGCCCCTACTACTGCGAGGTGCTGCTGCGGCTGCGCGAGGAGGAGGACAACATGCTGCCGCCGGGCGGATTTTTCCCCGTGGCCGAAGCGCTGGGCATGCTCGAGGACATCGACCGCTGGGTTGTCGCCCACACCCTTGCCTGGCGCGCGACGCGCCCCAACCCGCCGGTATGCTTCATCAACCTGTCGATCGATTCCATCCGCAATCCTGATTTTTCGGTGTACGTGCGCAGACACATCGAAGCCTCAAAAATGCCCGGCAGCAACCTGTGTTTTGAAATCACCGAACCGGACCTGCTGGCGCAGCCTGACGCGGTACAACATTTCATTGCGAACCTGAAGCCGCTGCGCTGCCTTTTTGCGCTGGACAATTTCGGCAGCGTCAAGATCTCCTTCAACCACATCAAGGACCTGCCGATCGATTACCTGAAGGTCGACGGCAGCATCATCCAGAACATCCTGAAAAGTCCCGGAGACTTCGCCCGCGCCCAAGCCATCAGCCTGACCTGCCAGCGGCTGGGCATCCGCACCATCGCCCAGAACGTCGAACACCGCGAAGTGCTGGCCAGGCTGCGCAACATCGGTTTCGGTTTCGTGCAGGGATTCGGGATATCCCGCCCGCGCCCGATCAACGCGCTGAAAAACGCCTGATCAGCCGCCGAGCATGCCCTGCTTGAGGTCGCTGTCGGCGGGATTGTCACCCAGCCAGATGCGCAGCAATGCGCGGCTGAAATCATCGCCGGCGATCATGCCCTTGATGCCGCCGTTGACGGTGATACGGGTGCCGGCGCCGGGCAGGTAATCGAGGAAAATCACGTCGCCGGTTCTCGCCGTTTTAAGCGCATCGAATATTCCCCGCAGTTGCCTGACCGGCGCATCGAACCGCGCCAGGTCTGCGGCGGAATTATTGTTCTTCAGCCCGTCCTCCAGCGCCTCGACGAATTGATCGGCTCCCAGGTCGCGCAGCATGTACATGGCGACGCGCCTGAAACCCGCGCCACCGATCGCCGACAACGCGGATTTTGTCTTCTGTTCGAGATACAGCGCACCGACATAGACCTTGAAAAAAAACTTGGTACGCACGCCCGCACCGTTGAGCGGCAACACCGCCCCGCCTTCTTTCAGTTGCACGCTGCCCGGTACCTTGACGCCTTCGAGTTCCAGCGCCGGCGCGACGCCCGGCAGCAGCGCCAGCACGCATATCGCAAGTATTTGTTTTAATTGATATTTTTTCATTCCCGGAAAGATCCGCTCAGAACGATTCAAAAACCCCCGCCGCCCCCATGCCGGTGCCTATGCACATACTCACCATGCCGTACTTCTTCTTGTGCCGGCGCAGGCCGTGCATCAGCGTCGCCACGCGGATCGCGCCGGTGGCGCCCAATGGATGGCCGAGTGCAATCGCGCCGCCCAGCGGATTGACCTTCGCCGCATCGAGCCCGAGTTCGCGGATCACCGCCAGCGACTGCGCGGCGAAGGCTTCGTTGAGTTCTATCCAGTCGAGCTGATCGAGTTTGAGACCGCTCTGCTCCAGCACTTTCGGTATCGCCTTCACCGGACCTATGCCCATCACCTCCGGCGGCACTCCGGCCACCGCGTAACCAAGGAAACGTCCCAGCGGCTGCAGGTTGTAGCGTTTCAGTGCGGTCTCGCTCATCAGCACCACCGCGCCGGCGCCGTCGGAAGTCTGCGAGCTGTTGCCGGCAGTGACGCTGCCCTTCACCGCAAATGCCGGACGCAGTTTCGCCAGGCCTTCGGGCGAGGTGTCGCGGCGCGGGCCTTCGTCGTTCTGCAGCTGCCTGGTGCACACGGCGACTTCGCGCGTCTGCAGGTCCGGCAGACGTTCGTTCAGGGTGTACGGCGTGATTTCATTGCTGAATTCACCGCTGTCGGTGGCCCACAGCGCGCGGCGGTGGCTCTCGGCGGCGAACAGGTCCTGGTCTTCGCGGCTGATTTTCCACTGGTCGGCGACGCGTTCGGCGGTGATGCCCATGCCGTAGGCAATCGCGAAATTCTCGTCCTTCTCGAATATCGCCGGGCTGAAGGTCGGCTTGTTGCCGCCCATGGGCACCATGCTCATGCTCTCGGTGCCGGCGGCGATCATCACGTCGGCTTCGCCCAGGCGGATGCGCGCAGCGGCGTCGGCCACGGCCTGAACGCCGGATGAGCAGAAACGGTTGATGGTGACGCCGGGCACGGTGTCGGGAAATCCGGCCAGCAGCAGGCCGATGCGCGCGACGTTCATGCCCTGCTCGCCCTCCGGCATCGCGCAGCCGGTGATGACATCTCCGACTTCGTGCAGGTCAAGACCGGGGCACTGTGCCACGACACTTTTCAGCACATGGGCCAGCAGGTCGTCGGGCCGCACGTTTTTCAGCATGCCGCGCGGCGCCTTGCCCACCGGCGAGCGCGTCGCGGCTACGATGTAGGCATCCTGTACTTGTCGGGTCATTTGACACCTCTTGTCATGCAGTAACTGGTGACTGGTAAATGGTCATTGGCAAAAACGCAGCACTCGCCCGCCAATCACCAATCACCATTTACCAATCACCAATCACTAGTTCCTCAGCGGTTTGCCCGTCTTCAGCATGTGCTCGATCCGGGCCTGCGTTTTTTCGGTGGCAATCAATTCCATGAAATGACGGCGCTCGAGGTCGAGCAGCCACTGTTCGTCGACCAGGCTGCCGCCCTCGATGTCGCCGCCGCACATCACGGTGGCGACCTTGGTGCCGATCAGATAATCGTGCTCCGAAATATGGCCGCCGGCGCGCATGTTTTCCATGAAGGCGCGGATGGTCGAGATGCCGCTGCGGCCCAGCACCGGGATCGCCTTTGCGCGCAGCGGCGGCCGGTAACCGGCTGCGGCCATCGCGCGAACTTCGGCCTTGGCGATTTCGAGCAGTTCGAAGCGGTTCATCACCACGCGGTCGGTGGCACGCAGGTATCCGATCTCACGCGCGTGTTCCGCGCTGCGCCCGACCTCTGCCATCGCCACCGCCCTGAAATATTTCTGCAGGAAGGGCGAAATGTCGCCGCCCTTGGCGTCCGCTGCGGCACGCATAGCGAATTCCTTGCAGCCGCCGCCAGCAGGCAGCAGGCCGACGCCGACTTCGACCAGGCCGATGTAGCTCTCGAGGCTGGCCACCGCGCGGTCGCAGTGCATGATGAATTCGCAGCCGCCGCCCAGCGCGAGTCCGTCGACCGCGGCCACCGTCGGCACCATCGAGTACTTCAGCATCTGAGTGGTGACCTGGAACTGCTCGACCAGGTGTTCGACCTCGGCCAGTTTGCCGGCCATCAGCTGGTCGGCGACGCCCAGCTGGCGCGCCGCCTTCAGCGCCAGCGATTCGGCCTCCTTTTTCACGCTCTTGAACAGTTTGCCCAGCGCAGAAGGTTTGGCCCGCGGCGCGCCGCCCCCGGCGGGCGATTTTTTCAGGTTGGCTCCGATCGAGAACGGCGGCTCGGTCTGCCAGATCACCAGGCCGGCGTAACCGCGCTCCGCCTCATCAATCGCCTGCTGCACGCCTTCGAGCACGTCGTCGCCGATGGCATGCATGCGGCTCTTGAAACTGACGGTGGCGATGTCGTCGCCGGTGTGCCAGCAGCGCACACCTTCGGTTTCGAATATCGTCGTGCCGTACTCGCGCTCCTCACCGAGCAGGCGATCCGGAAACGGCTGGCGCTTGTAAACGGCGAGCGCAGAACGGGACTGGTAATTGCCGGAAGACGGCGCCCAGGAGCCCTCGGGCCGGTGCACGCCGGTGCGCTGCGGCTCGGTGACCCAGGCTGGCAGAGGAGCAGTCACCATCGCCCTGCCCGCGGCGATGTCTTCGGCGATCCACGCCGACACCTGGCGCCAGCCCGCGGCCTGCCAGATTTCGAACGGGCCCTTGTCCCAGCCGAAACCCCAGCGGATCGCGAAATCGAGGTCGCGTGCGTTGTTCGCGATCGCATCGAGGTGAAGCGCGCAGTAGTGGAAGGAATCGCGGAAAATCGACCAGATGAACTGCGCCTGCGGATGGCCGGAATCATGCAGCTGCGCGAAACGCTCCATCGCGTTCCGGTTTTTCAGGATTTCGACGACCGCCTCGTCGGCCCTGCCGTCGGAGATGCGGTAATCGCCGGTTTTCAGGTCGAGCACCTGGATGTCACGACCGACTTTCTGGTAGACGCCCTTGCGCGTTTTCTGGCCCAGCGCCTTCTTGTCGATCAGCGACTGCAGCCACGGAGGTATGCCGTAGTATTTGTGCCAGGGATCGTCCGGCAGCGTGTCACGCATGGTGTGGACCACGTGCGCGAAGGTGTCGAGGCCGACCACGTCGGCGGTGCGGAAGGTCGCGCTTTTCGGCCGCCCGATCAGCGAACCGGTCAGCGCATCGACGGTGTCGAAACCGATGCCGAGGCGCTCGGCATGGTGCATGGTCGCCAGCATCGAGAACACGCCGACGCGGTTGGCGATGAAATTCGGCGTGTCCTTGGCGCGGATCACCCCCTTGCCCAGCGTGGTCACCAGGAAGCGTTCGAGGTCGTCGAGGATGCCGGCATCGGTGCCGGCGCAGGGGATCAGCTCCACCAGGTGCATGTAGCGCGGCGGATTGAAGAAATGCACGCCGCAGAAACGCGCGCGCTGCGCCTGCGGGAAAGCCTCGGCGAGCCTGTTGATCGACAGCCCGGAAGTGTTGCTGGCGAAGATCGCGTGCTCACCGAGGTGCGGCGCGACTTTCTGGTAGAGGTCCGCCTTCCAGTCCATGCGCTCGGAGATGGCCTCGATCACGATGTCGCATCCGGCGAGCTGCGCCAGATGCTGGTCGTAGTTGGCGGCTGCGATCAGGTCGGCACGGTCTTTGGTCGCCAGCGGGCTGGGCTCGAGCTTTTTCAGGTTGGCGATCGCCTTCAGCACGTTGCCGTTGGGGTCACCCTCCTTGGCGGCCAGTTCGTAGAGCACCACCGGGACCCGGGCATTGACCAGGTGCGCGGCGATCTGCGCGCCCATGACGCCGGCGCCCAGCACGGCAACCTTGCGCACCAGCAGAGGGGAATTTCCGGACA
>JBFWOE010000023.1:0-29399 GCA_050250695.1 Burkholderiales bacterium
ACCACCTGCTGGTGGTCACCGACCACCGCAGCGGCAATGCGCCGCAATGGGTCACCGGCTGGCCGGGCACGGTCGAGGCCTACGTGATCTTCAGGCCCGGCGAGAAGATGGTCATGCACATGGAATGGCACAATCATTTCCCGCTGGGAAAAAAACTGGCCAAAGGTGTTGATGTGCGCTGGGGTGAACACCGGGGCATCGCCAAGACCATCGAAGAACTCGCGCGCCGCGGCGCGAAGCGCATCGGCATCATGGGACCGTTGCCGGCATCCAAGTACAAACAGATCGAAGCCCGGTTTGACGTCGCCGGCCTCGACGCCGAATATGTGCGGCTGCGCATGATCAAGTCGGAAGAGGAAATCGACTGGCTGCGCATAGGCGCGGCACTGTCCGATGCCGGACTGCGCGCGCTGGTGGCCGAATGCCGGCCGGGGCTCACCGAACGCGAACTCGGCGCCATCGTCGAGGGCGCCTATGTCAGACACGGCGGTACGACGATGATCCATTACATCGGCGTCACCGCGATGGACCAGCCCCACATCTTCGTGCCGCCGCAGCATCATTCGCCGCGCCGGGTGCAGCCCGGCGACGTGGTGTTCTGCGAGCTGTCGGCGTTCTGGTGGGATTACGCGGGGCAGGTGCTGCGCACTTTTACCGTGGACGCCGATCCGTCACCGCTCTACCGCGACCTGCACGACACTGCGGAGGCGGCCTTCGACGCGGTGACCGCGGTAATCCGCCACGGCACGACGATGCAGCAGATCCTCGACGCCACCGGTGTCATCGAAAGCAGGGGTTACACGGTGTGTGACGACCTGATGCACGGCTTCGGCGGCGGTTATTTCCAGCCCATCGTCGGCACGAAGAGCCGCATGGCCGGACAACTGCCGGAGATGACGCTTGAGGAAAACATGACAGTGGTGATCCAGCCCAATGTCATCACCACCGATGCCGACGAATCGAAACGCGCCGGCGTGCAGGTCGGCGAACTGGTCCGTGTCACGCGCGACGGGTTCGAACGCCTGCATCGCGCGCCGCGCGGGCTGTTCCGCGCGGGTCAATAAATTTTTCAATAAAAACAATGACTTGGAGATGCAGCATCCGCACTGAAATCATGCGCTGCAAGTTCAATCGGTTGGATTAGAATCGTCTTCGGCACACGTCGCGGCTATCGGACCGCGCGGGCCTCGGGGAAGTGTCTCAGCTACGCACAAGGAGGAGGCACATGAGCAACATTACCGTGGCATTGAACGTCAACGGCAGGCAGCTGTCTGTCACCGCGGCACCCGATACCCCGCTGCTGTGGGTGTTGCGCGAAGAACTCAAGCTCACCGGAACCAAGTTCGGCTGTGGAGTCGGCCAGTGCGGCGCCTGTACCGTGCACCTCGACGGCGAGCCGACCCAGTCCTGTTTGCATGCGCTGAAGGATGTCGCCGGGAAAAAGGTGACTACCATCGAAGGTTTGTCTCCCGATTCCAGTCATCCACTGCAGAAGGCGTGGCGTGCCGAGCAGGTGCCCCAGTGCGGCTACTGCCAGTCCGGCCAGATCATGCGTGCCGCGGGCCTTCTGAAACAGAATCCCCGTCCTAACCGCGACGAAATCGTCGAATACATGAATACCAACATCTGCCGCTGCGGCACCTATGTGCGTATTGCGCGTGCAATTGAGCGTGCTGCGAAGGGAGATTTCTCATGAGCAACTCCACCGTAAAATCCGGGCGCAGCGGCATCCCCGAAAATGCCGGCCGCCGCCGTTTCATGACCGGCGCTGCGGGTCTGACGTTTGGCATTGCTGCCGGCGCCCCGGTGCTGCAGAACTTCATTACGGGTGCAGCGGAGGCGGCAACCGGCAGCATCAAGCTTAACAACTGGGTGACCCTGTTTGCCGACGGTACGGTGGCGATCATGTCGCCCGCGGCCGAGATGGGCCAGGGTTCCCTGACGGCGTTGCCATTGATCGTCGCCGAGGAAATGGACGTGGATTGGGCAAAGGTGCGCATCGTCGCCGCTCCGCCGGACAACAAGATCTACGGCAATCCGGCATTCCGTTACCTGCAGTACACCGCCGGCAGCGCGACCGTGCGGGGTTATTTCAACAACCTGCGGCAGTTCGGTGCACAGGTGCGCTACGTGCTGCTCGACAACGCGGCGCAGCGCTGGGGCGTGCCGCTTGCCGAGGTGGTCAGCCAGCCGGGTTTTGCCGTGCACACTAAAACCGGGTGCCGGTTGTCGTACGGTGAGATCGCCGCGTTCGCGAAAGTGCCGGCCCAGGCACCGGAAGTCATGGTCGAACCGGTTGCAAAGGCGGAGTTCCGGCTGATCGGCAGGGATGTTGCGCGCGTGGACGTCGCGGGCAAGGTCAACGGCACGGCGCAATACAGCATCGACGTGCAGGTGCCGGGCATGGTTTACGGCGCGATCCTGCGCGAACCGGTCGACGGTGCGGGTCCAGCGCAGATCGACGACCGCGCGGCGCGTGCGATCGACGGTGTTCTGCAGATCGTGCCGCTGAAATATGGCGTCGGCGTCATCGCGACCAATCCGTGGGCGGCGTTCAAGGCCAAGCAGGCACTCAAGGTGACCTGGGCGCGCGCGGCGCGGGGCTGGAAACACTCCAGCAGCAGCGGCTTCGAGACGTTCGCGCGCATTGCCGGTGACGACGGGATCAAGGGCGTGGCCTGGGAAACGGTCGGGCAGGCGGTGGCCGAACTCGGCAAGGCGTCCACGGTGATCGAGGGTGAATACCGCGCCGACTACGCCTACCACGCCCAGATGGAGCCGCTCAACTCGGTGGCCTCGGTGACGGCGGACGGGTGTGAAATCTGGTGCGGTACGCAAAGCCAGACCATCGCTGTCGATGCTGTGGCCGCGGCGCTGGGAATGGCGCCGGCGAAAGTGAAGTTCCACGGCATGCTGCTGGGCGGCGGGTTCGGTCGCCGCGGCAACCGTGATCTTGAGTTCACGGTGGATTCCGCGTTGATGTCCAAAGCCGCGGGCAGGCCGGTGAAGGTGCTGTGGACCCGCGAGGACGATGTCAGGAACGGCCGCTTCCGCCCGCAGTACGTGAACCGCATCCGCGCCGCGGTGGACGGCAAGGGAAAAATCGTTGCCTGGCATCACCGCGTGGTGAGCGACGAGGCGCTCGCGTTCATGGATCCGGTGCGGTTCAAGGCATCCAAGGGCCGCGACAACATCGCAATGCGCGGCACTGAACTGCCGACTTACGGCATTCCGCACCGCCTGGCCGAGGGCCTGCAGCAGCCAACGGGCATCCGCACGGCGCCGCTGCGTGCGATCGGAGTCGGCCAGAACAGCTTTGCCAACGAAGTATTCATGGATGAAGTGGCAGTGAAACTGGGGGTTGATCCGCTGGAATTCCGCATTCGCCAGCTTGCCGGTACTGCGCTTGGAAAACGCGGCCGTCATGTGCTGGAAGAAGTCGCAAAGCTGTCGGATTGGAAACGCAAGCGTGAAGGTCGCGGTTTGGGCGTGGCCTATCTCGACTATTCCGGCACACAGCTTGCCGGAGTGGCCGAAGTGTCGCTGGGTAAGGATGGCCGCATACGGGTGCATCATTTCTGGTGCGTGATCGACTGCGGTGTTGCAATTCAGCCGGACAATATCATTGCCCAGACCGAAAGCTCTATTGTCTATGGCCTGGGTCTGGCCCTGACCGAGCATATCGATGTTGCCGGCGGTCTCGTGCAGCAGTCGAATTTCTTTGATTATCATGTGCCGCGCATGAAGGACATTCCCGATATCCATATCAAGCTGGTGCAGACGCCGAACCATCCGACCGGTGCTGGACAAATGGCCACTCCTCTGGTGCCCTCGGCGATCGCCAACGCGCTTTACCAGTTGACCGGGGTGCGGCTGCGCCAGCAGCCGCTGTTGCCGGAGCGGGTCGTGCAGGCCATGAACGAGGCAGGTCTGAGTATTGCCTGATCGTTTCAACTTCATCGAACGCGGACTCCAGCGGGGTCCGCTTTTTTTTCGCGGTAAAATCGCCGCATGACGCGTGAAAAAAAGCTGGCAACGATGCGCGGCAGAACGGATGCAGGAGACATTCGCTGCGATATTGCGCTGCTGGTCGATGCCGAGGCGGGGGAGCGCAAGTGCAGCGGCCGTTTCGTGCCCGAACGCAGCAGCGTCGAGGCCTACGTGCTGGAAGCACTGTGCGCACTGCGCATGAAAGTCACTGTCGTGCCCTTCGACGCCGCGGTGCAGCCGACCATCACCGAGCTGCGGGCGCTGAAGCCGGCGCTGGTGTTCAACCTCACCGAATGCGTGGACCTTGACCGCAGCCAGGACGCGGCGATTGCCGGCCTGCTCGACCTGCTCGGCATTCCGTACACCGGTACCGGCCCGGTGGGCCTGCGCCTGGCGCGCGACAAGGCGCTGTCCAAGCACATTGTCGCCGACCTCGGCGTGGCGGTACCGCGCTACTTCGTGATTCCCGGGCGCGGTCCGATCCGCAATCCGCGCGTGCCGTACCCGCTGATCGTCAAGCCGCAGTTCGGCGACGGTTCGGACGAGGTGCGGGTCAATTCGCTGGTGAAAAACGAGCGCGAGCTGGTGAAACGTGTGCGCGTGCTGCGCCGGCGCGTTGCCGGTCCGCTGATCTGCGAGGAGTTCATCGAAGGCCGTGATCTTTACGTGGCGCTGCTCGGCAATGCCCCGCAGGTGATGCCCGGGGTCGAACTGGTGATCGGGCGGCGCGGGCGCGGCGCGCCGGAATTCGCTTCATACAAGCTGAAGAACGACGGCGCCTACCGCAACCGCTGGCGCGTGCGCTGGCGGGTGGCGAAGCTGTCGCGCAACCTCGCGCGTGACGTCGAGACGGCCAGCCGCGCGATATTCCATGCGCTGAAGCAGCGCGACTATGGCCGCATCGATTACCGGCTGACACCGGACGGGCGGCTGGTATTTCTCGAAGCCAATGCCAATCCCGACCTGCATCCGCATGCGATGGGCAACAACGTATGTTTTTCCGGCGTGCCGTATGCGGATGCACTGCGCCGCATTGTGCGTGAGGCGCAAGCGAGAAAGTCAAAAAATATTAATAAAAACAAATAGTTAAATGGATTCCGTCAGCCGATGCACTTGCGCAGCGGCGCGGTAAGTCCCGACAGCCTGACGATCTGCTGGCCCTCGGCGTCAAAGTTTTCCGGGTCCAGCCATTGTTCGTGCGCGTCTTTGACGGCCGTCCAATCGCTGTCGGTGATCGCATACCAGGCGGTGTCGCGGTTGCGGCCCTTGGTGACCACCGCCTGGCGGAACACGCCTTCGTACGAAAAGCCCAGCCGCAGCGCGGCGGCGCGCGACGGCGCGTTCAGCGCGTCGCATTTCCATTCGCAGCGGCGGTAGCCGAGCGCGAACACGTTTTTCATCAGCAGGTGCATGGCTTCGGTGGCGGCCGGCTGCTGCGCGATCAGCGGCGTGTACTTGATGCCGCCGATTTCGATGCAGCCGTTGGCCGGGTCGATGCGCATGTAGGCCGCCATGCCCGCGGCCCTGCCGCTTTCCAGGTCGATGATGGCGTGGAACAGGTAATCCTGGCGTTGCGCCGAGCGTTCGGCCCAGCGCAGGCAGTCTTCGTCCGTGGCAAACGGGCCGTAGGTCAGGTAGGTCCAGCCGCGCAGGTCCGGTTCCAGCTGGTTGGCGGCATGGAAATCGGCGGCGTGGCGCGCGGCGTCCAGCGGTTCGACGCGGCTGTAAATGCCGGCCAGGGTTGCGCGCGGCGGCAGCGGCGGCGGGGTCCAGCCGGGCAGCGGGAAACCGATGGGCTGGCCGAACTCGTCCAGGTGTCCGGTCATGGTGATGCTGTGGTGTTGCGCTGGGCCTGCCATTGCCGCAGCCAGCCGGCATTGCCGCCGAGTTCGACGATTTCCATCAACGTATCGGGAATCGGCGGATATTCGCGCTGGATGTCGCGGGTCCGGTTGATGAAAAATCCGTCGCGGAAATTGATTTCGAGTTCATCGCCGGTCTCGCACATTTCGGTGACGTTGACACAGTCGGTCATCACCCGAACGCCGCAGCCGATGGCGGCGCGGTAGGCGAGGAAGGGCATCGATTCGCAGACGAGGCCGAGCCCCAGCGCCTGCATCGCGATATAGCCGTTCATTTTCGGGCCCATGCCGAAATTTTTTCCGGTGACGATGATGTCGCCGGGCTTGCAGCGGGTGTGGAAACCCGGATCGGTTTCCTCGAACAGGTGCGGGATGATGTCCTTGGCATCAAAGTGGCGTCCAGTGATGACCCAGTTTGGCACCACGCCGCCGGCATGCCAGACATCGTGGCCGAGTTTGTAGCAACGGCCTTTCAGGATCCATTGGAATTCAGTTGGCATGGCAGCTATCCAAGATAAAAGCGTTAGCCACAGAGGACACAGAGAGCTGCGAGTCAATGACGTAGTTGTGATTTCTCATTAGTTAATTTTGGAATTCAGTGGATTAATGCCAGAAAAGTAAAGTTTTCCCGTTTCGGTTATTCTCTGTGAACTCTGTGTCCTCAGTGGCTCAAGGTTTTGAGGTTTTCAAATTCACAATGTCCGTGAATCGGTGATTTTTCCCGCCACTGCCGATGCGGCCACTGTCGCCGGACTGCCGAGATAGAGTTTTGCATCCCTCGCGCCAAAACGCCCGGCGTTGTTGTTGGTCGCCGTGGAGATCGACACTTCGCCGGAATGCACCGGGCCGATCACCGCGTCGTTGCAGGGGCCGCAGCCCGGCGGCAGCATTACCGCGCCGGCTTCGATGAATATACCGAGCAGTCCTTCGGCCGCCAGCCTGCGGTTGGTGGCTTCCGAACCGGGGGCGATGAACAGCCGCACGTTCGGCGCGAGGCGCCGGCCCTTGAGGATGCCGGCCGCGGTGACCAGGTCCTCCCACATGCCCGAGCCGCAGGAGCCGATGAAGGCATGGTCGACGGCCGTGCCTGCCACGCGTGAAACGTCGACCGCATTCTCGACGCTGCCGGGCAGGGACACCTGGGGCTCCAGCACGGAGATGTCCATCGCCAGGTCCGCGTCGTAGCGGGCACCGGCATCGGAGTACACCGGCGTGAATGGCTGCTGCGCTTTCGAGCGCGCGTGTTCGAGGATAGCTTCCGACGGGGGCACGAACACGCCGTAGGCGCGGATTTCGGTCGGCGTCGAGCACAGGGCCGCGCGCGCGGCGAGGTCGAACTGTTCGAGGTCCCCGGCGTATTCGAGCACCCGGTAGTCGAGGTCGGCGGCGAGGCCGCCTTGCTTGAGCAGCGCGGCGAAACGGAAACCGATGTCGCGGGCGTGCACGCCAGGCTTGAGCAGGCCGCGCAGCGTCAGCCGCACGGTCTTCGGCACCATCACCCAGTTGGTGCCGGTGGCAAGCACGCGGCTGATCTCGGTGCCGATGCGGAAGCCGAAGGCGCCGATCGCGCCAGCGTTGGTGGCGTGGCGGTCGTTGTCGAAATAGAACATGCCGGGCAGCAGCAGGCCGGACTCCATCGGGAAAATGTGGCCGTGGCCGCCGCGGCCGACGTCGTAGAAATGCTTCACGCCCCACTGCGCGGCGGCCCTGCGGTTGAAGGCCCCGCGCTCGGCGGCGCGCGCGCTACCGTAGATCACGTCGTGGTCGGTGACCATCAGCACCTTGTCCGGCGTCGCGAGGCGGGTGATGCCCAGCGCGTCGAGTTCGTGCTTGGCGCTCATCACCACGCCGTCGTGGATCATGATGAAGTCCGGATCCGGAGAGACCACGTCTCCCGGCTTCACGGTGCTGCGCCCGCTTTTCACGGCCAGCACTTTTTCGACTGCAGTCATGCTCATGCGACGTACCGTTCGCAGGTTTTCCATGGGTGATTATGAGCGATCAAGGGTCGGTCCGGCATGGTTACAGGAATTCCCGCGGGTCGGTAATCTGTCCGGTGACGGCAGATGCTGCAACCGTCGCCGGGCTGCCCAGATAGAGTTGTGCATCCTTCGCGCCGAACCGGCCCGCGCCATTGGCGACGGCTGTGGATATGGACGTTTCGCCGGAGTCGATCAGTCCGGTACGACCGCTGGCGCAAGGTCCACAACCGGAAGGGATGACCATGGCGCCTGCATCATGGAAGATGTCCAGCAATCCTTCGCGTGTCATCCGCCGCGTCGATTCTTCGGAGCCTGGAACCACGATCATCCTGACACCACGCGCAAGCCGCCGTCCCTTCAGGATCGAGGCCGCGATTTCCAGGTCTTCGTACATGCCTGAGGCGCAGGAACCGATGTAGGTGTGACTGACCGGCGTGCCAGCGACGGTGGACAAGTCAGCGGCCTTGTGCGGCCCTCCGGGAAGTGCGACCTGTGGCGCCAGCATGCTGACGTTCAGTTCCACTTGTGCATCATAGTTCGCGTCGGCGTCGGCGTAGACCGGCGTGAACGGTCGCCGGGCCCGCGCACCGGCGTATTCGAGAATATCTTCGGACGGCGGAAAGAATACGCCGATGGCCCGCATTTCGGTTGGCGTGCTGCACAAGGACATGCGGGCGGCGAGTCCGAACTGATTCAGTTCACCGGCAAACTCCAGCACCCTGTAATCGATGTCCACGCCGAATGCGCCTTCGGGCTGAAGGTTCCTGCCGATGACGAAACCCAGGTCGCGTGCGAAAACGCCGGGCTGAAGTCGGCCCCTGATCGTTAGTTTCACCGACTTGGGGACAAGCGTCCAGTTGGTTCCGGTGGCGAGTACGCGGTTGATTTCAGAGCCCATGCGGATCGCCAGTGCACCGATGCCGCCGGCGTTGGTGCAGTGGCGGTCGTTGTCGAAATAGAGCGTTCCCGGCAGGACCCAGCCCTGTTCGGTCGGGAAAACATGGCCATGGCCGCCACGACCAGCGTCGAAGAAATTCTTGACCCCCCAGGCCGCTGCGGCCTTGCGGTTGAAGGCACCACGGGCGGCAGCGCGGTCGTTGACGTAGACAACGTCGTGGTCGGTAACCATCAGGACACGATCGGGATCGAACAGGGAATGGATGCCGAGTGCGTCGAGTTCCTCTTTTGCGCCACGGACCACGCCATCGTGGATGATGACGAAATCGGGCTGCGGGTAAACGATTTCGCCCGCCCGGGTGGCAGGGCGCCCGCTGGTTCGGGCCAGTATCTTTTCTGCAGCGGTCATGCCCATGTTGGAAGTCCGTATCGTGACAGGTGAGGCCAGGGTGCTGCGTGACATTCACGGGGAAAGTATATGATCAGCATTCCGGATGACATGCTACACAGTCTGCGAAACGATCTGGTAAAGGAGCTCCTATGAATATAGTCCAGCATGCGGTTGTCCTGATTCTGGTGGCATTCCTGGGGGCCGGTCAGGCATTGGCCCAGTGGAAACCTGAAAAAACCGTCGAGATCATCGCACCTTCAGGCCCGGGTGGCACCACCGACCGCACCGCGCGCGTTGTTGCGCAAATACTCACGAAATACCAGCTGGTCGATGTGCCGGTCAATGTCGTCAACAAGCCCGGCGGCAGCGGCACGATCGGGCTCAATTATCTCAACCAGCATCCGGGCGATGGCAATTACCTCATCATTGCGACTACAGGTTCTATCAGCAACCACATTCTAGGTCTGATTCCCTACAACCATACCGCTTTTACCCCGCTTGCGATGCTGTTCGAGGAATACCTCGGGGTAAACGTGCGCTCTGACTCGCCGATCATGAGCGGGACGGACCTGGTGGCGCGGCTCAAGAAGAATCCGGAGTCGGTGAGTTTCGGGATTTCGACCAGCCTTGGCGGTGCCAACCATACGACGCTGGTGACCTGCCTCCGGGCCGGGGGTGTTGATATCAGGCGCCTGAAGACCGCGGTGTTCGCTGGTGGCTCGAAGACGACGCTCGCAGTACTGGGCGGCCACGTCGATGTTGTCAATACCGGCCTTGGCAACATGGTGGCGCACTTGCGCAATGGCAAGCTGCGTACGCTTGCGATATCGGCTCCCAAACGCATGTGGGGCGACTTCGCATCGATTCCCACCTGGCGGGAGCAGGGTATCCCGGCCGATTCCTCGAGCTGGCGCGGCCTGATGGGGCCCAAGGGCATGAACGAGCAGCAGATCGCTTACTGGGACAAGGTATTTGCGGCAATGGCAGCGACGGATGAATGGAAGAAGAGCCTGGAGGAGAATTTCTGGGTCAACGGCTACGTCAATGCGCGGTCCGCAAAGAAACGTCTTGATGATGAATATGCAGAGTACAAGTCCGTTCTGACTGAAGTAGGACTCGCAAAAATAAAATAAAAACCGTAGATTGGAAAACGGTATATGAATCACGTTGCTCTTTTGTGGGGATGCCAGCAGCTTTTCGATTACTTTGCCGCAGAGGGCATCGCTTACGAGAGGCTTGATCATCCCCCGGTGTATACCGCAGAAGAAGCGGAACGCCTTGTGCCCAAGGCGCGTGGCGCGCATGCCAAGAATCTGCTGGTTGAAAACCGAAAGGATGGACGCCTGTTCATGCTGACGGTGCCATTCGGTGTGCGTGTTGATCTGGCTGCAACGGCTGCAGTGCTAGGCGCGGGCAAGTTGCGCTTTGCATCTGCAGAAATCATGCAGGCCGTGCTCGGGGTTACCCCCGGAGCAGTCAGCATGCTGGCGCTGGTCAATGACCGCGAAGGGCGCGTGACACTGGTGCTGGATCAGTCGTTGTCGGAAGTTGATGCCATGCAATGTCATCCGCTGGTCAATACGGCTACCCTTGTGATTGACCGCAATAATCTCTCGCGATTTCTGTCAACGATAAGGCATGAACCGAAGGTGCTTCCTGTGCCTTTTTCTTGAGATCGTCGGCTGATCCTTCAGAATTACCAGGCGAAGGCGTAAGCCTCACGGCGGGGATCAGCACCGGCATGCAACCACCCGGTTTCGGGATCGCGCCGGATCGCGCAAACCGCGCCAGCCGCCGGAGTGAGGTCGGACCATAGCTGCACGGCATGTCCGAGTTTTTTGAGCGCGACGACAGTGCTGTCCGGCAGGCGGTTTTCAACATTGAATTTGCCGATGGCGTGCGGCGAGAATGAGTTCGGGAACAGGAAGGTGCCGAAACGCGGTTGCTCGATCGCCTGCTGCACGGTCATGCCGAACTCGTGAATATTCAGGTATACCTGCAGCATCGCCTGTGCCTGCACGTCGCCGCCCGGGGTGCCGAAACCCATGGCGAATTTGCCGTCGCAAAGTGCCAGCGCCGGTGCCGGCGTCAATCGCGGACGTTTGCCGGGACGCACCTCGGCGGGGTGGCCTGCTTCGAGTCGCCCCTGTGCACCCCGTGACGAAACCGTACCGCCCAGCGACGGGATCACTGGTGTGTCGCGCGCATTATCGGAAAGCGTGGCTGAATATGCATTGCCATCAGCATCCACGACGCAGCAGTAGATGGTGTCGAGCGCCATGCCCGGAACTGCGGCTGGATAAGAGGACAGAACGGGAATGAACGGATTTCGCAGTGTGCCTGGAGGTTTGCCCGGTGCGGGTAGTGCGCCGAAAGCTTTTGTGATATCGATGCGCTCGCGTTGTGCTTCGGCATATTTAGCCGAGAGCATGCCAGCAACCGGAACATCCACAAAGCGGGGGTCTCCGACATAGGCTTCGCGATCGGCAAATGCCAGATTCAAAGCCTCGCAGACCATGTGTATGTAAGCGGGGCTGTTGTGACCTAGCGTGGCAAGGTCAATGCCTTCGAGTATTTTCAGCGACTGCAGCAGCGAGATGCCCTGGCACCAGGTGTCGCAGCTGTGAATCTGGTGCGTCTTGTAGTCACAGCTGATGCTTTTTTCCACGGCAACCTCGAATGCGGCGAGATCTTCCCGCGTCACAAAGCCGCGATGTTCGCGGTGAAACCGGGCGATACCCTCGGCGATGGGGCCTTTGTAGTAATAGTCCCTTGCGGCGCGTAATTTCGTGGTGCGGTCGCCAGGTGCGTTGCGTTCGGCCTGCATCATGCCCGCGATGGATCGTGCGAGCTCTTCCTGGCGGAAAATCTCGCCGACCCGTGGAGGGCGACCCCGCGGCAGGTAAACCGCCGCGCTGGATGGCCAGCGCCGGTATTTTTCCTGGAATTTTTCCATGTGACGCACAAAAACGGGATACGCGGCAAAACCGTCACGAGCGATTTCATGTGCTGCGGACGCAGCTTCTTCGAAGCTGATGGTGCCGAAATGCAGCAGTGCCTCGATGTGGGTTGCCGGTGCTGCCGGCATGACGGTGCGCAGCAGTCCTTCCGGCACCACGCCGCCGCCTTCGCTGCGCAGGCGTTCGATGTCAGTCGATTGCGGCCACCATCCCAGGCCGGCAAGACTGTGTACCGTGTCGCCGTTTTTTTGATGGATCAGAGTGGGGGCAACGCCGGAGAAACTGACAACATCAGGCTGCAGCACGGCCAGTGCCATGGATGCAGACACGCCAGCATCCACCGCATTGCCGCCGCGTTCGAGAATGCGTACCGCTGTTGCGCCAGCCAGGTAGTGGCCACAGGCCACTGCATAGCGCTTGCCCATGAGGGTAGGGCGCCAACTGGGCCGGGGTGGTGTTTCGGTTTGCGGCATGGCCATTTTCCCCTGCTTAGAGGTGAAGATTGCTGCTGCTGATCGGCGGCGTGGTGACATGATAGCCGTATTCTTTTGCGGCGGCAGTCAGCCAGTGCCAGAAAGAACCCGCATAACTTCGTGCGGAAAAAAGCGTGAAACCATTGTCATTCCGTGGCCTGTGCAGGATTACACCGATTTTCGAGATGCTGGTCTGGACACAGATTCCCGCCGGAAACTGTTGTGGATGCAGATCGATCGCACAGCCTTTGGCCAGCATGTCGCGGGATTGGTCGCCATCGACTTGTATGGCGATACGCGCGTGGCTGACATCGGTCAGCGTTGCGCCAGGTACTGACATTTTTTCAGACCAGGATGTTTCAGCTTCACCTACAAGCAGCCATTCATCGGGGCCCAGTTTCAGGATGCGGCCATTGGGAAATGCGCTTGATGAGTTCGGTGCGGTCGGCAGTTCACAACCGCACACCTTGTGCACCATATCCAGCAAGGCCGCATCGGCGGTGCCGCGAAGGTTGAGCATGACCGAAGGCTGCAGCAGTTGCAGTGTAATACCCGGATCTGGAGTGGCGGGCAGGGCGACAGCCAGATCCGCCAGGGCAGATTGGCGGTGGATGGCATCAGCCACGGAGACGGCTCCCTTCAGCATCAAAAAACACGTGGGAAGTCACTTCGACTTCAACGCGGTCCCCGGTCAACGGAGACAGGGCATGCACCCGCTGGCCTATTCGTGCACGGCCACCGGACAGCAGCGCCAGAGCAATCGGGTGTTCCAAGGTCGGGCTGTAACAGGTTGAGGTCACGTGTCCGATCATTGGAACGGGATGCGGTTTGTCGGGCTGTAAAGTCAGTTGCGAGCCGCGCGGAATGGATGTGCGCCTGTTGACCGGAATCAGTCCGACCAGTTGGCGACGGTCGGCTGCAACGAGTCCCGGCCGTGACAGACTGCGTTTGCCGATAAAGTCCTTGTCGGCGGCAATCATTTTTGCCAGCCCCAGATCGTCGGGTGTGGTGCGTCCGTCGAGTTCCATGGCTGCGGCATGGCCTTTCTCGATGCGTAATACGGCCATGGCTTCGGTGCCGTACGGCGTGATGCCCAGGGACTGGCCTGCCGCGAGCAAGGCTTCCCAAACCGTCAGCCCGTAGTCCGCAGGCACGTTGATTTCGTAAGCTCTTTCTCCGGAAAAACTGATGCGAAATACGCGCGCCGGAGAGCCGGCGATATTCATTTCGCGATAACCCATGTGTGGCAGGGTATCGTTGCCGACATCGTTGGATGTGACGGCAGCCAGAACTTGGCGCGCTCCAGGTCCGGCGAGAGCCATGGCCGCCCATTGATCGGTTACGGACGTCAGTCGCACGTCCAGGTCACGCCAGTGCACCTGCAGCCAGTATTCCAGTGTGGACATGACCCGAACCGCATTGGCGGTGGTGGTGGTCATCAGGTAATGTTCATCGCCGATACGCGTCGTTGTGCCGTCATCGAACGCCATGCCGTCTTCGCGCAGCATCAGGCCGTATCGGGCCTTGCCCACGGCAAGGCTGCGCCAGCGATTGATGTAAATGCGCTCGAGGAATTCACAGGCATCTCGGCCTTTGATGTCGATTTTTCCAAGTGTGGATACATCCACCAGCCCGACCGACCGGCGCACTGCCAGCACTTCACGATTGATAGTTTCCAGTTCGGTTTCTTCAGCTCGGTGGTACAGTCGCGGCCGCTTCCACAGGCCGGCATTGATGAATTGGGCGCCGGATTTTGCATGCCATGCATGCATGGCGCTGGTGCGCACGGGGGAAAAATGCGCACCGATTTCGGTGCCTGCAATTGCGCCCAGAGTTACAGGTGTATATGGCGGACGAAAAGTAGTGGTTCCGACCTCGGGAATCTGGGCGGCATTGATTTCGGCAAGAATTGCCAGTCCGTTGATATTGGAGGTTTTGCCTTGATCGGTGCCCATGCCAAGGGTCGTGTAACGTTTCAGGTGTTCGACAGAGACATAACCTTCGCGGGCGGCCAGCACGATGTCCGCAGTCGTGACATCATTTTGCAGGTCCACGAAGGATTTGGCATGGCGGATATGCGCCGCCTCCACTTTCCACAAAGGCAGCAGCGCCCCGGGTTCCTGTTGATCGACCAATGGCCGGGTAAGTGGCTCGGGTGGCTTCAGACCGCATGCCACCGCTGCCTGCGAACCGGCTGCATACCCGTCGGCGATGCAATCCGCCAATCCATAGATGCCGCGTGCCGCGCCTGCTGACTGCTCGGCCTGTGTCGATACATCAGGCACGAAAGCCGTCAATTTGTCGTCATATCGCAGCCGTCCCTTGGATTGCGAAAACAGGTGTACCGCCGGGCTCCAGCCGCCGGACACGCATAACAGATCGCAATCGAGACATTCCGTGGCGCCCGTGGTTTGGCCGTTTTCGTGGCGCGAGATGTCAACGGCGCTGATGTGGCGCGTGCCATGTGCCCTGGCGACTACATGGCCGTGCATGGTCCGTATGCTTGCGTTACGCGCAAGCGCTGCGACCCTGTTACCTGCTGCCGGTCGCGCATCTATGATTGTGACGATCTGGGTGCCGACACGCTGAAGATCGATTGCAGCGAGGTAAGCGGAATCATTGTTGGTGAATATCACGGCCCGGTTACCGGGACGTACACCATAGCGGTTGATGTAAGCTCGTGCTGCAGAAGCGAGCATGATGCCCGGGCGGTCGTTATCGGCGAAAACCAGTGGTCGTTCGATGGCGCCGGTGGCAAGCACTACGCGACGTGCACGGATTTTCCACAATCGCTGCCGCGGAGTACTGGGTGTGGCTGGTGAAACCGTTTCTGTGGCAGTCAGGAAATTGTGGTCGAAATAACCACTCACAGTACTGCGGGTAAGGATGATGAATTCCGGATGAGCGCTCAGTTCGGCCAGAGCGCGTGCGGCCCATTTGGCCGCGGGCAGACCGTCGATGGCTGTGGTTTCATACAACAGGCTGCCGCCGGCACGGATTCCTTCGTCAGCCAGTATGACCCTGGCACCTGCACGGGCGGCAGCCAGTGCCGCACCCAGGCCTGCTGGACCGCTACCGACTATCAGCACATCGCAATGCGCGTGCCTGTGTTCATAACAATCAGGGTCAGGATCGCGCGGCGATACCCCTAGGCCGGCCATTTTCCTGATCCAGTGTTCATATTTCAGCCACCATGATGGCGGCCACATGAAGGTCTTGTAATAGAACCCCGCAGGCAAAAAGCGCGACAGCAGATTGTTGATTGCACCGAAATCGGTGTTGACGGTAGGCCAGCAGTGCTGACTGGCAGCGGTCAGCCCGTCATACAACTCGATTTGTGTGGCTCGGATGTTGGGTTCAGTGCGTGATCCGGTTTCAAGCTGTACCAGGGCATTCGGTTCTTCGGCGCCAGCGCTGAAGATCCCGCGCGGGCGATGATATTTGAAACTGCGGGCGACCAGATGGATGCCGTTGGCAATCAATGCTGAGGCGAGTGTGTCCCCGGAAAAACCCTGCAGATTGCGGCCGTTGAATTGGAAACGCAATGGTTTCCGGCGATCGATCAGTCCGCCCTGCGGCAAGCGATGGGTTTGCTGGTTCATTGCGGCGGTAATTTTCCAGGTTCTGCCGTGGCGATCACTTCATGGGTCAGCGTATTGCGGCGCACAGCAATCCAGCGTCGGCAGCCGGCGCTGTGCTGCCAGATTTCATCATGCGGCCCGCGTGGATTTTCACGTTGGTAAACATATTCGGCCCATTGCGCGTCACTTAAGATTGCGGGATCGCCGGGTCTGGCTACATCTGCAGCGCCACCATAGGTATATTCGGTCACATCACGCGCCCCGCAGTGCGGGCATTTGATCAGCATCATGATGTGTATGAAGAACTCATTGGCGGATTAATGAGCCCAGGCGAAGGGGCCCGCCCCGCGCTCATCCAGGGTGTGGCCCTGCGAAAAGCGATCAAGGGTGAAGGCCGCATTGAGTGAGTGCGGGCGATTCTGTGCAATGGTGTGTGCAAAACACCAGCCTGATGCCGGCGTCGCCTTGAAACCGCCGTAACACCAGCCGCAGTTGAGATAAAGATTGTCGAGCGGTGATTTTCCGATGATCGGGCTGCCGTCCAGGCTCATGTCCATGATGCCGCCCCAGGTGCGCAGCATGCGCAGGCGGCTGAAACAGGGGAACAGCGAGACCAGTGACTGTACGGCATGTTCGATGGGTGGTAGATTGCTGCGTTGGCCGTAAGAGTTGTACATGTCGAGATCGCCGCCAAGCACCAGTTCACCCTTGTCAGACTGGCTGACGTAGAAGTGTGCTGCGCCAGAAGTGACGACGGTATTGAGCGCAGGCTTGACCGGCTCTGAAACAAGCGCCTGAAGGACGTGGCTTTCGATCGGCAGCCGCAGGCCCGCCAACGCTGCAACCTGTCCCGAATGGCCGGCGACGGCGAGTCCGACTTTTCCGGCGCGAATGTGGCCGCGGCTGGTTTCGATGCCGGTGATGCGGTTGCCATCACGCCGGAATCCGGTGACTTCGCAATGCTGGATGATATCTACGCCGCGGCTGTCGGCGCTACGGGCATAACCCCAGGCCACGGCGTCATGGCGCGCAGTGCCGCCGCGGCGCTGCAGCAGGCCGCCCATGACTGGAAATCGGGCATTCGCCGAGCAGTCGAGCATGGGCACCATGCTGTGAACCTCGTCCAGATCAAGCAGTTCGGCGTCGATGCCATTGAGGCGCATGGCGTTGCCACGACGGGAATAATTTTCCAGGTCGGCGTAGCTGTGTGCGAGATTCAGTACGCCGCGCGGACTGTACATCACATTGAAGTTGAGCTCGGCGGAAAGATTTTCCCAGAGTTTCAGTGAATGCTCGTAAAAATGTGCGTTGGCATCCAGATAGTAATTAGACCTGACGATGGTTGTGTTGCGTCCGGTGTTGCCGCCGCCGAGATAACCTTTTTCCAGTACGGCCACATTGGTGATGCCGTGTTCTTTTGCCAGATAGTGGGCGGTGGCAAGGCCGTGCCCGCCGCCGCCGATGATCACGACGTCATATTCCTTCTTGGGGGGCGGGCTGCGCCAGGCCTGCGGCCATTGTTCGTGATGGCTGAAAGCGTTGCGCACCAGCGAAATGATCGAATATTTCACAAAGAAGCTGTCGTCATGCGTCGCAAACGAAGTGCATCATCAAAGCAGTATCGATCTGCATGGTCAATGTGAATGCGGGCAAGCCGCAGCAGGGATTAGCCTGCCTTTCGAATATCATAAGTTCTGCTAATGTTATGGTCGCATACATTGAGCGGGGGAGGCTAAATTGACTAGTCTTGAAACTGTAAAGTTTTCGCGTCCGGGATGAATGCCATGAAGGCGCGAGGGTTACAGGGCGGGCGCGGCTTTGATTTGCATACGTTACGCGTGTTTCTGGCGGTGGCGGAGACCGGAAACATGACTGCGGCGGCAGGCAAACAGGGGCTGACCCAATCAGCTGTTTCGCAACTCATCAGGCAACTGGAAGAGTGCATGGGTGCAGTGTTGGTGGACCGCTCGCAACGCCCCGTCGCCCTGACGGCTACCGGTCGCGTACTGCAGCGCCATGCGCTGTCCATCATCAGTGACGCCGAAGCGCTCGAAATAGCGGTGCGTCACGCCGGATCGAGCAAGGTGCAGGAACTGAATATCGGCGTAGTGGATTCTTTTGCCTCGACGGTTGGCCCCTCACTGATCAAGTCACTGCTCAAAACCGCGGCGACTCACCTGTCGTTCCGCTCGGGCCTTGCACATGACCATGCGGAAGGTTTGCTCAGCCGCAATCTTGATTTCATCATCACCAGTGATTCCCTGGACGACGTTGACGGACTGGAACGGTACGTCATCATGTCCGAGCCTTTCCTGTTGTTGCTGCCTGAAAAACTAGGGTCGATTTCCGACCTGCAGGATCTGAAGAAGCTGGCCGCGGCGCATTCGCTGATCCGCTTTTCCGCGCGTTCCCAGATTGGTGTCCAGATCGAACGTCATTTGCGTCGGCTGGGGGTCAAGGCGGCACGATTGCTGGAGGTCGACGCGACAGACACTCTGGTCGCAATGATTTCCGCCGGGTTAGGATGGGCGATCGCGACGCCGTTGTGCCTCTTGCAGGCGGCCGGAAGGGCGAAAGATGTCAGGGTGTTTCCGTTTCCTGCTGCCGGCTTTAACCGCCAGTTGCATCTGATTACACGCAGCGGGGAATACGGAGATCTGCCGCAGCGCATCGTTGATCTGTCATGCGGGATTGTGCGACGCGAGTGCATGCCGGAGATCAGGCGCCTTGCGCCATGGCTCAAAAACCAGATCATTATCGGTTGAATAAGCGCGGAGGGAACTTGACTGGTGCCGTGAAAAATATGAAATCCGATCCTGCGACCTTGCACCGGGATGCATTGGTGCTGGATGCGCTGACCCCGCTGTACGTGCTGGATGAGCCATATACGGAGGCACTGGTCAAAGGCGGAGTCAACGCCGGTTTTCTGAGCGTGGCATCTCCGCAACCGTGGGACGAGGTGATGCGGCGTGCCGAGACCGCGCTGGCCAAAATCGAAAAAAATCCGCTACTGACACTCGCCACCAAGGCTGCTCATATCCGCCAGGCGAAAGAGAAGGGCAGGATTGCATTGGTGCTGATCACGCAGGCCGCTGACATGATCGAGAAGGATATTTCTCGTGTCCGCAAACTTCATGATCTTGGATTCCGTGCGCTTGGTGTCTGTTACACCTTTGCCAATCTTCTGGGATGCGGTTGCGGGGAGTTGCACGATGGGGGACTGACTTTTCTCGGCAGGGATTTTGTCGCTGCGGTCAATGAACTGCCAATGATGCTGGATGTATCCCACGCCGGTCATCAGACCTCATTGGATGCGGTGCAACTGGCCAGGGCTCCCGTAGTCACCCATGGCAACGCCTACGCGATCAGCCAGAATGACCGCAACAAAAAGGATGATGTACTGAAAACTGTTTCTGAAAAGGGTGGTGTTATTGGATTGAACGCAATGCCTCGTCCTTTGGCCCCGAAGGATGCCAGTCTGGAACACATGCTGGAGCATGTTGAATACATCACCGGAAAATTCGGCATGCAAAGCATGGGCCTGGGGCTGGATTATGTCGAAGGTTTCAAGAAGGAAGGCAAAGTGTTGCCGCAGTCGGTGCGCAACCGCACTCTGCGCCCTGATATTTTTGGTTCAGTCGATGATTTTCTGAGCCAGGATTACGCGCGGGATCTGGAGAAAATTGAAAAGCTGCCGAACCTGACCCGGAGCCTGCTCGCAAAGGGTTACGCCGCTGATGATGTCCGCGGAATACTTGGTGAAAACTGGTTGCGGACATTTGAGCATTTCGTAGGTTAACGTGTGGGCAAGAAGTAAACGATGGAGGGTGTAATGAATAACTATCGTAAAATGTTGAATATCTTTGGGGGCTTGGTTGTGCTCTGTGGATTGCCGGTACCTGTGTTACATGCCGCCGAACCGTATCCCGAGCGCCCGCTCAGAATTGTGGTTGGCTTTACCGCGGGTACCACGACCGACTTCACAGCGCGATTGCTGGGACAGAAACTTGCAGATCGTTTTGGCCAGAACGTCGTGATCGAGAATCGCCCCGGCGCCAACAGTGGTTTGGCCAATAGGTTGGTGGGAGATTCGACTGCCGATGGTTATACACTGCTGCTGGGGTCGCTTGGAATGGCGATCAGTCACATGCTGTACAAAAATTTGCCGTTTGACCGCAAGGATTTTGCTCCGGTAAGTCTCCTGGTGCTGGCGCCAAATGTCATCTGCGTCAATCCAGGCGTGCCGGCAAAAACAACTCAGGAATTGATCAACCTGGCCAAGGCGCAGCCCGGAAAAATCCGTTACGGATCGTCTGGACTCGGTAGTTCGGCATTCTTGACGCTCGAGCTGTTCAAAGCCATGGCGAAAATCAACATGCAGGAAATTCCCTACAAGGCGACTTCGCAGGCGGTAGCAGATGTCATGGGCGGACAGATAGAGGTCTATCCGCCGAATCTGGTTTCGGCGATTCCGATGCTGAAAAGCGGCCGCTTGCGGCCACTTGCCGTGACGAGTTCCAAGCGTGCTGCTGCGTTGCCAGACATTCCGTCGGTTAGTGAAACGGTGCCTGGATACGATGCCAGCACCGGTGTCTACGGGATATTGGTTCCTGTGAAGACACCGCAGAAAATTGTCGCGAGGTTGCATAAGGAGATCGCCGATGTTGCGCGTACGGCGGATTTCAAGGATCAAATCGAGAGCCGCGGGGGGCAGGTGGTTGGCAGCACGCCTGTGGAATACAACGCCTTTCTCGACAACGAAAAGGCGAAATGGGGGAAACTGTTCACCCAATTGGGAATCAAGCCACGATAAGTTCCGATTGCGCTCTTAATGAGCGGTTGGCAGTTGCGGGACGCAGTCTGATTTTCGACATGGTATTGCATACCCCGTGCGGTACTTCGTGAGCTGAATCGGGGTTTGGCTGCAGTCGCGGTGGAGATGGACAGTGTCCGTACACCGGCGCAAACTGTCTTGGCCATGAGATCTGCCGCCACCACCTGGATTTTGCGATGCGGCGCCGCGTTCACGCTTGCCCTTTGCGTTGCCGCGCCGGTCACTGCGGATGACGCGGGCACGGCGCGTTTCGACAATCTCGTGCGCAGTCCTTACGTCCACTGTGCGTTCTACCGCCAGTACGATGTGGACCCGAAGACCGGCGACCTGCTGCTGGTCGAGGGTCGCTCCGATTCGCTGACCCATTTCCAGCGCCAGCGCGGCGGACGCGTGATCGCGATCGACACCCGTCGCTCCGGCGCGCTGGATGCACAGTTGCTGCACGGCCGCAAGTACCTGCATTACATCGAGCGCAATGCCGGCATGTACGTGGTGACAACCATTTACGCCTGCCTCGAGCGTGATGTGCGCACCGACACCTGCATCAATTACGGCGCGGTCAACGCGCGCCACTTCGACAGCCGAGTATTGAGCGATCCCGATGCGGTGTTCGAGGCATTGCATGCGCGCGCCAAACCCGGTTTCTGTGATCACAGTTTCCTCAACGTGCAGGAAGCCGCACGCCGCCCGGAGCCATCCCTGCAATAGCAGCTTGTTGTTTTTTAAAAGGTTTTGAAGCCGGCATCAATGCTTCTGCATCAGCGCGGAGATCACGCGCTGGCGTTTTTCTTCCATGTCCTTTGCGAATCCAGGATGCCGCTGTTCGACCAGTCCCGCGGCCATGCCGATTTTCAGCAGCGCGACGGCCAGCGTCGCAGCCAGGTCGTCGAGGTCGGGGCTGACCTTGGCAAGCTGCAGGGCTTCTATGGTTTCGTCGCACAGTTGTTGCGTTGCGTCGTGCAGTTCGTCGTCAAAAAGGCGTGGTGTATTCATGGCGGCAAATGCGGATAGGGGAGGCAATTGTAGCGCGGCCTCCGGTGCGTGGCGTTTACAATGGCGCACCATGAACATCACGGCATTCCTGCGCGTGTTGCTGGCTTCGGCGTGTTTGCTGGCGGCGGAGGCCGGCGCGCAGAATTATCCCAGCCGTACCGTGCGCATCGTCGTGCCGATCAGCGCCGGCGGCGCCACCGATGTTTTTGCGCGCACGCTGGCGGCAGGTTATGCCGAGGCCTGGCAGCACCAGGTCATCGTCGACAACCGGCCCGGCGCCGGCGGCATGATCGGCTCCGAAATCGTCGCCAGGGCGGCGCCCGACGGTTACACGCTGCTGATGGCGTACACCTCGCATGTCACCAATCCCTCGCTGTGGACGCGGCTGCCCTACGACACGCTGCGCGATTTTGCGCCGGTGGGTATGGTGGCCACGGTGCCCAGCGTACTGATCGTGCATCCCTCGCTGCCGGTGAAATCGGTGCAGGAACTGGTGACATTCGCCAAACGGCGCCCGCACGAACTTGATTACGGCAGTTCCGGCATCGGCACCGCCGCGCACCTGGCTGCGGTGCTGTTCAGCCAGCGCGCCGGACTGTTTCTGACGCACGTGCCGTACAAGGGCGGCGGCCCGGCGCTATACGAACTGGTCGGTGGGCAGATTTCGGTGATGTTCGGCAGCCTGCCCACGGCGCTGCCGAACATGAGGCAGGGCCGGGTGCGCGCGCTGGCGGTCACCACCGCGAAGCGCGCGACCGCGGCGCCGCAGATCCCGACCATGCACGAGGCCGGCATGGTCGGTTACGAAGCGGTGGCCTGGTTCGCGCTGTTTGCCCCGGCACGTACGCCAGGCCTGGTGATCAACAAGATCAACGCGGAGACTACTGCAATGCTCACCGAACGCCCGCTGCGCGAGCGGTTCCTCGCGCAGGGCGCCGAGGTTGCCCCGTCGACCCCGGGCGAACTCGATGACCGCGTGCGCTCTGAAATCGCAAAGTGGGCCGGGGTGATCAAGGCGGCAAAAATTCAGCCGATGCAGAACTAGTTGCGGTTGATCGAGAACTTTCCCGGACCGATCAGCGCCACCACGATCGCGGTCAGCAGGAAGAAACCCTGCAGTTCCAGCGCCCATCCGCCGCTCTTGGAAAGATCGAACAGCTGCGAGGGGTGGGCCAGTGCGACGGCCACCACCATGTTGAAGGCCATGATCAGGCCGCCGATGCGCGCGTAGAAGCCGAAGATCATCAGCAGCGGAGCGATGACCTCGCCGACGAACACGCCGTAGGCGAAAAAAGCCGGCAGGCCGTGGCTCACGACCATGCCCTCGATGCCACTGACCCCGAAGCGCAGCTTGGCGATGCCGTGCAGCAGCATCAGGATGCCCAGCGTCAGCCGCAGGACCAGTTTGCCGATATCGTCGCTCATGTCGTTCTCCTTGTGTATGGTCGGGGTTCAGGCCGCCGGGTGGCTGACGTTTTCGATCTGCCGCTTGACCGCCATCGGGTCCCGCACCGTGCGGAAAAGCACGTCGCTGATGCCGCGTCCGGTGACCTTGACTGTGCCATAGCCGAGAATGCGGCCGAATATGCCCTGGTCGATTTCCACCGTTTCGATCGAGCCGATTTTCATTTCCTCGGACTTGCGGCTGATGATGCCGGCCTTGTAGATCACGCGTTTGTTGGTGACGCCCTGTTCGATGTTGCGCACCCGCAGGTATTCATAGAGCGCGAAGACCAGGGTGATGCCGAGCGAGGGGATGCCCAGCAGCAGCCATATTGCCAGCGGAATGCGCGTGACCCAGTGCAGGCTGAACAGGGCCGCAACTTCTTCACCGGCGGACAGGGATTCGTCTATGTAGGCCATCGGTTTTGCCCGGTTGCTGGAATCGGACGGTCCGGCGGGTTACACACCCCCGCCGGCATGCCGGATTTACCAGCCGGTGGTTTTTGCGCCCTCGGTGGCGAGCAGCACGTAGGCCATGATGCAGGGCTCCTTGCCGCGGTTTTCCCAGTTGTGGTTGGTCGCGCGCTGGATGATCACGGTGCCCGGCGTCAGGTGCACTTCCTCGCCGTTGTCGAGCTGCATCCACAGTTCGCCGGCGAGGCAGATCGCGTAATCGACGGAGTCGGTGACGTGCCAGCGCTTGGCGACGCCGGGTTCGTATTTTGCGAGGCGGAACACGCTGCCGCCGGCGAGGCTGGTGCCGAGTTCCCAGGTGTTGGGATCCTCATCGGTCATTTCGGCGGGCAGTTTTTTGGTGGCCCACATCGGGATGTTGCCGAAGCCGGGGCGCATCGGGATCGGGGTGATCTCGCTGTCCCATTTGATGCAGGATTTGCCTTCCTTGTTGACGCCGGTGACGACTCTGCGGAATTTCATGATTTCGTTGTTCTCCGTTAAAGCGGAATTTCGGTGTGACAGAAAATGCCGGCGCGTGGCCGGTCCGTGCCTTGCGCTGCTTGCAGCCGCGCAATTGTAGCGCGTCCTTCGCCGCTTCAGGCTGCGGGCGGGGCGCCGATCTGCTCCTGCAGCAGCGCGTAATTGGCGGCGTTCATTTCCAGCTCGCCCGCGTTGATGCGGCGGTCGATCGCCACCACCGCGTCGTTGGCCGGCGTGGCGATGCCCAGTTCACGCCCCCTGCATGACACCATGCCGCTGATGAAGCCGATTTCGCTCTCGCGGCCCTTGAGGTGGTCGTGGATGGGCGCGGTGCGTCCACCGCCGACATGCGAGAGCAGCGTCTTCATCGTGGTCACCAGGTTCTCGTCGCTGGAGCCGGCGAATTCGTCGGCGCGCAGGCCGAAGATCGGTTCGGTGCGGTAACCCAGAGCGCTGCCCACCGCCAGTGATTCGCGGCCGAGCTTAACCGAGATGTCGAACATGCCGGGCAGCGCGGCGGCCTCGTTGTTGCGCAGCCCGAGCAGGCTGAACGGCCCCATGGTCATGGTGTTGGCGATCAGCTTGGTCCACTTCGCGCCGTATATGTTGTTGGTGACGTCGCAGCGGCCGACCTTGCCCAGAGTCGCGGCGATTTCCTTGACGCGCGGCGTGTGCGTACCGTCGAGTTCGCCGACGGTGAACCATGATCCCTTGCGCGTGGTGTTGCGCTGTATCTGTCCCGGCGTGAACAGCTCGGCCTGCAGCTCGACCACGCAGCCGATCACGCGTTCGCGGCCGAGGATCTCAGCGAGGGAATCGTCGTTCATGCCGTTCTGCGCGCCGACCAGCACGCCGTCGGCCTTGAGCCGCGGCTTGATGAATTCGGCCAGCCAGCGGTGGTCGTTGGACTTGGCGGCGAGGAACACCAGGTCGAAGGCGAGGTCGCGGGCTGCAGCCAGGTCGCACAGGTTGAGCGCCTTTACCGGCACCTGGAATTGCGAATCTCTGAACTGCACCTTGAGGCCGTTGGTTTTCATGGCCTTGACGTGCGCCGGCCACTGGTCGATCAGCGTGACGTCATAACCGGCCTGCGTCAGGTCAGCGCCGATGCTGCTGCCGATGGCGCCGACGCCCAGTACGGCAATTTTTCTTTTCATGGCTTGATGATCCCGGAGGCGGTCAGACCCTGCCTTGCGCGGCGAGCTTCAGCAGTTCGCGCGGGTCGTGGTTCTCGATGTCGAGGGCGACTTTGGCTATTGCATCGACCGGGGCGGAAGGCAGGATGCCGCGGATCTTCTCGGTGACGCCTGCGGCATCGACCGGGTTGTCGATGGAGCCGGTGGGGTTGAGTATGTCCGTGCGTACCCACTGGCCGTCTTTTTCGGCAGCGACCCAGCCTGCGAAATGTTTGGGGTAGAGCTTGTCGAGTTCGGGATCGTGCTCGCAGTCGAGGTCCGCCGCGAGTTTGACCAGTGCCGGATCGCCCATGCGTTCGGCGGTGAACTGCGGCGGCAGCACCTGACCGTCGGCCAGCGCCGCGGCGATCACGTAGCGCAGGCTCATCTGCGCGTTCAGCGCGCTGCCCGGTGCATAGGCGAAGCCGCACTGCACGTCGACCACGTTGGAAAGCCCGACCTTGACGCGGCGCTTCGCATCCCAGGGTGCGCCGATCTTTTTGCGCACGGACAGCGCGGCGTCGATGTAGGCATGGGTGCTGCCGCAGCAGGAGTAGGGCTTGATCGAATTGGTGTCGGTATGCCAGACGCGGCCGAGGTCGCGGGTGAGCAGTGTCACGTCGCTGTTGTCGGAATGCGCCTTCAGCACGCCGCCGTCCTCGTATTCGTAGATCTGCGTCGGCCCGGTGTAGCCCATGGACGCGAGTTCGGCGGCGAGTATGCCGGAATGCACGGCCTTGCCGGCGTGGAAACGTTTGCTCATGGTGCCGTCGGCGTTGAAGGCCCAGGTTCCGGCGCCCTGGGTGCCGGCGAGGCCCAGCGCCCACGCCGTCTGTTCCGCGTCGAGTTTCAGCAGCGAGGCGCAGGCCGCCGCTGCGGCGAAGGGACCGTAGATGCCGGTGATGTGCCAGCCGCGCAGCCGCGTTGCCGAAGGATTGGAGGCGAGGCTGGAGCGGATCATGGTTTCGTAACCGGCGGCGATCGCGGTGACGATGGCACGGCCGTCGGAACCGAGTTTTTCCGCCAGCGCCAGCGCGGCGGGCACGGCGATGGCGCCGGCATGCAGCTTGGCATTGTGATAGTCGTCGAGTTCGAAGGCGTGCGCCGCCGAGCCGTTGACCATCGCTGCATCGGCGACGCGCAGCGACGGAGCCTTGTCGCCCCACACCGTGGCGTCACCCTTGCCGGTGCCGCCGGCGCGCGCCCATTGCAACAGCATCTGCGCCCACGGCGTGCCGAAACCGTAGATGCCGACGCCCACCGTGTCGAGGATGGCGATGCGCACCACTTCGCGGGTGCGCGCGGGAACGTCCTCGTATTTCAGTCCGCTGATCCAGGCGGCTAGTTCGCGTGTGGGTGCGCCCACGGCGCGGCGATCGTCGTTCATATTGTGTCCTCCGGTAATGCCGGTATTTGCTATGGCTGCACGGTAACCGCGACCCGCACGATGTGCACGTCAAAGTCCATATCGCACACGCCGGATTGCACGGAGATTTCGCTTGCGATCCGGAGCGGCTTTTCCGGTCTTGCATCACCGGCGTGTGGCGGGCATGATGCGGTTATGACCAAGTAACTCAATGAAAAACATAATAAAATCATGTACTTACAACAATAACCGGGAAAAACCGTGAGTCAGCTCCTGATCAACCAGTATCTGAACCAGCTCGCCACGCTGAGGAAGGTTTCCGGCACCACGCGCGAGAGCGTGGTGCGCGAGGCGTTCAAGGATCTGCTCAAGGGCTGGGGGCGGCAGCACGACCTGGTGTTCATTCCTGAACACGAAATCGCATCACCGACCAAGGAACGGCGCTACGTCGACGGCGCGCTGATGCACACGTTGCGCGTGCCCTTCGGCTACTGGGAAGCCAAGGACGAGAAGGACGATCTCGATGCCGAGATCGAATTCAAATTCAAGCGCGGTTATCCCAAGTCCAACATCATTTTCGAGGACTCCGAAACCGCGGTGCTGATCCAGCACGGCGAGGAGGTCATGCGTTGCGGCGTCGAGGATGTCGAGAAACTTGAGCAACTGCTCAAGCTGTTCTTCGGTTACGAACGCCCTGAGATCGAAGCCTTCCGCAAGGCGGTCATGCAGTTCAAGGAAGACCTGCCCGCGGTGCTGGAAGCCCTGCGCGAAATGATCGAGACCGCGCACAGGGACGAGCCGAAGTTCCGCAAGGCGGCGCAGGTGTTCCTCAAGCATGCGCAGGAGGCGATCAATCCCAGCCTGATTGCCGCCGACGTGCGCGAGATGCTGATCCAGCACGTACTGACCGGCGAGGTGTTCGCCGCGGTGTTTCCCGGTACCAGCTACCACGAGGACAACAACGTCGCGCGCGAGCTGCACAAGCTCGAAGACACCTTTTTCACCGGCAACACCAAATTCCAGGCACTGAAAGGGCTGGCGCCGTACTACACCGCGATCCGCAAGGCGGCCTCCGAGATTGCCGACCACCACGAGAAACAGACCTTCCTCAAGGCGATCTACGAGAATTTCTACAAGGTCTACAACCCCAAGGCCGCCGACCGGCTGGGCGTGGTCTATACGCCCAACGAGATCGTTCGTTTCATGATCGAATCCGCGGACTGGCTGTGCGAGACGCATTTCAAGCGCAGCCTGATCGACGAGAACGTCGAAATCCTCGACCCGGCCACCGGCACCGGCACATTCATCTGCGAGCTGCTGGAACATTTTCGCGGCCGGCCGAAGGAACTGAAGCACAAGTACCTGCATGAACTGCACGCCAACGAAGTGGCGATCCTGCCGTACTACGTCGCCAACCTGAACATCGAGGCTACCTACGCCGCGATCAGCGGTGAATACCTCGAATTCCCCAGCCTCTGCCTGGTCGACACGCTGGACAACACCCACGGCCTCAGAAAACACGCCGGCCACATGGACGACATGTTCGGCAGTGTCACCGACGAGAACGTCGGCCGCATCCGCCGCCAGAACAGCAAGCGCATCAGCGTCATCATCGGCAACCCGCCGTACAACGCCAACCAGTTGAACGAAAACGAGAACAACAAGAACCGCGAATACCCGGAGATCGACAAGCGCATCAAGGAAACCTATATCGAGGAAAGCACGGCGCAGAAAACCAAGCTCTATGACATGTATGCGCGCTTCCTGCGCTGGGCCAGCGACCGGGTCGATGAAAACGGCATCGTGGCCTTCGTGAGCAATTCGTCATTCATCGACAGCCGAACCTTTGACGGTTTCCGCAAGGTGGTTGCCAGGGAATTCAACGAAATCCGGATCATTGACCTCAAGGGCAACGCGCGCACCAGCGGTGAGCGGCGTCGGCAAGAGGGCGGCAACATATTTGACGACCAGATTCGTGTAGGCGTAGCTGTTTATTTTCTGGTCAAGAAGAAGGGCGTGAAGGGTTGCCGCATTTTTTATGAGGCTACTCGGGACTATGCAAAGTCTGATGAAAAGCGTGAGTTCTTACAGGAATCTCCGTTGCAGCGTAGAAGGTTTGTCGAAGTCAAGCCTGATGACAAAGCAAACTGGATTAACGTAAGCAACAACGATTTTGAGGAGCTAATTTCAATAGCTTCAAAAGAGGTGAAGGCTGCGAACAAACCATCAAAAGAAAAAGCGATTTTTAAAACGTTTAGTAACGGTATTAATACCGCTAGAGACGAATGGGTTACCGATGATTCAAATAGGTATTTGCAGGAAAAAGTTAATTGGTTTCTCGATGAGTATTCTAAATACGGCAGCAAATCCAAGGATCTTGGTACAGCGATTAAGTGGTCGCGTAATTTAAAGGTGAAGTTGTCACGAGGCATATCTGAAGGTTTTGATCGCGAGAACATCGTTAAATATTCCTATCGGCCCTTTTATTCAGTTTGGTTTTATAAGTCTAAGAGCGC
>JBFWOE010000024.1:0-29379 GCA_050250695.1 Burkholderiales bacterium
GCGGTCGGCAGCGGTCAGGCGCTGGCGATGGCTGCTGAGCAGTTGCTGGATCGAGGGGGCCATGGCTGTCACGGATCGGCGTTTATGCAACAAGTATTGCGGACGGCAATAATTTATGCAATAACTATTGCGATTTGATGACAACCGGTGCGGAGGCGGGTTGAACGGCGGGTTACTGGATATCCTGTTGCGGCTGGGCGCGGCCCTGGCCGCCGGCGGGTTGATCGGACTGGAGCGCAGCTATCACGGCCGCCCTGCCGGGTTTCGCACGCATACGCTGGTATGCTTGGCCTCGTCCCTGTTGATGCTGGTGACGGTGTATGAAAGCCAGTGGTTTACCCAGGCGGGCAATTCGCGGGTGGTGGTTGATCCGACGCGCATGGCGCAGGGCATCATGACCGGCATCGGTTTTCTGGGCGCCGGCGTGATCATGCGCGAGGGCCTGTCGGTGCGCGGATTGACGACCGCGGCATCAATCTGGGTCACGGCGGCGATCGGCATCCTGTTCGGCATCGGTTTCTACATTCCCGCGATGCTGGCGGTGGCGGCGACGCTGTTCACGCTGTCGTCGTTCCGCTGGATTGAAACCCGGATGCCGACCGAGTTCTACGCCCAGTTCCACGTCAAGTTCATGCGCGCCAGCGTGATTGGCGACGAGCAATTGCGGGCCATTGCGCGGGAGTCGGGATTTTCCATCGCCAACATGACATTTGAGCTGACTGACGGCGGTCAGAGTTTCGAATACCGCATGGGCATCAAGACGCTGGATCCGCGCAACATGCAAAAGCTGTCCGATCGGCTGAAGGGCGAGGCTTCGGTGGTCGAGTTCCGTATTACCCCCGTCGGTGCCTGAATCCCGACCCCTGACTCAAGGCTGCGCGACCCGCGCCGGCACCGAAGCATATGCGCGTACGGCCGGGGCCCGCTGTGCGCCCGGTCACTACAGTGATTTCCTGAACGAACACCTGCAGCTGTCGTCGCTGGGTGTGGGCACTTTCCCCGGCGCCGCCAGCGACGAGGTCGACGAGGCGTATGCGACGGTCATTGCGCGTGCGCTGCGGTCGGGCATCAACGTCATCGACACCGCTGCGCATTACCGCTACGGGCGGTCGATGCGCGCCGTTGGCGAGGGCCTGCGCCGGGCCTTTGCCGCCGGCGTCGGGCGCGAGCAGGTCTATGTTTCGGGCAAGGGCGGATTCCTGCGTTTTGACGACGGACCACCCGGGGATCTGGATGCCTGGTTCGGGGAACGGGTCGCGCGCAGGGGGCTGGGTACCCGCGACGACCTCACCGGCGGGCATTGCCTGGCGCCGGGCTACATCGCGCAGCAGATCGACGAGTTGCGGGCGGCACTGGGGGTGGAAACCCTGGATGCCTTCCTGGTCGACCAGCCCGAGGTGCATATCCCGCGCATCGGCAAGGAGGCATTGAACCGCAGGCTGCAGTCGGTGTTTGCGGTGTGCGAACAGGCGGTGCGCCAGGAAAAAATCCGCAGCTACGGCATTTCGACCTTCGACGGCCTGCGCGTGGAAACCGATCACCTGCTGTTCCAGTCGCTGGCCTCGCTGCAGGGGCTGGCTGAAAACGCGGCGCGCATCGTTCATCGCGATGCCCGGGCACGGCATCATTTCCGTGTCGTGCAGCTGCCGTTCAACGCAGTGATGAACGAAGGCTTCACCCGCTTCAGCCAGGCCACGGGGCAGGGCAACGTCGCCTCGACGCTGCAGGCGGCGCACCAACTGCGGATATTCGTGATGGGCAGCCACGGCCTGGCCAAGGGGCGGCTGGCCACAACCGGCATTGATGCACTGCGTACGGCGATGCCTGATCTGCCGGACGATGCGCAGCGCGCCCTGCAGTTCAACCGTTCAACACCGGGCCTCGGTGTGAGCCTGACCGGGATCAGCATGCCGGTGCACCTCGAGGGCCTGCTGGCCGTGGCGGCACGGCCGCCGCTGGCGCGGGAGGGTTATCTCGGGCTGTACCGTCGGGCCGGGGACGAAGGCTGGGCGGGATAGTCCGCGATGCGAAACGGATGATTAACTGGAGTTTGACTGGGATCAATATCACTGCTTTCCAGGCCGTGCGTCATTGCGGCACAATGGCGGCGCCAGTTGAAAATCTGAGAGGAGAATCCGCATGGGTCATACGCTGGAACAGTTTGCCGCGCAGTGTCACGATGCCATCAAGGCCGAACCCGGGCCGGCCGGCCGCAAAAAGGTGGCGGCCTTGCTGCAGGAAGTGCTGAAAGACAAGCAGTTCATCGACAAGCACGTCGATCCCAGCGTCGGCGAGCGCAAGATCCTCTACGAGGATCCGGAGTTCGGTTTCTGCATCCTGGCGCACGATTACACCGACGCCAAGACCAGCGCTCCGCATGACCACGCGCATTCCTGGGCGATCTACGGCCAGGCGCGCGGCGAGACAGAAATGCGCGATTACCAGCTGCTTGAGCCGGCCAGCGCAGACAAGCCCGGCAAGGTCAAGGAAACCCGGTCATACAAACTGATCCCGGGTGTCGCCCACGTCTACAACGAAGGCGACCTGCATTCGCCGAAGCGCACCGGCCCGACCAGCCTGATCCGCATCGAAGGCACCAACATGGCCAAGGTCAAGCGGTTCAAGTACGAGGTGGTATGACCGGCTGCCTGCATCCGGATTCAGGAAAGGCTGCCTGCGGGCAGCCTTTCTTTTTGAGGATAACCGTTGTGGATGCTCCGCGGCGGCTCGTGCGATTCCGTTTACCGCAGTTTGCGCAGCAATTGCCCGCGTTCGAACGCGACCACGACCGGAATCGAGAGCGCCAGCGGAATCAGCAGGTACATCAGGCGCCAGATCAGCAATGCGGCAATGACGTCCGAAGGCGGGACGGTGTTGATGATGGCAAGAAACACGGCCTCCATGACGCCGATGCCGCCGGGTGTCTGCGATACCAGTCCGGCGGAAAACGAGAGCAGGAAAGCTCCAAGGACGATCATGAAACCCGGGTTTCCGGCTTCGGGGAGTGAAAAGTAGATGATGCCCGCCGCGGCGATCAGTTCCAGCGGCGCCGCAATCAGCTGCCGGGCGACGATCGGCAGTTTGGGATAGAAGATATGAAAGGAGCGGATGGTCAGCGGGCGGAATCCGCGCCAGGATCCGAGTACATAAAGCGAGCACAGCAGCAGCATTGCCGCCCCGATCCATCGTACGAGTGATTCCGGAAGGTTGAGGCGGGGTATCAGGTCGGCAAGGTTCTGTACGATCTGCGGCTCAAGCAGAAACACGATTCCGGTCAGCATGACCGTTCCGTAGGCGAAAGTGAACGAGCACAGGGCCACCAGCACCGTGACTTCGGCAACGCTGAGTCCCCTGGCGCCGTAGGCGCGCAGCCTCACCAGGCCGCCGGAAAAGACCGAGGCTCCGAGATTGTGACCGAGCGCATAGGTCACAAAGGAGCAGGTGGCGATGTAGGTCCATGAAAATTCCCGCTGCCGTTTCAGGTGGATCAGGGCGATGCGGTCGTACCAGGCGAGGGCGACATAGGCCAGCAGCGTGGACAACCCCGCGAGCGCATAGGCCCTGGGCGTGACCTGCGACAGGCTGTGGGCGATGGAATCGTAGATTACGGTGAGGCTGGTCCACAGTCCTCCCGTCGCAATCAATGCCTTGGCGGCGGGATCGGATGAAACTTCGGCAAGCAATTTCGAATACAGCAGCCACAGCGACCACGCCAGCACTATTGCGACAAACGTCAGCCACAGGGTTTTCTTGGCGTGCTGTATCAGGGTACGGCTTGCAGGATCGGCCTTCATCGGGGCGGGAGGGTGATGGCGGACTCGCAGCGAGCCCGGTTATGGAACCGCGGCTTTATACCATAGTTCCTGCAGCGTCAATGCGGTTTCCCGTCGTCATCCTGTTTGTGCACGATGTTGCGAATCAGCGCTTCCTGCTCAGACAGCGTGGGAATCCGCGGCTGCCCAGGGTCTCCGGCACTGTCTTGTGCGGGGAATCGCCCGCGAAATCCGGCAGGCGCCGCGGCGCCCTGCGACAGGTAGGCCGCCATGCGCAGCCGCTTGTTGCAGGCAACGATGCGGTCTTCCAGCGTCACCAGGTCGCGGATCAGCAGCAGTACCAGACCGGCCAGCCCCGGCAGAGCGGCGTAGGGCACAGTGCTGAACCAGCCGGATGCTGCAAGCAGCGTCAGCGCGGGATAACCCGCCGCGATCAGGCGCTCCCGCAGGTACCAGCCATGGGCGCCGGTCGGGAACAGCAGCAGCAGCAGCCAGGCCGTGCTGCGCCTGCGCAGTGCCTGAGCAAGGCGCAGATTGGCCGCCTGCAGTCCGCCGCCGCCCAGATCCAGTTGCCGCCATTTGTCGTTCATCGATGGACCGTTTTTCCTGCGCTGAACGATAACATGGCATGCTGCGGCGCGGCTTTTTCGACGCGGGCTTAACGGGTAGTATCGGCGTTCCCGTTCAACCAACAGCAGACTGACTACATGGCCGATCGCCGCCTGCAGGTATTTCACGCCGTTGCCCGGCAGCTGTCATTTACCAAGGCTGCCGAGCAGCTGTTCATGACGCAGCCCGCGGTGACTTTCCAGATCAAGCAGCTCGAGGAGCACCTCAACGTACGCCTGTTCGAGCGCAGCCATGGCCGGATCGCACTGACTCCTGCCGGGGAAATGGTGCTCGGTTATGCCGAAAAAATCCTGACGCTGTCCGAGGAACTGGAAACCCGCGTCGGCGAGCTGACCGGCGCGATCAGCGGACCGCTGCTGCTGGGGGCGAGCACCACCATCGCCGAATTCTACCTGCCGCAGATCCTCGGCGAGTTCAAGGCGCTGCATCCGCATGTGCGCGCACACATGACGGTGGCCAATTCGGAGACCATAGAGACGCGGGTCGCCGAACACGCGCTCGACGTCGGGCTGATCGAATCGCCTTCGCACCTGCCCGGCGTGCAGACCGAAGTCTGCTGCGAGGACGTGCTGGTGATGATCTGCAGCCCGGATTACAAGCTGGCAAAGGCGAAAAAGGTGTCGGCGGCCGAGGTCGCGGGCGAGCCCTTCATCAGCCGCGAAACCGGATCAGGCACGCGCGAATTCTCCGACCACTATTTCCAGGAAAACAAAATCGCGCCGGAAGCGATCAACGTGGTCATGGAACTGGGCAGTCCCGAGGCCATCAAGGGTGTGGTCGAGACCGGGCTGGGCGTGTCCATACTGTCGCGGGCAACGGTGGTCAAGGAGCTGAAGCTGGGTGTGCTGGTCGCCGTGCCGCTGGATCCGCCGCTGATCCGCGGCCTCTCCGTGGTGACGCCCAAGGACCGTTTCCGCTCGCGCCTGCAGGCAACCTTTGTCGAGTTCGCGATCGGGCGCATGAAGGAAATGGCCGCCGCGCAATGAAACGATTCATCGCGGTCCAGCACAGCTACTCGGAGTTTCTCGGCACCGTCGAGAAGCAGCTGGAGAACCGCGGCATCGGTTTCACCTATTACCGGCCCTTCACCGGGCAGTCGTTGCCGGCCACTGCGCTGCAGTTCGATGCGCTGTGGCTGCTCGGCGGCGCGTTTGCGCCATATGACCGGGAGCACACGACCTGGCTCGACGAGGAATTGCGCATGGTGCGTGCTTTCGAACGGGCGCGGCGGCCGGTGGTGGGAATCGGATTCGGCGCGCTGCTGCTGGCGCAGGCCGCGGGCGGTGTGCCGGCCGACGATATCGCCCCTTATGCCTGCTGGACGACGGCGCACGCGACCGCGGCGGGCGCAGCCGACCCGCTGGCGCAGGCGATTGACGGTCGGAAGGTGCTGGTGGCCGCCAGCGGCCGTGTGCGCCTGCCGGAAGGGGTCGAACCATTGGCAGTGGATGATGCCGGAGAATGGATTGCCTGGCGTCGTGACCATGCCTACGCACTGCTGTTCCGTCCGGAACTGACGCCGGGCATGATCGAAGACACCATCATGGAAGAGGGCCGTCCCCTGCCGGACGACATCGGCGAGGTGCTGGAACAGGCGCGCGGGCTGTGGCCGCAGTCCAGGGAAACCACGGATCGTGTCATTGCCGCATTGGTGACGGGTCTGGACCTGATGCAGGAACGGCGCAAGCCGCCGGTGTTTTCCATCCGCGTAGTGCAGGACTAGCCATGACCGCAGATCCGGAACAGGAGCTGCTCGCGCTGTTTCGCCGGCTGTCCGGCGATGACCGCAATGCGCTGCTGGCTTTTGCGCAGTTCCTCGCTGCGCGCGACGAACAAACCGGCGTTGCGGCCGTTGCTGCGCCGACAGAGCCGCAGCCGGAGCCGCGACCGGACGGAGAATCGGTGGTGATGGCGATCAAGCGCCTGACGCGGGTCTATCCGATGCTCGACCGGCGCAAGCTGATGGGGCCGACTTCGCTGCTGATGTCGCAGCACGCGCTGCAGGGCCGGCCGGCGACTGAAGTCATCGAGGAGCTGGAAGTCGTGTTTGAACGCCATTATCGCGAAAGCGCCGGTCATGCCCAGGCCGATTAACGCGACCATCGACAGCGGTGCGCTGGCGCACAACCTGGAGGTTGCGCGCGCCAGTGCGCCGCATGCGAAGGTGTTCGCGGTGATCAAGGCCGATGCCTACGGCCACGGCCTGCTGCGCGCCGCGCGGGCGATGCAGGGCGCCGACGGTTTCGCGGTGCTGGAGTTCGATGCCGCGATGCGGCTGCGCGATGCCGGTTTTAAACAGCGGATCTTGCTGCTGGAGGGTTTTTTCGATGCCCGTGAGGCCGCTGCCGGCGCCGCGCAGCGCATCTCGACAGTCATCCATACCGCGGAGCAGTTCGCACTGCTGGAGGAATTGCCGGCCGGCGCGCGGCTGGACGTGATGCTGAAAATCAACAGCGGCATGAACCGCCTCGGTTTTGCACCCGATGCAGTTGCCGCCGCGTATGCGCGGCTGCAGGACATCGCGGCCGTCGGCAGGATCACATTGATGACTCATTTCGCCGATGCCGACGACGAGCGCGGCGTCGACTGGCAGATGGAAACATTCGAACGCGCCGCGGCAGGCATCGCCGCGCCGCGCTGTCTCGCCAATTCGGCGGCGACGCTGCGATATCCGGCAACCCATTTCGACTGGGTGCGCCCCGGCATCATGCTCTACGGATCTTCGCCTTTTGCCGGACAGTCCGCCGATGAACTCGGACTGCGTCCGGTGATGACGCTGGCCTCGCAGATCATCGCGGTGCGCGAGCTGCGTCCCGGCGACACCGTCGGTTACGGCGGCACTTTCCGCGCGGAAAAGCCGATGCGCATCGGCGTGGTGGCCTGCGGTTATGCCGACGGTTACCCGCGCCACGCACCGTCGGGTACGCCGCTGCGAGTCAACGATACGATCACCGCCACCGTTGGACGGGTATCCATGGACATGTTGTGCGCCGATCTCTCGGCGATTCCTGCTGCGGGTATCGGCAGCCCCGTAGTATTGTGGGGCGCAGGCAACCCGATCGACGATGTGGCGCGCAGCGCGGGCACCGTGAGTTATGAACTGATGTGTGCGCTGGCGCCGCGGGTGCCGGTTATTGAAAAATCAATATAATCAAATAGTTATTTAAAAATTCCCGGGTATCACAACATGCATCGCCGGAACGCCCTCCTGTAATCATGGCAAAAGCCAAAACCGTTTACGCCTGCACCGAATGCGGCGGGCAGTCGGTGAAGTGGCAGGGCCAGTGCCCGCACTGCCAGGCGTGGAACACGCTGGTCGAATCCGTCGCTGAAACTGCGGCACCGTCGTCCAACCGCTTTTCGCTGATCGCCGAGTCGGGCAGGCTGCAGAAACTCTCGGAAGTCGAAGCACGCGAGGAATCACGCGTGCCCAGCGGCATCGCCGAATTCGATCGTGTGCTCGGCGGCGGGCTGGTGCCGGGCGCGGTGATCCTGATTGGCGGCGACCCGGGCATCGGCAAGTCGACGCTGCTGCTGCAATCGCTGGCGACCATAGGCGCCGGGCGCAAGGTGGTTTATGTCAGCGGCGAGGAATCGCCGCAGCAGATCGCGCTGCGCGCGAAACGGCTGAATGTCGATGCCGACAACGTGCAGGTGCTGCCGGAAACGGCGCTGGGCAAGATCCAGGCGGTGATCCAGACGGAGAAGCCGGAGATCGCCGTCATCGATTCCATCCAGACGCTGTATTCGGATGCGCTGACCTCGGCGCCGGGTTCAGTGGCGCAGGTGCGCGAATGCGCGGCGCAGCTCACAAGGCTGGCCAAGGCCGGCGGCACCACCATCATCTTCGTCGGCCATGTCACCAAGGAAGGCACACTGGCCGGGCCTCGCGTACTCGAGCACATGGTCGACACCGTGCTCTATTTCGAGGGCGATACGCATTCGAGCTTCCGCCTGATCCGCGCCTTCAAGAACCGCTACGGCGCGGTCAACGAGCTCGGCGTGTTTGCGATGACCGACAAGGGACTGAAGGGCGTGTCGAATCCCTCGGCGCTGTTCCTGTCGCAGCACGACACCGAGGTGGCCGGTTCCTGCGTGCTGGTGACGCAGGAGGGCACGCGGCCGCTGCTTGTCGAAATCCAGGCGCTGGTCGATGAAGCGCATGCGCCCAATCCGCGGCGGCTCTCCGTCGGCCTCGAACAGAACCGGCTGGCCTTGCTGCTGGCGGTGCTGCACCGCCATTCCGGCATCGCCTGTTTCGACCAGGACGTGTTCGTCAATGCCGTCGGTGGCGTGCGCATCAGCGAACCTGCCGCCGACCTCGCAGTGCTGATGGCGGTGGTGAGTTCGCTGAAGAACAAGCCGCTGCCGAAAAAACTCGTGGTGTTCGGCGAAGTGGGACTCGCCGGCGAAGTACGACCGGTGCAGCGTGGCCAGGAACGTTTGCGCGAAGCGGCGAAGCTCGGTTTCACCCATGCGCTGATACCCCATGCCAACCAGCCGCGCCAGGCAATCGAGGGCCTGAAAGTGATCGCGGTGCGGCGCATCGAGGACGCGGTGATCCGTTTTCGTGACGGGTTCTGAAGCGCCCATACTATGGGCATCAGCGGTTCCGCCGGGTGCTGCCTTGCGTTAAAATCCGGGCTCTTCCAGCAGGCAAATCTGCACTGAATTTCTTGTTTCACATTCCGGAGCATTCATGAAGGTTCTAGTGACAGTCAAACGGGTCATCGACCCGTACGTCAAGGTGCGCGTCAAGTCCGACGGCACCGGGGTCGAGACCGCCAACGTCAAGATGGCGATGAACCCGTTCTGCGAAATCGCGGTCGAGCAGGCGGTGCGCATGAAGGAGGCGGGGGTGGTCACCGAGATCGTCGCGGTGTCGGTTGGCGTTGCGCAATGCCAGGAGACCCTGCGCACGGCGATGGCGATGGGCGCGGACCGCGGCATCCTGGTTGAGGCTCCGGCGGACATCCAGCCGCTGGCTGTGGCCAAGCTGGTGAAGGCTATCATCGACAAGGAACAGCCGAAGCTGGTGATCATGGGCAAACAGGCGATCGACGACGATGCCAACCAGACCGGGCAGATGGTGTCGGCGCTTCTCGGCTGGCCGCAGTCGGCGTTTACCTCGGCGATCACGGTCAACGGCGACAGCGCCGAAGTCACGCGCGAGATCGATGGCGGCCTGGAAAAACTCACGATCAAGCTGCCGGCGGTGATCACCACCGACCTGCGCCTGAACGAGCCGCGTTACGTGACGCTGCCCAACATCATGAAGGCGAAGAAGAAGCCACTCGAAACGCTGAAACCCGAGGCGCTGGGCGTGGACATCGCGCCGCGCCTGAAGACATTGAAGGTGGAAGAACCGCCCAAGCGCGGCGCCGGCGTCAAGGTGGCGGACGTGGCGGAACTCGTCGCCAAACTCAAGAATGAAGCGAAGGTGATCTGATGGGCATACTGGTCATAGCCGAACACGACGGCAAACATCTCAAACCGGGCACCACCAATACCATCGCCGCCGCGGCAAAAATCGGCGGCGACATCGCGGTGCTGGTTGCCGGGCATCAGTGCGCCGACGCGGCGCAGGCCGCGGCGAAAGTCGCGGGTGTGGGCAAGGTGCTGCATGCCGATGCCGCGCATTACGCCGGCGGCGTTGCCGAGAACCTGGCCGCGCTGGTGGTGTCGATCGCCGGCGGCTACACGCACATCCTCGCCCCGGCCACCGGCTTCGGCAAGAATTTCATGCCGCGGGTGTCGGCTGCGCTTGACGTGCAGCAGATTTCGGACATCAGCGCGGTGGTGTCGCCCGACACCTTCGTGCGGCCAATATACGCCGGCAATGCGATGGCGACGGTGCAGTCTTCCGACAAGGTCAAGGTGATCACCGTGCGCTCCACCGGCTTTGATGCGGCAGGCGAGGGTGGCAGCGCGGCGGTGGAATCGCTCGCTGCGGGTCCCGACATCGGCCTGTCGAAATTCAACGGCCAGGAACTGTCGAAGTCGGACCGCCCCGAACTGACGGCGGCGAAAATCATCGTCTCCGGCGGCCGCGGCATGGGCAGCGGCGAGAATTTCAGGATCCTCGAGGCGCTGGCCGACAAGCTGGGCGCCGCGGTGGGCGCTTCGCGCGCGGCGGTGGATTCGGGTTTCGTGCCCAACGATTACCAGGTCGGGCAGACCGGCAAGATCGTCGCGCCGGAACTCTACATCGCCGTCGGCATCTCCGGTGCGATCCAGCACCTGGCGGGGATGAAGGACAGCAAGGTGATCATCGCCATCAACAAGGACCCGGAAGCCCCGATCTTTGCCGTCGCGAACTACTGGCTGGTCGAAGACCTGTTCAAGGCGGTGCCGGAGCTGACGGCTGCGCTTTGACCACAAGGCGATTGCGGTAACATGAAAGGGCGTTCATCCGAACGCCCTTTTTCATTGAGGTTTGCGCCATGTCCACCTATGCCGCACCGCTGAAAGACATGCAGTTTGCGATTGCCGGGTTCGCCGGGCTGGAGAGCATTGCCGCACTGCCGGGGTGTGAAGAGGTCAATGCCGAGCTGGTCGAAGCCGTGCTGACCGAAGCCGGAAAATTCGCCCAGGGCGTGCTCGATCCGCTCAACCGCAGCGGCGATACGCAGGGCGCGCAGTGGAATGACGGCGAAGTCACCGCACCGGCGGGTTTCAGGGAGGCCTATCGGCAATTCGTCGAGGCCGGCTGGAACGGGCTGGGCGGCCCCACCGAATTCGGCGGTCAGGGCCTGCCGCACAGCATTGCGATGCCGCTGCAGGAAATGTGGAACAGCGCCAATATGGCGTTCTGCCTGTGCCCGATGCTGACCACCGGCGTGCAGGAGGCGCTGGGCCATCATGGCTCGGCGGCGCTGAAGGCGGCTTACCTGCCGAAGCTGGTGTCCGGCGAGTGGAGCGGCACGATGAATCTCACCGAACCGCAGGCCGGTTCGGATCTCTCGGCGGTGCGCTCCAGTGCGACCCCTGAGGGCGACCATTACCGCATCAAGGGCACCAAGATTTTCATCACCTGGGGCGAACACGACATGGCGGCAAACATCGTGCACCTGGTGCTGGCGCGCCTGCCCGGTGCGCCCGAGGGTGTGAAGGGGATATCGCTGTTCGTGGTGCCGAAATTCCTGTTGAACACCGACGGCACGCCGGGCCGGCGCAACGACATCCGCTGCGTGTCCATCGAACACAAGATGGGCATCCACGGCAGCCCGACCTGCGTGCTGGCCTATGGCGACGAAGGTGGCGCGACCGGCTACCTGGTCGGCGAACCGCATCGCGGCCTCGAATACATGTTCACGATGATGAACCACGCGCGGCTGGGCGTGGGCATGGAGGGCGTGGCGATCGCCGAGCGTGCATACCAGCACGCGCTGGAGTATGCGAGGACCCGTGTGCAGGGACGCGCCATCGGGCAGAAGGGCGGCGACCGCGTCACCATCATCCATCATCCCGATGTACGGCGCATGCTGCTGACCATGCGCGCGCAGACCGAGGCGATGCGCGCGCTGGGTTATTTCGCCGCTGGCGAACTCGACCGTTCGAAACGCCATCCGGATGCGGCACAGCGCGCACACCACCAGGCGCGGCTCGACCTGCTGACGCCGGTGGTCAAGGGCTGGTGCACGGAGACCGCGATCGAGATCGCATCGCTGGGCATGCAGGTGCACGGCGGCATGGGTTTCATCGAGGAGACCGGCGCCGCGCAATACCTGCGCGATGCGCGCATCACCACCATTTATGAAGGCACCACCGGCATCCAGGCCAACGACCTGACCGGGCGCAAGGTCGGCGCCGAAAAGGGCGCGACCGCGCTGGCGCTGATTGCGGAGATGCGCGGACTGGATGCCCGGCTGGCGGACGCCGGCGCGTCGTTCGCGGCGATGCGCGGGGCATTTGCCGGGGCCGTGGACGGACTGGACGGGGCGACGCGCTGGCTGGTCGATCATTACCGGCAGGAACCGCAGACCGTCGCCGCGGTGGCGGTGCCCTACCTGAAACTGTTCGGCACGGTGGCCGGCGGCTGGATGATGGCACGTGCGGCGCTGATCACGCAGGAGCGCAGCGGCGCGCCGGGAGCCGACCGCGGATTTCTCGATGCCAAGCTGGCCACATCCCGCTTTTACCTGGAACACCTGCTGCCGCAGGCTGGCGCGCTGGCGCAGACCGTGATTGCGGGCGCACCCAGCACGCTGGCGCTGGACCCTGCAGCCTACTGAGAAGGGTGACCGTGGTTTTGCGCCTGCTGGCAGTGTTTGTCATGAACGCCGTGCTGGCCTTGCCGGTTCGCGCCGAACTCGGCTGCGAGCAGCTGGTGGCCAGCGCCCAGACCGGTATCACGCTGCGCGACGGGGGCGCAACGCTGAAGCAGGTGCTGGCCGAGACCGACACCCCGGTTATGCGCGAGCGATTCAGGACGGATGAACTGGCCATGATCCGCCGCGCCATCCAGCTGACGTTTACCGGCGAGATGTCAGTCTACGAACTGGCTGAAACCTGCGCCGCGAACAGGAAAAGTCCTCCCGGACGCTGAAAGTTCCATGCGCCCGTACTACGTCAATTAAATGTTACATCCGGAATTTACGATCCTGCCCTCTTGCGCAGCTCCCGGGTAACGCTCTAGCATCCTCCGCGATTGAGGGGTTGTGATTCCCGCACCCACATTTCCGGAGCGCTTACATGCGTTGCGTTTTGCCGAAATCACTGCTGATCCTTAGCATGACATTGTTGCCGCTGCTGAATGCATACGGACAGCCGGCAATCCCGCCGGAATACGAACGCGAGGGCGGGCCGTACGTGCCGACGCCCAACGTGGTGGTCGACCGGATGCTCGATTTTGCGCGCGTCGGCGCGAATGACCACGTGATCGACCTCGGTTCCGGAGACGGCGTGATCGTGATCACTGCAGGTTACAAGCGGAAATCCAGTGGTTACGGCGTCGACATCGACGAGGAGCTGGTGCGCTTGAGCAACCAGCGCGCGAAAAACCTGGGCATGGACGGGCGGATCCGTTTCGAGGCCAAGGACATATTCATGACCGATGTCAGCAAGGCCACCGTGGTCACGCTCTACCTTCTGCCCGAATTCATGCAGCGGCTGCGCCACAAGCTCTACACGGAGCTGCGCCCGGGCACGCGCATCGTGTCGCACGACTACCATTTCGAGCAGTGGATGCACGATGACGAAGTCAGGTTCGAGGTGCCGGAAAAGGAGATGATCAGCGGCGATCCGAGTGCGACTTTGTACCTGTGGGTGGTACCGGCCAAGGTCGGCGGCACCTGGCGCATGCTCGTTGACGGCGGCGGGGAATACGAACTCGTGTTGCAGCAGCGCTACCAGCGGCTGATGGGCTCGGCGGAGAACAAGGACGGCAAATCCGGGCTGCTGGAGCCGAAAGTCAACGGCAGTGAACTGGTTTTCCAGATGCAGATCGGGGCGCAACACCGGCGTTTCAGCGGCCGGGTCGACGGTGACCGCATCCTGGGGACCGCGGATTTCGGCAACGGCCGGATCGTGCACTGGAGTGCAGTGCGCGGCAGCAAGTCCTGACGGGTTCCGCCGCTCAGTTCATCAGCAGTGCCGGTGGCGCCGCATCGAGCACACCCTGGCGGAATGCAGCCTGGCTGGCCGCCAGGTCCAGAGCTGCGGCATTCCATGCGTCACGGATGATTTTTCCGCCGGCCGTCAGCGTGGCATCGACTCTGCGCGGCCTGGACAGCATGTCCCACAGCACCGGCGCATGCCGTTCCGGCACGTCGTTGATCATCACCCGCAGCGGAGCCGCCAGCGGTTCCGCGGAGGCCACCAGGAAGCTGTTGATCTGTTTCGCCCCCGGCCAGTCGGGGCGATGCATCACGGCGTGTGGCAGTTCGCTGGTCAGTGTGGCGAGCAGGTGCGCGTAGCTGCGCGTGTTTTCGAGATTGGCGAAGGTGTTGAACACGGCAATGCCGCCGGGTTTCAGGCAACTGCGCAGGCCACGGAAGAATTCGCGGGTGACCAGGTAATCCGGCGTGCCGTCGCCGTTGAAAAGATCGACGATCGCGACATCGTGGCGTCCGTCGCAGGAGGCGACGAAGGTGCGGGCGTCGGCCTGGTGCATGACGACCCGGGAAGGATCAAATCCGAAATGGCGCTGCGCGACCGCGGTCGACGACGGATCGATCTCGACCACTTCGACGGCGACCCCGTCGCGGGCGAAACGCATGGGCACGATGCCGGCGCCCAGGCCCAGCACCAGCACGCTCCGCGGCTGCGGATGGTGGGCTCGCGCCAGGGCCTCCAGCGCCCAGGTATAGAACGATATCGAACGCTGCGCGGAATCGACTGTATTCTGGATCAACCCGTCCTGGAAATACAGCCGCAGGAAGCGGCCTTCGGCGTTGGCGCCGCTGCGCAGGATTTTCACGGTGCCAAAAAGCGAGCTGTGCACATCCTCGACGCGCCACTCGGCACCGTTGAATACCACCGGACCCATGCGTCCGGTATAGCGATCCGCCTGCCATGAAAACAGGGCAGCGCCGGCGATCGCGATCACACCGCAGGCGGTGACCGCGTTGCGATGCGACATCGGCAGTTTCTGTGATGCTGCCGCGGCCAGCGACAGCACACCCAGCAGCAGCGCGACCATCAGCGTCGCGGTGTAGTTGGAGACGTGGGGAATGAGCCCGAATGCGGTAATGATGACCCCGGCCACCGAGCCCAGCGTGCTGACGAAGAACACCATGCCGGCCCCGGCATCACCGCTGCGCCCGGCCTGGCGTTTCAGCAGCAGGGCGACCAGCAGGGGATTCATCGCGGAGGTCGCCACCAGCGGCAGGAACAGCAGGATCAGGCAGGCCGCGAAGGCGCCGCCGACCAGGCTCCATTGTGCCAGTGGATGAAAAACAAACGGATAGATGGCGCAGCCGATGACGATGGCGATGCCCGCCAGCGCCGGCATGATCCCGAACAGCAGGCCGAGGCGCCGGGCATCGGCTGCGGGTCCGGCGGCGAGGCGCCCGCCCCACCAGTAGCCCAGCGCCAGTGAAACCAGCGTGATGGAAAGTATGCCGGTCCAGATGTAGAGGCTGACGCCGAAATACGGCGTCATGATCCGCGAGGCGAGCAGTTCCAGCGCGAGTATCGCGCCGCCGGACAGGAAAATCAGGGCAAAGTCCATGGGGGGGGAGGGGGGTCGGTTATAATGCGCCGCCAATCTACCACAGCCGCGGTCGCATCCCGGTGACTGTGGCGCGTCGTGGCAAGCCGGAATGTGACCGGCAGGATTTATCCCAGTGATCATGGAGGCGGGTTTGCAGCGCAGCTTGATAACGTGCAGAAGCGCATTGTTCCTGATCGCCCTGTGCTGCGCGTTCGCGTCGGCAGCATTTTCCGCACAGCCCGAGCCCAGGGTGCCCTATGTGCCGACACCGCAGGCGGTCGTCGAACGCATGCTTTCGATCGCCAAGGTCGGTGCGCGGGATTACCTGATCGACCTCGGTTCCGGTGACGGACGCATCGTGGTCACCGCCGCAAAAAAATACGGCGCACGCGGCTTCGGCGTGGACCTCAATCCCGAACGCATCCGCGAAGCCAATGAAAACGCACGCAGGAACGATGTCGCCGACAGGGTGGCGTTCTACCAGCGCAACCTGTTCGATACCGATCTGTCGGAGGCCACGGTCATCACCATGTACCTGCTGCCCCGGGTGAACCTCGAATTGCGGCCGCGCCTGCTCGAGCTGAAACCGGGCACGCGGCTGGTATCGCATGACTTCGACATGGGTGACTGGAAATCCGATTTCCACGTCCGCATTGATGCGCAGGACAAATATTTCGGAACCGGAGGCGACAGCGACATCTATTTCTGGGTCGTGCCGGCGAAGGTCGCCGGTGCCTGGCGCGCGCGCCTGAACGTGGGCGGCAGGCCGCGGGATTACGAGATAAGCCTGCAGCAGAAATTCCAGGAAGTGCAAGGCACAGTGCGCGTCGACGGGCGCGCCGTGCCAATCCGCGTTGCACGGCTGCGCGGGGGCGATCTGCGGTTCGTCTTCAGCGCCGATGTCGATGGGGCGCCGGTCAGCCATGAATTCACCGGCCGCGTCGACGGCAGCCGCATCACCGGCGAGGCGGCACTTTCAGGGAAACGGCTGGCTGCCCGCGTCGAATGGACGGCCGAGCGCGCACCCTGAATATTCCGGAACCAGGAAAAATGCAGAAAAAAATGCAGAGAAGCGGATGCGCTACATCATTGCTGATATGCGGTGCACTGGCCGCCATGGCGCTGTCCGGAGGGATTGCGGCTCAGGATTTCGGCGACACCCCCTACGTCCAGACGCCGCAGCCGGTGGTCGACGCCATGCTGAAGACCGCGAAGGTCACCGGCAGGGATTACGTCATCGATCTCGGTTCCGGTGACGGCCGCCTGGTGATCACCGCGGCGAAGGAAAAAGGCGCGCGCGGTTTCGGCGTGGACCTCGACAAGAGGCTGGTGCAGCTCGCCAACGCCAACGCAAAGCAGGCCGGCGTGGCGGAGCGTGCAAAATTCTATGCGCGCGACCTGTTCGAGACCGACCTGTCGCCGGCGTCGGTGATCACCATTTACCTGCTGCCCGAGGTCAACCTGATGGCGCGCGGCAAGCTGCTGGCGCTGGCGCCCGGCACGCGCATCGTTTCGCATGATTACGGCATCGGCGACTGGCCGCCGGACGTGCAGTTCGAAATGGATGCGCCGGGCAAGTCGGTCGGCCGCGGCCAGCGCAGCAAGGTGCTCTACTGGGTGGTGCCCGACCAGGTGGCGGGGCGCTGGATGTGGACCATGGACGGCGGGGGCAAATCGCGCACGGTGGAACTGCTGCTGAAGCAGAATTACCAGAAGCTCGACGCATCGGCGCTGCTCGACGGCCGCCCGCTGGCGGTGGAGCAGGCGCGGCTCACCGGACGACGGGTTGAATTCACGCTGGCATTGCCCGAAGGCCGCATGGTTTTCATCGGTGACCGCTCGGCACAGTTGCTGGAAGGCGAAATGCGCGCGGCAGGCGCCGGTAACAAGGCTGCGCCGTGGCGTGCGGTGCGCATAACTCTGCTCGATGCCGCGCATGTTGTTGCACCACCGCCGGTGGTCCGGGAATTCGATCCCGCCCGCGGAGGAGAATAAGTAATTGTTTTTAAAGAATATTTTTTTTATTTTTGGCGCCATGCTGTGTGCCGTGCCGTTGCGCGCGCAGCCGATGTTCGATGTGCCGTTCGTGCCCACGCCGTACGTGGTGATCGATGAGATGCTGCGCCTGGCCAATGTCAGTGCTGAGGATTTTGTGATGGACCTCGGCTCCGGCGACGGCCGGGTGCTGATCACCGCGGCAAAAAAATTCGGCGCCCGCGGCATCGGCGTTGACCTCGACGAGCGGCTGGTCTGGCAGAGCGAAGCGGCCGCTGAAGAAGCGAAGGTGGCCGACCGCGTCAGTTTCCTGCAGCAGGACCTGTTCAAGACCGACCTGCGGCAGGCCACAGTCATCACCATGTACCTGCTGCCCGGGGTGATGAAAAAATTGCAGCCCGTGCTGCTGGGTCTGAAGCCGGGAACGCGCCTGGTGTCGCACGATTTCACGCTCGGCGACTGGAAGCCGGACGTCACCACGCAGATCCGCAAAAACACTTTCCTTTGGATCGTACCGGCAAGGCTGGCGGGCCGCTGGCAGATGACGCTGGCACTGCCAGGCGGCAAAGAGCCGGTCACGCTGGAGCTGCGGCAGAAATTCCAGGAAGTCGACGGCATTGCACGGATCGGCGAAGGGCTGCCGGCGCAGATCTGGGAACCGCGCCTGACCGGCGACCGCTTCAGTTTCGTGATCGTCGACGACCGTGACCGTGAAAACCAGACCAGCCTCTATTTCGAAGGACGGGTCACAGAGGATGTGATCGCCGGAAGCATCCGCCGCGGCGTCGGCAACACGCAGACCGTGCTGCCGTGGCGCGCGGCACGCGTGGCGGTGCGCTGATGCGCGGCCCGTTGCAGCGGATGACGACGCGCGGCCTTGCCGCCGTCGTGCTGTGCTGCGGCGTATTCGCGGCCAGCGCCTCGGATGTGCCGTACGTGCCGACGCCGATGAACGTGGTCGATGCCATGCTCGCGCTGGGCAAGGTCGGCCCCGACGATTACCTGATCGACCTCGGTTCTGGTGACGGCCGCATTTCGATCCGTGCCGCGACGCGTTACGGCACACGCGGTTTCGGCGTCGACCTGGAAGACAATCTGGTGCGCGACGCGGAGCGGGAGGCGCGCAGGCAGGGTGTCGATTCAAAATTGAGATTCGAGGCGAGGAACATTTTCGACACCGACATCAGCCGGGCGACCGTGGTGACCGCCTACCTGCTGAGTTCAGTCAACATGCGGCTGCGCCCGGAACTGTTTGCACAGCTCAAGCCGGGTACGCGCATCGTGACCCATGATTTCGGCTTCGGCGAATGGGCGCCCGACCAGAAACTGACCATCGACGTACCGGACAAGGCCTATGGCCCGCCAAACAGCGACATCATGCTGTGGATCATTCCGGCCAACCTGGCGGGGGTCTGGCAGTGGTCGCTGCCCGCGGCGTCCGGCGTTGCCCGTTACGAGGCGCGCATCGAGCAGAAATTCCAGTTGCTGGTGGGCACGGCCGGCACGGATGCCGGGAATTCGCGCATCATCGAGGGACGGGTGACCGGCACCGCGGTGACATGGACCCTGGGTTCGGGTGCGCAGGCAATGCGCTACAGCGGCGTGCTCGACGGCGATACCATCAAGGGGCAGGTGAGCATCGGCGGCGGCGTTTCGCAACCCTGGCAGGCGCGACGCGTGCGCGCCGGCAGGATCAATATCAGCGGTGGTGCGGATTTCCGCGTCGCCGCAGGCGGTTTTACCAAGGAGCAATGATGAAACTTTTCAGGATGTTTGCAATGCTGATGCTGGCGGCTGCGGCCCTGCCCGGCCATGCGCAGGAGGGCCAGGGCGACGTGGTCTACGTGCCGACGCCGCAGATCGTGGTCGACACCATGCTGTCGATGGCCAAGGTCGGTCCCGGGGACTACCTGATCGACCTCGGTTCCGGTGACGGGCGCATCGTGATCACCGCGGCGAGCAAATTCGGCGCCAGCGGTTTCGGCGTAGACCTCGATACCTACCTGCTCAAGCTCGCCAACCAGAATGCGCGCAAGGCTGGTGTCACCGGCAAGGTACATTTCGTCGAGGAAAACCTGTTCAGGACCGACCTGTCGAAAGCAACGGTGATCAGCACCTACCTGCTTCCGGAAATGAACCTCAAGCTGCGGCCGAAGATATTGTCGCTGAAACCGGGAACGCGCGTGGTCGCGCACGATTACCACTTCGGCGACTGGGATCCTGATGAACAGCGCGAACTGATCGTGCCCGAGAAAAAAGTCGGCGAACCCGGCATCAGCTATATTTTCTACTACGTGGTGCCGGCGCGGATACCCGGCAAATGGCAGTCGCTGGTCAATATCGGCGGACGCGATACGCCGCTCGAGTTCAGCCTCGAGCAGGAATTCCAGGAACTCGAAGGCAGCATCGAGATCCGCGACCGCAAGGCGGAACTGCGCGGCCGCATTCTCGGCGACCGGGTCAGAATGGTTGCCGGCGGCCGCGGCGGTGTCGCCCGCCACGAATTCAGCGGGCGCATCGACGGCGGGAACATCAAGGGCACGCTGACCATAGGCGAAGGGGCCAAGCGCCAGCAGGTGGCGTGGGCGGCAAAGCAGATCGTCAGGGGCGAACTGAAACGTGCCGAAGACGAACCGCCGCCCGAATGACCAACATGACCGGCGGACCCGCCGGGGAGGAAAAATGAGCACAGAAAACGCGGCAGCGCCGCAAAACGCGGCAGCGCCGCGCCAGACGCTGTCTGTCACCGACGCTTGCGCAATGATCGTCGGCCTGATCGTCGGCGCCGGAATTTTCGGCACACCTTCCATCGTCGCCGGCGCGGTCGGTGGTGAGGCCACGCTCTACGCGGTGTGGATCGCCGGCGGCATATTTTCGATCATCGGCGCGTTATGTTACGCCGAACTGGCCACTGCCTTCCCGTCAGCGGGCGGCGAGTACCATTTCATCCAGCGCGCCTTCGGCCGCTCCCTGGCCTTTCTTTACGGCTGGGCGCGAATGACCGTGATCGTCGCCGGTTCGATCGCGGTGTTCGCATACCTGTTCGGCGATTACCTGTCGCGGGTCGTCAACCTCGGTGCGCATTCCTCGGCGATCTGGGCGGCACTGGTGGTGGTGGTGCTGACCTGGGTCAATTACCGCGGCATCCGCGAAGGCAAGGCGACGCAGAACCTGTTTACGGCGTTCGAGGTCGGCGGGCTGGTGCTGATCGTCATTGCAGGCCTGTTTCTCGCTGCGCCGCCGCAGGCGGCCGCACCTGCCGCAGCCGGGGCGGGGCAGCCCTGGTACATGGGCGCCGGCATCGGTTCGGCGATGATCTTCGTGCTTTTCACCTACGGTGGCTGGAACGATGCGGCCTACATTTCCGCCGAGGTGCGCAACCGCGCGCGCAACATGGTGCGCGCGCTGCTGATCGCGATCAGCGTGGTCACGCTGCTCTACCTGCTGGTCAACCTGGCATACCTGAAGGGGCTGGGTTATGACGCGATGGCGCGTTCGAATGCGGTCGCGGCAGACCTGCTGAAGGCGGTATGGGGCGGCACTGGCGAAAAACTGATCGCCATCATGATCGCGATTGCCGCGCTGACCTCGGTCAACGGCTCGATGATCGTCGGTGCGCGTTCCAACTATGCGCTGGGCCGCGACTGGCCGATGCTCGGTTACCTCGGACGCTGGGACGAAGCCAGCGGTTCGCCGCGCAACGCGATGCTGGTGCAGGGGGCGATTGCGCTGGTGCTGGTCGGTTTCGGCGCGATCCAGAATTCAGGGTTCAAAGGGCTCATCGAATATTCATTGCCGGTGTTCTGGGGCTTTTTCCTGCTCACCGGCGTCGCGCTGTTCGTGTTGCGCGCGAAGGAACCGGATGCGCCGCGGCCGTTCCGCGTGCCGCTGTATCCGCTGCTGCCGGCGGTGTTCGTGCTGATGTGCGCCTACCTGCTGTATTCGAGCCTGGCCTATCACGGCACCCATGCGCTGGTCGGCCTGGGTGTGCTGGCAGTCGGTGCTGTCATCATGTTGTTTGCCAGGATAGTAAGCGTGCGTGCGTAGATTGGCGCCATGAAAATCGCGGTGCTGCGCGCGTATCCAATCAGGCGCTGGCATTGCTCAAGCGGCTTTGAGGCTATGTACTAACCGCTATTGCGCAAACCGGCGGCGATGCCGTTAATGGTCAGCAGTATCGCGCGTTTGACCACCTCGTCGTTCTCGCCGGCGCGCAACCGCTTGAGTAGCGTGACTTGCAGGTGGTTGAGCGGGTCGATGTAAGGAGACCGGTTTCGTAAGCTGCGCGCCAGCGTCGGATTGTTTTCCAGCAATTCCCGATGACCGGTGATTGCCAGCAGGTGGCGCGTGGTGAGATCCCACTCCGACTGTATTCTTCCGAAAACGCGCTCGCGTAATCCGGCATCGTTCACCAGCTCCACGTAGCGCGAAGCGATCCCGAAGTCGCACTTCGCGAGTACCATATCCATGTTGGAGAGCAGCACCTGCAGGAACGGCCAGCGGCGGTGCATGTGTCGAAGCTGATCGAGCGCCGAGTCACCATCGCGCTCGATCAGCTTCTGCACCGCGGTGCCGAAACCGTACCACCCGGGCAGCATGATGCGCGACAGCGACCAGCTGAAGACCCACGGAATTGCTCTTATATCATTGATATTAAAAGTATTTTTTCTTGACGTTGGGCGGCTGCCAATTTGCAGTTCCGCAAGCTCGGCGATTGGCGTTGCCTCGCGGAAGAACCGGTCAAAGCCCGGGGTCTCGTAGGCGAGGCCACGGTAGGCCTGGAAGGCGTCCCGGCTCAACTGTTCGAGGACGGAATAGAAGGATGCCGCTTCGTCTTCCTGGTCGTCGCGATCCAAGAGCGACGCTTCAAGGGTGGCGGCAACCAGGGTCTCCAGATTGCGCCGGCCGATCACCGGGTCGGCATACTTGCTCGCGATCACTTCGCCCTGCTCGGTGATGCGGATCTGGCCGTTCACGCTGCCGGGAGGTTGCGCGAGAATCGCCTGATAGCTGGGCCCGCCGCCGCGCCCGACCGTACCACCGCGCCCATGGAAGAGTCGCAGCTTGACACCGTGGCGCACGAATACTTTGACGAGATCGACTTCAGCCTTGTAGAGCGCGCAGTTCGCGGTAAGAAAGCCCCCATCCTTGTTGCTGTCCGAGTAGCCCAGCATCACCTCCTGCATGTTGCCACGACTAGCCAACAGCTTGCGGTAGTAGGGAAGTCCGAGCAGCGCGTCCATGATCGCGGCGCAGCCGCGCAGATCGGCGATGGTTTCGAACAAGGGAATGATGTTGACCGCCAGTTGTGGTTCTGGCCCGGGAACGAGCAGCCCGGATTCCTTGAGCAGCAACGCCACCTCGAGCAGGTCACTCACGCCCGCGGTCTTGGAAATGATGATGTTGGGCAGTGCTTGTGGGCCATAGTGACGGTGAATAGCCGCGGCCGCATCGAAGATGGCGAGTTCCTTGCCGGCCTCAGTGCTGTATTCCTGGTACGGGGATTTGAGCGGTCGTGGTGTGGCGATTTCGCGCAGGAGCAGTTCGATGCGTTTGGCTTCCGGTAATCCGGTGTAGTCATTGCATGCGTCGGCACATGCAAGCAATTCGCTTGCCAACTTCTCGTGCACATCGCTGTGTTGCCGCAGATCGAGCGCGCACAGATGAAATCCGAAAACTTCCACTGCGCGGCGTAGCTGGCGCAGTCGCCCACGGGCGATGCGTGCACCGCCGTTGGCGTGTAGCGAATCACTGATGATATCGAGATCGCGCAGAAGATCGGCACTATCACCATAGGGCGACGCTACGCCAACCGCCTTGCACTTCGCAGCATAATGATCGAATTTCTGCGCAGTCGCCGAAAGACGGGTATATATACCTGCCAGGGCGCGCCGATACGGTTCGTCCTGGCGATGCTCAGAGTGATCGGGCGAGGACTGCGCGAGCCGCTCCAAATCTGCGCTGACGGCGACGAGCCGCTGCGCCATGCTGAGCTCGGTGCCCAGCTTGTGCGCCTCTTCCAGGTAGAAGTCGAGCGCGAGCGTCGATTGGCGGCGCACCGCATGTTCCAGTACATCGTGAGTGACAAAGGGGTTGCCGTCGCGGTCGCCGCCGATCCAGTTGCCGACGCGCAACAGGGCGGGCATGCGGAAATTGGCTGCACCGAGATGGGCGGCGATCAGATCCTCGATCTCGTTCTGCAGTTGTGGTACTTCGCGCAGGAACGTGTAACGGAAATAGGCAAGGCCATTCTCGATCTCGTCGTGGATGGTGAGCCGGGTCGAGCGCAGGATGCTGGTCTGCCACAGCGTGAGGATGATACGGCGCAGCGCCTCTTCGTTCTCGCGCAACTCGTCGGGGGTTAGGACATCGCGATCGCGGCAGGCTAGCAGCCGCGCGATTTCAGCCTGGCAATCGAGGATGCTTTTGCGCTGAACTTCGGTGGGATGCGCGGTCAGGACGGGCGCGATCAGAGCCTGCTGAAAGAAGGCGCGAAACCTGGTTTCCGGGCTGCCGGCCTGCCGCAGGCGTGCAAGCGTTAACGCGACACTGCCTTCCTGCGATAGAGAACCGGCAAGCTGATGCGCGTGGCGACGACGATTGTGGTGCAGATCCTCGGCGACGTTGGCGAGTTGCGAAAAGAATGCGAAAGCGCGAACTACCAATATCAATGTGCCGGGATCAAGTCGCTCCAGCAGGTATTCCAGATCCCGCTTCGCTTGATGATCGTGCGCCTTTCGAAAACGAACGGCAGTTTGCCTGATCGACTCGATCAGGTTGAACCGGTCGCTTCCTTCCTGTTCCTGCAGCGTGTCACCGAGAAGCCGGCCGAGCAGCCGGATATCTTCGCGCAGCGGCGAATCCTTATCGGCTTGCTTGCTGATCTGTTCCGTCAACGAGGAAGGTGCGAAATGAAGGCGAGTTTGAGCAATCGTGCCAGCACGATCATGGCTAGCACGTTATGAATCGCATTTCGGTGGGTTGTATCCCGATGTTGACGGCGCTACTCGGCATAAAAGGCGTATTGCCGGCGTGATGCGGCTGGTCGGCAATGATGTCGGTGTCGCCGACGTGTATGCGATAGCGCACGAATTCGCCTAGGAATTCGTAACCCGACACTGTACCCTGCAGCCAGACATGTTCATGGTCGCGTGCTGAATCGGCGACGCACAGCGTCACCGCGTGCGGCCGGAAACCGATTTCGACGTCTCCCGCCTTGGGCACATGTGGCACCCTGGGCAGCTTGATGTCGCCCAGGGTGGGGGAGATCAGGCTCACCATCTCGCGCGAGATCTCGCGGATGGAACCCGGCAACAGGTTGATGGTACCGACGAAGTTGGCGACGAAACGGTTTACGGGATTGTCGAACAGTCCCATGGGTGTGCCGATCTGCTGGATTACGCCCTGGTCCATGATCGCGATGCGGTCGGCGGCGGTCATCGCTTCTTCCTGGTCGTGCGTGACGAAAATGGTGGTGATGCCCAGCTTGCGCTGCAGCGTGCGCAGTTCCTCGCGCATGAGCACGCGCAGTTTGGGGTCGAGGTTGGACAGCGGCTCATCCAGCAGCAGAACTTTGGGTTCGATTGCGATGGTGCGGGCTAGTGCGACGCGCTGCTGCTGACCTCCCGATAACTGATTGGGACGGCGTTTTGCATATTCGTCGAGATTGACCAGCGATAGCGCAGCCGCGACTTTCTGCGCAATGACCGCCTTGGGCAGGCGGCGTTCCTCCAGTCCGAACGCCACGTTCTCCCATACCGTCATGTGCGGCCACAATGCGTAATTCTGGAATACCATGCCGACGTTGCGATGCCAGGGAGGTACCTGTGAAACGTCTTCACCGCCGATCAGCAATTGTCCAGACTGCGCCTGATTAAAACCTGCGATCAGCCGCAACAGCGTCGACTTTCCGGAACCCGAAGGACCAAGTAGCGCGAAAAATTCACCAGGTTCGATGAGCAGGTTGATGTCGCGTAACACCTGCGTCTTTCCGTAACTCATGGCTATGTTCCGCACCTCGACCGCTATCTTGTTTTGCATATGGTTCCCTCTGGAGGTGCGTTGGCGACAAGGCCGATGTTGGCGGGAACGATGGCGGTTATCGAGGGATAGACAAATTCCAAGGGAAATCCTGATGCCTTAGCGGACAGGCCGAAGAAATCAATGACTAGGCCAAGTCCGAACTGCCCGTTGTTGACTCCATCCGGCACGCCAAAACTGCGTTCGGTGATGGCAGCGCAGTTGCCGCCGATCTGGAGCATCTGGCGCCAACCTTCCGTCCAGCCTTCGCCCTGCAGGATGATTTCCACTGTCAGGGGTGTTGTTCCTGAGCGCGAGTGCGAAGAGATCGACACGTGATTGAAGTACACCGGCTTGGTCAGGTCAGCCCACTCTTTCGGCTCGGGCAGTTTGTTGGCTTTCATGTAGCGAGTATTCCACATGATGCCATAGCCAGCCAGTGCCTGACCGTAGTAGCAACCCTCCGGATCGTTTACCAGATATTCGCCGATCTTGGTCGGGATCTGTTTGTTGGCACCATCGAACTTCTGCAGCAGATTTTTCGAGGCCAAGACTTCGAACGCATCCGGCGCGGAAGCCCAGAAAATATCTGGTTTGCTGTTGGCCGAGGCCTCGCGTACATAGGCCACGCCAGCGGAAGTGCCTTTATTAAGGATTTCGACGGTAACACCTGGATTTTTCGCTTCAAAAGCCTTTTTGTAGATTGCTGTCAGATCCTTGGGAAAGGATGTAACCACAGAAAGGGTTTCCTGCGCCTGTGCTGACATGGCGACGCACGGCGCCAGTATCAAAGTCAAAGCGCATGCTGATGCGTACAGTGACCGCCGAGGTGCGCCGCAGCGATTGGCTGCCATATTGTGCCTCCATTGGTTGTTAGGGCCTGCACACATTTAATGTGGCTTGGTACATTCTAGTTTTTTGACGAAAGCCAGAGGCGATGCCAAGGAAATTACTGCGAGACGACCAATGGGTGCGGATCAAAGATCTACTGCCGGGCAAAGCCAGCGACCGTGGCGTCACCGCCAAGAACAATCGGCTGTTCGTCGAAGCGGTGCTGTGGGTTGCCTGCACCGGCTCGCCTTGGCGCGACCTGGACCCGGCGTTGGGCAACTGGCATGCGACATACACGCGCTTCTCGCGCTGGAGCAAAAAGGGCGTGTGGGCGCGTGTGATCGAGGCGGTCAGTGATGACGCGGACTTGGAAGTATTGTTCATAGACAGCACCGCAGTACGGGCCCACCAGCACGCGGCCGGCGCCCAAAAAAAGAAGGCAGCCAAGCGCTCGGGCGCTCGCGGGGCGGGCTGAGCACCAAGATTCATGCTGTGGTGGATGCACTGGGCAATCCGCTGCGCTGGATACAGACCGGTGGCCAAACAGCTGACATCACGCAAGCCCCCGCGCTGATAGCAGGGTGGCGTATGCAGACGGTTGTGGGCGACAAGGGCTACGACGCCGACGCGTTGGTCGCGCAGATCAACGCTGCCGGTGCAAAAGCCGTCATCCCGCCGCGCAGCAATCGCCGTGAACCCAGAGCCTATGATCGACACGTGTATAAAGACCGTAATCTGGTGGAACGATTCTTCGCGCTGATCACCGACAAGGCGATCCGCCGCGGATCGTTTCGCTCTGTCACACAGCTCATCACCAAAATCGATCATTTCGTCTCCCGTCACAACCAGAACTGCAAGCCTTTCGTGTGGACCGCCACCGCAGACTCGATCCTCGCGAAGCTGCAAAGAATTTGTCAACGAATCAGTGGGGCACGGCACTAGCAGTTTGTTGAAATTTTCGGTTTTGATGCTTTTCGCTGATACACAAGATTTTTAGACGCGGCGCGCTCATTAAATCAAGGACTTATACGCGTGCGCGCCTGATCGTTTCACTCCCGACGCGCTCGCGCAGCACTTTTCCAACAGACCGTTGGAGCGCCAAACAGAATGAAACCGGGAACTGGTCATTGCAAAGAAGCACTCATGCCGCCAGCACCTGCATACTTTCCCGGTCAATCAAAAGATCAACGCTGTCGCCCACCCGAAATATGCCCTCGCCTTTCTTGTGGGCATGATCGATCAGAACCATGTCCCCATTCACATCGACGCCATAGCGGATGATCGAGCCCAGAAATTCCATCTGTGCCACTTTCCCAAGCAACTTGAAACGTCCGCCTCCATTACCCGCGCCAACCGCGTACACTTCCACATTCTGCGGACGGAAAATGATGGAACCCCCTTGCGAATGACTCTGACCCAGCGGAATATCCATTCCCTTGTCAGTGCGGAAAACCGGGGCTCCCTCATTCGTGATGACGGCCCCTTTTATGATATTCGCAGTGCCGAGAAATTTCGCCACGAAAAGGTTGACAGGATTATCGTAAAGTTCGATGGGCGGCCCCACCTGCTGAATGACGCCTTGATCCAGAACAGCCATCTGGTCTGATGTGGTATTGGCTTCTTCTTGGTCATGGGTAACGAAAATGGTGGTGAGCTGAAGCTTTTTCTGAAGCCCACGAATATCGCGACGCATCTGGATGCGCAGGTTTGCGTCCAGATTGGATAACGGCTCATCCAGCAAAAGCACTTTCGGCTCAATGACGATGGTGCGCGCCAGCGCGATGCGTTGCTGCTGGCCTCCGGACAACTGCGACGGTCTGCGATCCGCCAGATCCAGAAGACCGACCATATCCAGAGCATTGTCCACACGCTCGTCGATCTCGCGTTTCGAATGCCTGCGTTCCTCCAACCCAAACGCCACATTTTTGCGCACCGTCATATGCGGCCACAAGGCGTAGCTCTGAAACACCATGCCCACGTTGCGCTCCCACGGCGGCAAGTCCGTAACGTCGTGCCCCTGAACCAGAATCCGTCCCATCGGCCTCGGCCCAAATCCAGCGATGGCTCGCAGCAGCGTTGATTTTCCGGAGCCTGATGGCCCCAAAAATGCAAAAAACTCGCCTTGCCCGATGGTCAGATTCACTCCTCTCAGGACATGGGTATCGCCGAACGAAACACCGAGATTTTCAATCACCACTCCGGGCACTTCTTGCGCAGCGTTCATCATGAATCAGCCTCCCTCTGCGACTATCGATTTCGGCTCACGTGCCGTCTTGCCGCGCTCAATTATCAAATGCGATACGTAAGTGCCGACGCCGACAAACAGCACCGCAATCACGCCCAGTGCCGCGCCAGGCCCCCGACCCGCCGCGCTTTGCATGAATTCGTAGATGCCGTACGCCAGCGGCGCATCCGATTCCCGCGCAACCAGCATGATGGTCGCGGACAATTCGACGGCAGCAGTAGCAAAACTCGTGACAAATCCCGCCAGGATTCCGCCCGACATCAGGGGGATGACGATCCGCCATATCGTGCGGGCCTTGGCTGCGCCAAGATTTTCGGCGGCCTCCTCCAGCATTACACTGACCTGCTGAATTGCCGCGACACAGGATCGCAGCGCATACGGCAGCCGGCGGACAGTCATGGCAATAACGATGATCACCCACCACGTCGCCAATGGTTCATCGATCAGCGGGATGTTGGTGCTGTGGAATGTGCGCAGGTACCCGATGCCCAAAACCACGCCCGGCACCGCCAGCGCCGCCGATGCGCCGTAGTCCAGCCATTTCCGGCCGACCATGTCTGTTCGCCATACGATGTAGGCAATGGCAGTCGCCAGTATCACATCGAACAGTGCCGCCAGGCCCGCGTACAGGAGCGTGTTGATGATGTACTGAGTCGCCGTCGAGAAAACGGTTGCATAGTGCGCAAAAGTGTAAGAGTCCGGAAGCACGGCGTACGACCAGATGGTTCCAA
>JBFWOE010000025.1:0-28488 GCA_050250695.1 Burkholderiales bacterium
CGAAAAACTGCCGCAGAACTCGTTCAAGTCGGTGGTGCGCGGGGAGTTCGACGTCGCCGAACTGGCGATCGTGACCTATCTGCAGGCGCTGGCATACGGCAAGCCGGTGACGCTGCTGCCGGTGGTGGTGATGGCGATACCGCCGCATCCCTGTCTCGCCTACAACACGGTCTACGGCGTGCTGTGTCCCTCCGACCTCGCGGGGCGGCGTGTCGGCATCCGTGCCCATTCGGTGACCACGGTGGCCTGGGTACGCGGCATCCTCGCCGGTGACTACGGCGTCGATCCGGACAGCGTGAACTGGGTGGCTTTCGAGGATCCGCATGTGCCGGAATGCGTGGAACCGCCGAACGTGACCCGCGCGCCGCCCGGCAAGACACTGCTCGGCATGCTCCATGACGGCGAACTCGATGCCGGCGTCGTTTCCGCACGCGACCTCGAAGGCGGTCGTTTGCAACCGGTGATTCCGGATCCGCAGGCCGCGCTCGTGCGCTGGTGTGGGCACCACAACGTGCGGCCGCTCAATCACATGGTGGTCCTGCACCGCGACCTTGCCCGCGCACAGCCGTGGCTGGCTGGTGAAATGGTGCGGCTGCTGCAGCAGAGTGCGGCGCGCGCGCCGGGCATGCCCGGCGCCGATTTCATCCGCTCCGGCATCGAGGTGCTGCGGCCCACCCTGGACCTGATCATCCACTATGCGTTCGTGCAGAGACTGATTCCGCGGCGTTTTACAGTGGACGAACTGTTCAACATGTGAGAAGCGGGCACGGGTGGCGGCGTAAAACCGCGGCTGCGCGGGTATAATTCGCGCACTTTTTTCCAAGCCGGACTTTCCCCGAATGCTGGACTCCAACAAAACCTGGGACCTGCTGGTCGTCGGCGGCGGCAATGCCGCGCTGTGCGCCGCATTGATGGCGCGCGAGGCGGGTTGCAGCGTGATAATGCTCGAGGCCGCGCCCAAGCCGTTTCGCGGCGGCAACAGCCGCCACACCCGCAACCTGCGCTGCATGCACGAGGAACCGCAGGACATCCTCACCGGCACCTATCCCGAAGAGGAATACTGGCAGGACCTGCTGAAGGTCACCGGCGGCCTCACCGACGAACACCTCGCGCGGCTGACGCTGAAACACACCTCCATGTGCCGGCCGTGGATGTACAAACACGGCGTGCGCTTCCAGCCGCCGCTGGGCGGCACGCTGCACCTGTCGCGCACCAACGCTTTTTTCCTCGGCGGCGGCAAGGCGCTGGTCAATGCCTATTACGATTCCGCCGAACGCCTCGGCATCGAGGTGCATTACGAAGCCAAGGTCACCGGGCTCGACATCGACGGCGATGCCTTCAAATCCGCGACTTTCACGTACCAGGGCGCGGAGCACCAGGTCAAGGCAAAGGCCGTGGTGTTAGCCTGCGGCGGTTTCCAGGCCAACCTCGATTGGCTGAAGGAAGCGTGGGGCCCGCCGGCCGACAATTTCCTGGTGCGCGGAACGCCGTACAACCGCGGCGACGTATTGAAGCTGCTGATTGCCAAGGGCGCCAAGACCGTCAGCGATGCGACCCAGGGCCACTGCGTGGCGATCGATGCGCGCTCGCCCAAGTACGACGGCGGCATCATCACCCGCGTCGATGCGGTGTCGCTGGGCATCGTGGTCAACAAAAATGCCCAACGCTTCTACGACGAGGGCGAGGATTTCTGGCCCAAGCGTTACGCGATCTGGGGGCGCCTCGTGGCAGGACAGCCCGACCAGATCGGCTATTCGATCATCGACGCCAAGGCGATGGGCAGGTTCATGCCGCCGGTGTATCCGCCAATCCGCGCCAATTCGCTGCGCGAACTGGCAACCAAACTGGAGATCAGTCCCGACGCACTTGAAAAAACAGTGGCCGGATTCAATGCCGCGGTGCGTCCCGGCACCTTCGACCACACCATCCAGGACGACTGCGTCACCGAAGGCATCACGCCGCCAAAGACGCACTGGGCGCTGAAGATCGACACGCCGCCGTTCTTCGGCTATCCGTTGCGTCCGGGCATCACCTTCACCTATCTCGGGGTCACCGTCGACGACAGGGCGCGGATGATCCTGCAGGACGGCAAGCCCTGCAAAAACATATTTGCTGCAGGGGAAATCATGGCGGGCAACGTGCTTGGCAAGGGTTACCTGGCGGGCATCGGCATGTCCATAGGCACCACGTTCGGACGCATCGCGGGCGAGGAGGCGGCAAAACATGTTCGCGGCTGAAGACAAACCGATGTCCCTCGACGAACTGATCGAGGATGCGCAGCGCGTGCTGCGCGTGTGCAACGCCTGCCGCTACTGCGAAGGTTACTGCGCGGTGTTCCCGGCTCTGGCCCGCCGCCTCGAATTCACCGAGAACGACATCCATTACCTCGGCAACCTGTGCCACAACTGCGGCTCCTGTCTTTACGCCTGCCAGTTCGCACCGCCGCATGAATTCCAGGTGAATTTCCCGCGGTTGATGGCCAAGGTGCGCGGTGAGACCTACCGCAAGTACGCGTGGCCGGGTTTCCTCGGTGCACTCTATGAACGGAACGGCCTGGCGGTCAGCGTGATCACCGCCTTTGCCATCGGCATGGCGATCCTGCTCACCGCCGGTTATGCAAGCCCGGAAACCTTTTTCTCCGCGCATTCCGACGCGCAAGGCTCGTTTTACGCGGTAATCCCGCATAACGTGATGGCCGCGGTGTTCGGCGGCGTGTCGATTTTCGTGCTGCTGGCGCTGGTGATCGGCTTCGTGCGTTTCTGGCCCGACATGGGCGAGGACCTCGGCGATTTCCTGCAACCGCGGCCCCTGGCCGAGGGCGTGCATGATGCCTTCACGCTGAAGAACCTCGGCGGCGGCAGCGACCGTGAAGGCTGCACCTATCCTGGCGAGCAGAAGTCCTTTGCGCGCAAGACCTTCCACCACCTGACGTTCTACGGCTTCCTGCTGTGCCTCGCGGCGACCAGCATCGCCACGGTCTATCACTACGTGCTGAAGTATCCGGCGCCGTATCCGTTCTGGAGCCTGCCGGTGCTGCTCGGCACCGTCGGCGGCATCGGCCTGCTGGTCGGGCCGGCGGGACTGCTGTGGCTCAAGGCGAAACGTGATCCTGAACTCGTATCGGTGCCGCAGACCGGCATGGATGCGGGCTTCCTCGCGTTGCTGTTCCTGATCAGCCTGACCGGACTGCTGCTGCTGGCGTTTCGCGAGACTGCGGCGATGGGCACGCTGCTGGCGATCCACCTCGGCACGGTGATGGCGCTGTTCCTGACCATGCCCTACGGCAAGTTCGTGCACGGCATGTACCGGTTGGCGGCGCTGGTGCGTTTCCACCTCGAGCGGCGGCGGCCGGTGCCAGGGTTGGCGTCAGAATAAAACGTTAAAAATAAAATACTTGTGATTTATGCCGGGAGCCGCACCAGCGACTCCCGGTACACATGCGCTGCTGTCTGGCTGCAATACGGATCAGCGTCCCTTGTAGACCGGCTTGCGCTTCTCGACGAAGGCCAGTGCGCTTTCGCGGAAATCCTCAGACAGGTGCAGCATGCGCGGACGCATCGCGTAGGCTTCGGCCTCTATCTTTTCCAGCGCTGAGCGCCGCGCTTCGACAATGGCACGCACCGCCAGCGGCGGATTGTTCAGCACTTCTTCGGCCAACGTCCTGGCTCCGTTCATGTGTTCGCCATTTTCAGCGAGCCGAGTCAGCATGTTGACACGATGCGCTTCCTCGGCATTCCACACGCGGCCGGTGAAGCAGACATCGTCGGCGAACACGCCGCAGCCGCGCTGGTTGAGCATCATCCAGAACGGGATGCCGTCGATGCCGCGGGCGATCTCGGTGACCTGGAACTTGGCGTCGCGGCTGGCGACGGTCATGTCGCAGTAGAGCGCGATGCGCAGGCCGACGCCGTAGCAGTAGCCGTGTATTGCGGCGATGATCGGCTTGGCGTGCGGCGGCTTGAAGAACGGATGGCGGATGTTGCCTTCGCGCGCGGAAGGGCCGCCGAGTTTTTTCAGTTCCTCCTTCGGCCGCAACTGGCGCTGTTTGACGTCGGCGCCGCTGCAGAAAGCGCGGCCGTTGCCGGAGAGGATGGCGACCATCGCTTCCTCGTCGTCATAGTAGGCATACAGCGCGTCGCACAGCTCGAGGCTCATCTCGTCGGAGATGGCATTCAGTTTTTCGGGGCGGTTGAGCGCGATAAGGCCGATCCGGCCCTCACGTTTGTACTCGACGATGGACATCCGGTTCTCCTCAAAAGACTGTGAACGGATTTGACGTCCGGCCACAGTACGGCAGCGCATTGTCCATAATTATCCGGCATCGCGCCTCCAATCAACCACATTGTGATAAGTGCGGATCGGGTGCGTGCCTGCCGGTATATATTCGGAGGACCACATTCACGCACGACTACAGATTTTCCTGATGAGAAGACCCGTCAACTGGAACCGTTTTTATTCTCCGAAGTCGGTGGCGATCGTCGGCGCCACCGACGACACCCGCCGTTTCGGCGGTCGCCTGATGCGGCAGATCGCCAAATTCGGCTATGCCGGCCGCATCCTGCCGGTGAACCCGCGCCTCACCGAACTGAACGGCCTGAAGTGTTATCCCGACATCAAGGCGCTGCCGGAAGCGCCTGACCATGTCGGCGTGGTGATCGCACCCGACCGCGTCATCGGCGTGCTGCGCGACTGCCATGCCATCGGCGTGCAGTGCGCCACGGTGTTCACCGCCGGCTACGCCGAAACCGGAACCGATGCGGGGCGGAAACTGCAGGAAGAACTGGCGCAATTCGCCCGTGACACCGGGCTGCGGGTGATGGGGCCCAACTGCAACGGCCCGGTGAACTTTGTCGACCGCTTCTCGATGTCCGCCGGCTATGCGGTATCCAGCCTGACCGAACCGGCGGGCAATGTCGGCCTGGTCAGCCAGAGCGGCGGGCTGGGGCAGAGCAACGTGATGTGGCGCGCGATCAAGGCCGGCGTGCACATGAGTTACCAGGCGAGCTGCGGCAACGAGGCCGATCTCACCGTGGTCGATTTTGCCCGGTTCATGCTGGAAGGCGAACGCACCGACGTGGTGATGATGGCGCTGGAGGCGATCCGCGACGGCGGCGCGTTCATGGATCTGGCGCAATATGCGGCGGAGCGTGAAAAGCCGCTGATCGTGCTCAAGTTCGGCATTACCGAAGCCGGCAAGCAGGCCGCGGCCTCGCATACCGGAGCGATCACCGGTTCGGACGAAGTGTTCAGCGCGGTGTGCCGACAGTACGGCGTGATCCGCGTCAACGACTGCAACGAGCTGTACGAGCAGGCCATAGTGCTGCGCAACAGGAAGCTTCCCAAAGGTCGGCGCGCGGCGTCGATGTCGCTGTCCGGCGGCAACGTGGTGCAGATGGCCGACGCCGGTACCCACCTCGGCCTCGAATGGAAAACCTACACCGCGACGACCGACCGTCGTCTCGGCGAACTGATACCCGGCTACGGCAAGGTCGGCAATCCCACCGACATGACTTCGCTCGCCACCGGCCAGCCGGAGATTTACCGCAAGGCGATGGAAATCATCGGCGAGGATGACAACGTTGACGTGATGATCCCGGTGTTCACCTTCGCGCCGCGCGCCGACCTTGAACATGCGGCACAGCTGTCGCGCGACGGCGTCAAGCCGCTGGTGCTGCTGGTGACCGGCGGCTGCCATGACGATCCGTCGCTGACCGTCGACCAGCTGGTGGCCATGGGCGCGGCGGCCTATCGCGACACCGTAGATACGCTGCGATATGTGCGTGCCGCCATCGGCTACCGCGAATTCCTCGGGGCGCGCCGCGCGCAGCCGCAATTGCAGCGGCCCCGGGGCATTGATCAGGCTGCTGCGGGCCGGTTGCTTGCCGCGGCGGGCGAACGCACGCTCACTGAACGCGAAGCCAAGCAGGTGCTGGTGCAATACGGCCTGCCGGTGCCGCAGGAATTCCTCGCGCGCAGCGGCGACGAAGCTGTGACATGGGCATGCGGCATCAAGGGCCCGGTGGCGCTGAAGATCGAATCCACGGACATTGTTCACAAGACCGAGGCGGGTGCCATCCGGCTCGGCCTCGACAGCGAATCCGCGGTGCGTCAGGGCTATGAAGATGTGCTGGCCGCGGCGCGCCAGTACAAACCCGATGCGAAGATCAGCGGCGTCCTGGTGCAGGAAATGGTGCCGCGCGGAGCCGAGATGATGCTCGGCATCGTCCGCGATCAGGTGTTCGGCCCGCTGCTGGCGGTGGGTTTCGGCGGCATTTACGTCGAGGTGCTGCGCGACATCACCTATCGCGTGCCGCCGGTGAGCGCGGATGTCGCTCGCGGGATGCTGGGTGAATTGCGCGGCTATCGCATCCTCGAAGGCGTGCGCGGCCAGTTGCCGGCCGATATTGACGCGCTGGTCGACTGCATTGTGCGTATTTCGTGGCTGGCCGCCGACCACGGCGATACCATACGCGAACTCGACGTCAATCCGCTGACTGTGACTGCCCGTGGCGCAAGGGCCGTGGACGCGCTGCTGGTGGCAGGGCGTCGTTAAACGTCAAAAAATGCCAATACCATTCATCAGGAGGAGCGCCATGTTCAAATTCAAATCCCATGCGGTCGCTGCCGCGGTCATCGCTGCGTTTTTCGCATATCCCGCCGGCCATGCGCAGGCGCAGGCTTATCCGTCGAAGCCGATCCGCATGATCCTGCCGTTCCCCGCGGGTGCGCCCAGCGACCTGGTGGGCCGCGTGATCGGCCAGAAGCTCTCGGAGCTGATGGGTCAAAATTTCGTGCCCGACAACCGCGCCGGTGCAGGCGGCAACCTCGCGCTGGGCCTGACCGCGACAGCACCGGCCGACGGCTATACCGTGGCGGTGACTTCGCCCTCGGTGGCGATCAGCCCTTCGCTGTACAAAAAACTCAGCTACAACGCGTCGAGGGATCTGGTGCCGGTGGCGCGGCTGGCGAGCATCGAGAACGTGATGGTGGTTCATCCCTCGGTTCCGGCGAAAACGCTGAAGGAGTTCATCGCGCTCGCGCGCGCCAAACCCGGCGTGCTCAACTACGGTTCCGGCGGTGCGGGCACCACCAACCATCTCGCCAATGAACTGCTGAAGTCGCTGGAGAAGCTGAGCATCGTCCACGTGCCGTACAAGGGCGCGACACTGGCCACCGTGGCGGCGATCAGCGGCGAAGTCGATCAGACCATCGTCTCGACCGCGTCGATACTGCCCCTGATCCGCGACAAAAAAGTACGGCCCGTGGTTGTGCTTTCGGAAAAACGCGTGCCGACGCTGCCCGATGTGCCGACCTCCACCGAAGCGGGTTATCCGAAATTCAGGATGTCGATCTGGTACGGCATGCTCGCCCCGGCGGGCACGCCCCGCGAAATCCTCAGCCGCCTCAACCAGGAAGTGTTCAGGGCGCTGGGTGACAAGGCCATGCAGCAGCGCATGCAGGCGCAGGGCATCACGCCGTGGCCGGGCACCGGCGAGGAATTCGCCGAACTGATCAGGAGCGAGACCGAGCGATTCGCCGGGGTCATCAAAAGCGCGGGCATTACCCCCCAATAATCACCGCAGGAGAGTCCGGACATGCAGATGACGTCACCCGCCGGCAAATTGCTCGACGCCGACCATCCCGATTTCCAGCGCCTGAGCGCGGCAGAGGCCGCCGAACTGGGCCAGCGCGCGCTGGAGGCCGTGGGCTACAGCGGAGAAGACGCCCGCATCACCATCGACCAGCTGGTCGACAACTCGCTGTGCGGCTACCGCTTCGCCGGCCTGCCGCGGGTGCTGGCGATCGCCACCGATGTCAAAACGAAACAAAAGCGCAGGCCGGTTGCCATCGTCCGCGAAACACCGGTGTCGGCGCTGATCGACGGCGGCAACAACATCGGCTATGTTGCCGCCTATCGTGCCGCGGAAGTGGCGATCAAAAAGGCCAAGACTTCGGGCATGGCCACTGTCGGCGCGTACGACAGCTATTACAGCGGGCGCAATGCTTACTTTGTCGAGAAAATCGTCAACGAAGGCCTGGTGGCGTTTCACACCTCTGCGGCTTCGCCGCGCGTACTGCCGCCAGGAGCAGCCAAGCCCATGCTCGGCACCAACCCGATCTGCTTCGGTTTTCCGTCGGACAAGGGCCCGGTGGTGATCGACATGGGCACCGCCTCGTTCATGTGGGGCGAGGTGATGCTGCATGCCCATCTCGGCGAACCGCTGCCGGCAGGCGTGGGCTTCGATGCGCAGGGGCGGCCGTCGACTGACGGCAAGGAAGTGCTCAAGGGCGGCGTCGCACCCTTCGGCGGCCACAAGGGTTACGGCCTGTCATTCGCGATCCAGGCGCTGGGCATACTCGCCGGCGCGCACCTCGCCAAAGGCAACGTTCGCGACTACGCGTTTTTCTTCTGGGTGGTCGATCCGGAAATCATGCTTCCCGGCGGCGAATTCCCGAAACGCATGGCGGAGTATGTGCAGCAGATCAAGGACACGCCCAAACAGCCGGGCGTGGACGAGATCCGCATCCCGTCAGAGCGTGCCTACCGCGAGCGCGAGCGGCGGCGCAGGGAAGGTATTCTTGTTGATAAAAAAGTGATCGAGTCGCTGAAGATCATCGCAGCGGGTGGAACCATAGAATATCAATAAAATCATATATTTATAATGTAAATACCAAGGGCCGCGGAAGCGGCCCTTTTGTTTTGGGTGGGCATCACAATCATTGATATTCGGTTGGTCCGGATGTGTCACTTTCATGAATTGCCTCAACTTCTCGCTACGACGCATGTGGACTGGTTGAGCCGAGTACGCGTTTCTTCACGGCATCAGGCGTGCCCTGAAGATCCATGTCAGCCAGCGAGGGTCCGCAGGTCCACGGATCCCTGGCAATCAGCGTGCCAAAGATCTCCGCGAAGGCGCGATGCAGCGGCGTGGCGACGCCGGCCTGTTCGCCGAGCTGCACGCAGGGCACGATGGCAAAAGGCAGGTCGTCGCCGACCCAGGTGCGCCAGACATCCGGCACGAAGGGCGGGAACGACTTGTAGACGGGATTCTGCATCGCTTCGTAGAACGTGCTGCTGTGGAATCCGTAATACTGCTCGATGGCTTTGGCCATCGGCGTGTGTGCGACGCCATAAGCCTCGCACACGCGCTTGCGCTCGGCGTCGAGCGCATCCCCGAACACGCCGGCCGCGGGCACGACGCCTTCCAGGTAGAAGCCCATTTTCCGGCCTTCAATCTTCGCGCGTTCGGCCATGCCGATGGCCGGCAGGACCATCGCCGGATGCACGATCAGGTTCAGGTTCTCGAGTCCGGTCACCAGCACCGAGGGGGCGGCTTCGAGGTCGGGCAACAGCGGTTTCAGTGCTGCCAGTGCCTGCGCCGCGCGCGTAGCCGGTACGGTCGCGATGCGGATGCCCTTGCGCAGTCCCTTGGGCGTCACCACCGTGCCTTCGTAACGCGCCGCATGGGTGGGTGCGGGCGCCTCGGTCACGATGACATCGTCACGGCCGGCCTTGCGCAGCAGCGGCGTCAGCCGCGCCGCGGGCCAGTAGCCGTGGCTCTGGATGTGCACCACTGCGCCGCGCCTGAATTCGGGGATCATCGCACTGAACTTCGACTCGAGTTGGTGCATGTCCACTTCGATGATCACGGCCTCGGCGTCCTGCAGTGCTTCGGCGGTGGTGTCGCAGATCCTGTCGAGCCTGGCGAAACCGGTTTTGCGGGAGACGAGATGTTTGGCGTCGCCCTCGACGGTGAAACCGCCGGCCTTGCGCAGGGCGGTCAGCTGTTCCTTCTGCTCGGGAAATACGGCAAAACGCACTGCGTGGCCTGACAGCGAAAAATCCGATGCGCAGACTGCACCGATGGCCCTTGCGGTGTTGCCAATGATGGCGACTTTCGACATGTGGGTGAACTCCGGTCCGGGTCGTGAACCGTGAGCGCCCATGCACAGACCGGTTGCAGCGACAGGATTCCAGTCTACTGCACAGCAGGCCGCCGGACGTGGTGACGTCTACATTGTAATAATGCGGGGATGCCATTACTGTGGCATTCTGTCCGCAAAGTTCCGGCCCGGTCGGAAAATCCCCATTGATGGGGAGCCGGCATGCTGCCGCAGCGGGCGCCTGCTCCGACAGCCGGATCGAAATCAAAAATTGAAGAGGACCTGCGCATGACCCGGCCGCCGCCGATCCTCCGCGCACATCCCGGCGCGGAGACGCTGACCGATGAGCGTTGCCATATCCTCGAGCTGTCGAATGACGCCGATGATCCGCAGATGTCGATCGCGCGGGCACGCGTCGAGCCCGGCGTCACCACGCGCTGGCACCGGGTGCGCGATACCGTCGAGCGTTACGTGATCCTCGACGGCAGCGGACTGATGGAGGTTGGCGACCATCCGCCGCAGGAGGTGCAGGCCGGCGACGTGGTGCTGATCCCGCCGTCGGTCAGGCAACGCATCGCCAACACCGGCGACACCGACCTGGTGTTCCTCGCAATCTGCACGCCGCGCTTTGTGCCGGAGGCCTATCAGGCGCTCGACGATGCTGCAGCCGGTGAATGATAAAATTATAAATTGAATCAAATACTTGAAAAAATTTTTGGCACAGCCGTCATTGCCGGGTTGCGGGCGGTACCCAACGGTATGATCGGCAACGGAAAATAAATACCAGTGGAGGCATGGCGATGAAGCGGATGCAACTGAAGGTGCTGAACGGCGCGCTGTGCGCCGCCGTGCTGCTGTGTGCGGGCGCTGCGGTGCAGGCGCAGAAATATCCCGACAAGCCGCTGCGCATGGTGGTGCCGTTCGCGCCCGGCGGCGGTACGGACGTGCTGGCACGCGTGCTGTCGACGAGGCTCGGCGAGAACCTCGGCGTCAACATCGTGATCGAGAACCGCGGCGGGGCCGGCGGCACGCTGGGTTCGGAGGTGGTTGCGCGGGCTGCGCCCGACGGATACACGCTGCTGTTTACCTCCGCCAGCCATGTTTTCAATCCCGGGCTGCGCTCGCGCATGAACTACGATTCGATCCGCGACTTTGCGCCGGTGACACTGGCCGCACTGGTGCCGCACCTGCTGATTGCGCATCCGTCGCTGCCGGTGAAAAACGTCAGGGAACTGCTGGCGCTGGCGCGCAGCCGTCCCGGCGAGATTCATTACGGCTCGGGTGGCAACGGCAGTTCCCTGCACCTTGCCGCAGCGCTGTTCGTCAAACTGGCGAAAGTGGACATGACGCACATACCCTACAAGGGCGGCGGTCCGGGGATGATCGGGGTGCTTTCCGGCGAGGCTTCGGTGCTGTTTCCGACAGTGCAGTCGGTGATGCCGCATGTCAGTTCGGGTCGTTTGCGTGCCATCGCGATTTCAACGATGAAACGTTCACCGGCATTACCCGCGGTGCCGACGGTGAATGAGTCCGGCCTGCCGGGTTATGACGCGACCGGCTGGTACGGCCTGCTGGTGCGCGCCGGCACGCCGGCCGCCGCGGTCAACCGGCTGAATGCGGAAACGATAAAGGTGCTGAATGACCCGCAGATGAACAGGCGCCTCGCCAACGACGGTGCGGTGGCGGTGGGCAATACGCCGGCGGAATTCGACAAATTCATCCGCGATGAAACCGCGAAGTGGGTGCAGATCATCCGCGACCTGAAGATCCGCGTTGATTGATGGCCGGCCTGTGTGCAATCCGGCTGGCGGTGCTGGTGCTCTGGATGCCGCTCAATGCGGTTCCCGCGCAACCGACGGCGGGAATGGGCGTGGAGGACACGCCGCTGCGGCCCAGCGAAATGAAGCTGATGCAGCGCATCGCCGCGGCCGATCCGTCGTTTCGCTACGGTGAACGGGTCAAACGCTACTTCCGCATCCATCCAACGACCAAGAACCGCATCCCGCTGCGCGTGGAAATGGTGCTGCCGCAGAGCAACGGCCTGTATTTCGGCGAATACATCAGTTACCAGATGCTCATCGACGAGCCGGCCTCGATCGTCACGTATCAATATGATGCCGGCACCGCAAATCGCGGCCGCGGCACGATACTGGTGTCGCCCAGGGACGTGGTGAAGACCGAACTGCGCTGTGGCAGCACTGCTTGCATGACGCGGGTGGAACGCAACGGCCGGGTGCTCTTCGAGCGCAAAAACTGAAAAAAATGTCTAAAAACAAATACCTATATGATCCCCAGGCAATCCTGGCCGGCATCGTGCTCTGCACCGCGACATGGGCACCGGCGGCCGAATCCGCCGACCCCTGTGCAGCGGCAGTTACGACCATTGAAATCAACGAATGCCTGAACCAGCAGTTCAACGCGAGCGACCGCGAACTGGCCCGCGTTTACCAGGAATTGCTCAAGCGCATCGCCGGCAGCGACCCGCAGCATGTCGACCGCAGCACGGTGCAGCGGCGACTGGAGGAGGCGCAGCACAGCTGGGTGGCGTTCCGCCGACAGGACTGCGAAGGCATGTACAAGCTGTTCGAGGGCGGTTCGATCCGCAATGCGTGCTTCCATGGCTGCATGATCGACCGTACGGAAAAGCGCATTACCGAATTGAAGGGCTGGGACAGGCCGTGAAGCAGCGGCCACGCAGTTCGGCCACTCTGCATGGCCACGCCCTTTAGCGGCGCTTTTTGAACCGCGGATACACCTTGTAAACATTGTCCTCGAAAATCTTTTTCTTTTCCTCAGTGCCGAGCGTGGTCACCGCATCGAGGTAGCGCCGGGTGTCGTCGTAGTAGTGGCCGGTTTCCGGATCTATGCCCTTGACCGCGCCGACGATCTCCGAGGCGAACAGGATGTTGTCTGCGGGGATCACCCGGGTCAGCAGGTCAATGCCGGCCTGGTGGTATACACAGGTGTCGAACCAGACGTTGCCCAGCAGGTGTTCCTGCAGCGTTGGTTTGCCCATGTCCTGCGCCAGTCCGCGATAACGGCCCCAGTGGTAAGGCACCGCACCGCCGCCGTGCGGGATGATGAACTTCAGCGTCGGGAAGTCCCTGAACAGGTCGGCGGTGATGAACTGCATGAAGGCGGTGGTGTCGCCGTTGATGTAGTGCGCGCCGGTGAAATGGAAGGCCGGGTTGCAAGATGAGCTGACATGCACCATTGCCGGCACGTCGAGTTCGACCATTTTTTCGTACAGCGGATACCACCACTTGTCGGTCAGCGGCGGCTCGGTCCAGTAGCCGCCGGAAGGATCCGGGTTCAGGTTGCAGCCGATGAAGCCGTATTCGTTGACGCAGCGTTCGAGCTCGGCGATGCAGTTGTCTGGGCGCACGCCGGGGCTCTGCGGCAGCTGGCAGACGCCGATGAAATTCTTCGGGAACAGCGTGCACACGCGGTGGATCAGCTCGTTGCAGATGTCAGACCACAGCGCGCTGGTGGCGGCGTTGCCGACATGGTGGGCCATGCCGCCGGCGCGCGGCGAGAATATGGTCATGTCGGTGCCGCGTTCGCGCTGGATGCGCAGCTGAGCGCCCTCGATGGTCTCGCGCAGTTCATCGTCGCTGATGACCAGGGAATTTTTCGCCGGGCTCAGCTTCGGATCCTTGAGGCCGGCAATCTGCTTCAGACGGAAGTCCTCCAGCGACTTGGGCGCAGTGGTGTAATGGCCGTGGCAATCGATGATCATGCTGTGAAACCCGTGGATGATTTGCGCTGCAGTGTGCCAAAAAAAAGACTGCGCGGCTATTGACGCGCAGTCGATTCCGGAGAGACCGGCCTGAATCAGTTGGTGCCGTACAGTCCGGCAGCCTTGATGACCTTTTCCCACTTCGCCTTTTCCGAGGCGATGTATGAGCTGAAGGCTTCCGGAGTGCTCGGGGCGACGTCAAGGCCGGATTTGAACAGCAGCGCCTTGATTTCCTGCAGGTTGAGCACGGCGACGACTTCCTTGTTCAGGCGGTCGATCGCGTTGCGCGGCGTTTTTGCAGGCGCCAGGATGCCGTACCAGTTGTTCGCCTCGAAGCCCTTGAGTCCGGCTTCGGCCACCGTCGGCAGTTCGGGCACCAGCCCCGAGCGTTTGCCGGTGGTGACAGCGAGCGCGCGCAGCCGGTTGGTCCTGATGTGCGGCACCGAACTTGCGGCGGTCGCGAAAATCAGGTCGATGTTGCCGGCAACCAGGTCGACGATCGAGGGGCCGCCGCCCTTGTACGGCACGTGGACGATCTTGGTGCCGGCCTGCAGGTTGAACAGTTCCAGCGCGAGGTGTCCCGCCCCGCCGACGCCCGAGGATCCGCCATTCAGCGGCTTGGCCTTGGCGAGAGTGACCAGTTCCCTGACGCTTTTGGCGGGCACCGAGGGATGCAGGACGAGGATGTTGGTCGAATCCACGGCGCGCGAAATCGGCTGCAGGTCCTTCAGCGGGTCGAACGGCAGTTTTTTGTAGAGCGAAGGATTGATCGCCAGCGCGGCGATGGTGCCCATCAGTATGGTGTAACCGTCCGCAGTGGATTTCGACAGGATGTCGGTGGCGATGTTGCCCGCTGCGCCAGGACGGTTGTCGATGATGATCTGCTGGCCCAGGCGTTCGCCCAGCTTGTTGCCCATCGCGCGCGCCGTGGTGTCGGTGCCGCCGCCGGGCGCGAAGCCCACCAGCATGCGGATCGGTTTGACCGGCTGCCAGTCGGCGGCGACGGCGGGCGTTGCGAATGCCGTGAGCAGGGCGCAGGGCAGCAGACGCAAAATCATTTGCGTGTTCATGGAATGGTTCCTCTGGTTTTCGGGTGGAGCTGAGCTAGGCTGCCGTACGTGCGGCAGCCTTTTGTGATTTTCGGCCGGCGGCGAGTTTCACCGCCAGCGTGTATGCATGTTCCATGGCGCCGGGATCGGCCTTTCCCTGGCCGACGATGTCGTAGGCGGTGCCGTGCGCGGGCGTGGTGAACACCGTTTTCAGACCGGCGGTGACGGTGACGCCCTTGTTGAAGCCGAGCAGCTTGGTCGCGATCTGGCCCTGGTCGTGGTACATCATCACCACGCCGTCGAAATCACCCTTGAGCGCCTTCAGGAAAATCACATCCGAGGAGATCGGGCCCTGGCAGTTGATGCCGGCTGCTTTCAGCTTGTCCACGGTCGGACGGATGATGCGGATTTCCTCATCGCCGAAAAGGCCGTTCTCGCCGTTGTGCGGGTTGAGGGCGGCGACACCTATGCGCGGACTGGTTTTGCCGGCGGCGCGCAGGGTGTCGTTGGCGAGATTGACCGCGGCCGTGATGCGTTCCGGGGTGATCATGTTCACCGCCTCGCGCAGCGCGACATGCGAAGTCACGCGGAAGGTGCTGAACTGCTCGATCACGTTCATTTCGCCGAAAAAACCGCTGTGGCCGGTGAGGCTGGCGAACATCTGGTGTTCGTCGTTGAATTTCCAGCCGCCGCGGTTCATCGCACCCTTGTTCAGCGGCGCGAAGCAGATGCCGTCGAGTTTGCCGGCCAGCGCGAGGTCGATCATGAACTTGAAGGTGTCACCGCAGAGTCTGCCTGCCTCATCGGCGGACTCGCCGCGCCTGAAACATGCCGGATCCATGTTGCCGAGGTCGACCAGGGGAATGTCCTGTCGCGGCCAGGTCACTTCATCAATGCTGCGACAGGCGGTGTACGGCACCTTGACGCCGGCGTCGCGCATGCCGAGTTCAAGCACGCGCCGGTCGCCGATGATCACGACTTCGGCCATTTGTGCGGCCTTGCCGGAGGCCAGCAGTTTTGCGGCGATTTCCGGGCCGATCCCGGTAACGTCACCGAGCATGAAACCGATGCGGGGGAGTGCTGTCATGATTATCCCATAAAAACAATAACTTGAATTATTTTTTCAGGGCCAGCCGCACACGCTTGCGGCGCGGCGACATGGCCAGCCAGCGCGTCAAGTCGCGTACGTGCGGCAGTTTTTCCAGGCCGAATACGAGTTCGATGATTTTTTCCGCATTTGCCGCCGGCAGTCCGCCCCATGCCGCGCATTCGCGGAACTTGCCGGCGAGCTCGTCGTCGCTCAGCGGATGGGCAGGGCTGCCCTTGCCGAAATCGGCGCGTCCGCCGACCCTGCGGCCGTCGACGAGTTCGATGTCGATGATGGTGGTCATTTTCTCATATCCCGCGGCTTCCGCTTCGGGGTGCACGCCGAAGTCGATTTTGCCGATCATCCGCTGGACGTCTTTCCGGTTGACCACGGCATCGGTGAATTGGGCGAGGCCGGCCCTGCGGTCCAGCAGCAGGATCGCCATGCAGAATTCCATGCTGAACTTGGCCTGCAGTTCGTTGTTCGGGCGACGGTGGATCAGCGTGTTCGGCATGTGGCGATTGGTGCCGACTCGAACCCTGGCGACCTCCGCGGGCCGGATGTCATGTTCGAGGATCAGATCGAGCATCACGCCCATGCCGGGATGGGTCAGCGAGCCGCTGGGATGCGGTTTGATCGACACGCCGGGCATCGCGAAGGTCCACGGTTTTCCGAGCTTGCCATGGATCGCGGCCGGGTCGTAGCCGCCGCCGGCCGCGTTTAAAAATCCGCGTTTTGCTTCCAGCGCATCCGGCGCTGCGGTCCATCCCAGTTTCACCAGCTCGGCGGCGAGCACGCCGGATTCCGCCGCACGGCCGGGGTGGAAGGGTTTGGTCATGGTGCCGAAGTTTTCGCGCAGCCCGGCGGCCTGGCTGGCGCCCAGGCTCAGCGCCTGTGCGGTCTGCGCAGCGTCGAGCCCGAGCAGGCGCGCCGCGCCGGCGGCAGCGCCGATTGCACCCAGCGTCGCCGTCGAATGGAAGCCGTCGGCGTAATGCCGCGGATTGATCGCTTCGGCGAGTTTGGTCTCGACCTCGACCGCAATCTGGTAGGCCGTGAGCAGTTCGAGCCCGCTGCGATTGCCGTGTTCGGCCAGCGCCAGCACCGCGGGCAGCGCCGGTGCGGTGGGGTGGGTCAGCAGTCCATAGACGCGGTCTTGCGCAACCGCGAGTTGCGTGTCGTCGTAATCGTCAGCGTGGATTGCGATGCCGTTGGCAAACGCGGCAAAACGCGGCGGCACTTTCAGTGCCGTGCCGATCACCGTTGCGCCGCGGCTGAGCGGCATGCCCAGCGTCTTCAGGTATTTGCGCACCACGTGGCCGGATTCGGCAGCATTGCCGGCCAGCGCCAGGCCCAGGCCGTCGAGGATGGAGCGTTTGCCGTGATGCATGACGGCGCGGGGAATCCGTGCAGGGACCATGGCGGTGATGAAACGGGCGAGCCCGGCGGTCAGTTTCAGGGTGCTGTTCATGGAGCGGGAGTGTATATGGGCGGGACGCCGCGTTGTTGGCCGATCTGAAACGTGTCCATCTTGCCGCGGTCAGGGTCGAGGGGTAACCTCGACGCCTCCTTTCACCGATCGCAGGATCGCAGCCCATCATGGCCAATCCGATACGCGCGGCGCTGGCCCGCGGCGAGACCGTCACCGGCATCATCCTCTTCAGCGGCAGCCCGATGATCACCGAACTGGCTGCTTCCGCCGGCGTTGATTTCGTGATCATCGACATGGAGCACAGCGCGCTCGACCTCGATGCTTGCGCGCATGTGATCCGGGCGGCGGATGCTGCGGGCATCACGCCATTCGTGCGTGTGCCGCAGGTGGAACACGCGCTGATCGTCAAGCTGATGAACCTGGGTGCGGCCGGCATCGTGGTGCCGCACGCGACCCGCGATCTCTGCCTGCAGGCGCTGACAGCTGCTCGTTACGCTCCTGAGGGCAGTCGTGGGGTCTGCACCATCGTGCGTTCCGCCGGTTATGCGCCCGGCGACTGGGCTGAGCATGTGCGCGACGCCAATGCCGACGTCATGGTCATCCCGTTGATCGAGGATGCGCAGACCCTGGAGGATTTTGACGTGCTGGCGGCGACGCCGGGACTGGACGTGTTTTTCATCGGGCCGACCGACCTGTCGATTGCGCTGGGTGTGCCGCACGCAACTTTCGACGATCCGGCCATGGGTGCGGCATTGCAGCAGGTGGCCGCGGCCGCCGGAAGCCGCGGCAAATACGTGATGACCACCATCGGCAACCGGCCGGAAGCGGAATATGGACGTGCGGTGGCCGCCCGCGGCGTTCAGGCGATCGTGCTCGGCACCGACGGGCACCTGTTTCTCGACGCATGCCGGCGCCTCAACGGCGTGAAAAATCCGGCCTGAGTTCCGCTCATATCGTGAACCAGACCGGCATGGCCGGCCGGTCATGCGGTAAAGTCACGGTTTTGCCGCGCCCCGTTTCCGCGGCAGCATTCCGGAGGATCAATTCCCATGGGCCATACCATAGCCGAGAAGATTCTCGGCCAGCACGCGCATGGCAGGCCGGCCGAAGCCGGTGAAATCGTCGTTGCCGATGTCGATTTTTCGATGATCCACGACGCGCGTGCCGGCAACGCGCTGAAAATGATCGAAAAGCTTGGCGCCGGCAAGGCGGATTTCCGGCTGCCGCATGTCAAACGCACCGCGCTGGTGCTGGACCACTATTCGCCGCCGCCGAACATGGAAGCTGCCAACACCCATGTCGCGATGCGCGAATTCGCCGGTCGCCACGGCTCGCCGCTGTACGATGTCGGCGATGGCATCTGCCACCAGGTGCTGCCCGAAGGCGGCCATTTCACCTGCGGTGACCTCGTCGTCGGCACCGACACCCACTCCACCACCTACGGCGCGTTCAATGCCTTCGGCACCGGCGTCGAGGGTACCGACATCTCGGCGGTTATGCTCACCGGCAAGTTGTGGTTCAGGGTGCCGGAGACGATACGCATCGAACTGAACGGCGCGTTGCAACCGGGCGTCTGGGCCAAGGACGTGACGCTGACCATGCTCGGAAAACTCGGCGCCGAGGGTGCAAATTACCGGGCGCTGGAATATGCGGGCAGCGGCGTTTCGACGATGAATATCGACGATCGCATGACGCTGTCCAATCACGCCGCCGAACTGGGCGCCAAGGCCGCGCTGCTCGAGGCGGATGAAAAAACCTTCGCCTGGCTGAAGGCGCACGGCGCAGCAACGCCGAAACCGGTGAAGGCCGACGCCGACGCGAAGTACGTGCAGAGCATCGTCATCGACACCGCGAAGCTCGCTCCGCAGGTGGCGCGCCAGCACCACATCGACGATGTCGTTGCAGTGCCCGATGTCGCCGGCCAGAAAATCCAGGTGGCTCTGATCGGCACCTGCACCAACGGCCGGCTCGACGACATCCGTCAGGCCGCGGCGATCCTGAAAGGAAAGAAGCTGGCCAGGGGTGTGCGCATGATTGTCACCCCGGCCTCGCGCGCCATCTATATTGCGGCGCTGCGCGAAGGCCTGTTCGAGATACTTACTGCAGCCGGCGCTTCGGTCGAGGCCGCGGGCTGCGGCACCTGCGTCAACATCACCGGGCATTACATCGCCGGCGACGACCAGGTGGTGATTTCCAGCGCCAACCGCAATTTCAAGGGGCGGCTGGGCAATCCGAAATCGGAAATCTGGATCGGTTCGGCGGCGACCGTCGCGGCCTCGGCGCTGACGGGCTGTGTGACTGATGCGCGCACGGTGGCGGGCGGCGACTGGAGGGCGGCAGCATGAAAATCATCAAGGGCAGCGCGCGGGTGCTTGGCGAGGAAATCAACACCGACATCCACTGTTCGAGCAAATACCTGCCGGGCAAGGACACTGCGTACATCGCGCAGGTGGCGTTTGACCAGCTGGCACCCGGTTTTGCTCAGGCTTTCAGGAAGGGTGACGTCATCGTTGCCGGAAAAAACTTCGGCATCAATTCGTCACGCGAGCAGGCGATACACGTCATGCACGTGATGGGTGTCGCGGCGATAGTCGCGCCGTCGTTTGGCCGCCAGTTTTTCCGCAATGCCATCAACAACGGCCTGCCGCTGATCGAATGCGAACTCGCGGGCGTGGTCAACGGCGACGCCATCGAGGTCGATGCAGCAGCCGGGCGGGTGACGGTGGCCGCGCGCAACATCGTAAGGGCAGTGGCGCCGCTGCCGGCTGCCGTGCAGTCGCTGCTGGAGGCAGGGGGGCTGATTCCGTTCCTGCAACTGCATCAGGACTGGCAGATCAAGGGTGTGGCTTGAACCCGGGAATGGATCTGTCGAATGGCGGCACTGCGCGGCCCGGCAGTCCGGGGCTGGGCGTCGTCACACCGGATGATTCCAAGCTGGCGCAATGCAAATTTGAGGTCAAAAAGGCGGCATAACCGCTTGCCTGTTCGCTGAACACACAACCGGGGGATGAAATGAAATTCAGACAATTTGCTGCCGCATCGTTGCTGGCTGGCATTTCCGCATTTGCGACGGCACAGACCTGGCCCGTGCGCCCGGTCACCATACTTTGCTGGTCGGCGGCAGGATCGCCGGTGGACATCTACGCCCGCACCATGGCGAAGCTGCTGACGGCGGAACTGGGTCAGAACGTCGTCGTCGAGAACCGCACCGGCGGTTCCGGCATCATCATGGTCAACGGACTGGTGCGCGGCAATGCCGACGGTTACACCATCGCCGCCAACACGCTGACTCTGGCGACGCTGTTCAGCGAAAAAACCGCCCAGTTCAAGTCCGACGACCTGCAGCTGATCGCACGTTCGCAGATCGATCCCTACGGCCTGATCGTGCACACCTCGACGCCGTTCACGAACATCGATCAGTTTGTGGCATTCGCGCGCAAGAAACCCGACTACATCAACGTCGGCGGACCGTTCGCGATCAGCTCGCACCGCGTGGCCTGGGAAGTGTTTTCGGGGGTCGCGAAAATCAAAACGGCATGGATACCCTATCCGGGCGGCGGACCCGCCCTGACGGCGGTGGCCGGGGGGCATGTCGATGCGGCCGCGACCAATCCCGGAAACGTCAAACCGATGATCGTGGCAAAAAAAGTACGCGTGCTGGCGGTGTCTTCGGAAAAGCGGCTGGAGGATTTTCCCGACGTGCCCACCTACAGGGAAAAGGGCTGGGACGTGGTGCGCTACCAGTGGCGCGGCATGATGGCCAAGGCCGGCACGCCGCGGCCCGTGGTGGAACGACTTGCGGCAGCGATGCAGAAGGCGCAACAGACCCAGGAATGGAAGTCCTATCTCAAGCGGGTCTCCCAGCTCGACGGTTTCCAGGGACCTGATGCGTTCCGCGCACAACTGGCGCAGGACGTCAGGGAAACCGAAGCGGTGAAGAAAAAGCTGGGCCTGTAAAGGCAAGCGTGTTCAGGCAACTGTGACTGGAAAATGAATGGCTGAACTGTCGGTACGGCAAAAACTGCGCAAACGATTGACCGGTGGCGGGATGATCGTCGCCCCCGGCATTTACGACGCCTTCGGCGCAAGGCTGGTGCAGCAGGCCGGTTATGAGGCGGCGTACATGACCGGCAACGGCGTGTCGGCGTCGCTGCTGGGGCAACCCGATGTCGGGCTGATCGACCTGACGCTGTTCACCGCGCATGCGCACCGCGCCGCGGCCTGCATCGACATCCCGCTGATCTGCGACGCCGATACCGGTTACGGCAACGCGGTCAACGTGCGGAGGACGGTGCAGGAGTTCGAGAACGCCGGCGTTGCCGCGATCCACATCGAAGACCAGGTCGCACCCAAGCGCTGCGGCCACCTGCCGGGTTCGCGTCCGGTGGTGTCGATGGCCGAGCATGTCGGCAAGATCGAGGCCGCGGTGGCCGCGCGCCGCGACCCCGATTTCATCATCATCGCGCGCACCGATGCTGCGGGCGGCCTCGGGCTTGACGAGGCGATCCGCCGCGGCCAGGCCTACCGCAAGGCCGGCGCCGACGTGGTGTTCGTCGAGCTCAAGAACAGCCCGACCATACTGGAAGACCTGAAGCGGGTGACCGCCGAATCGGGCGCACCCTGCCTGGTCAACATCGACGGCGGCGGCAAACTCGGGGCGCTGACGGTGCCGGAAATCGAGGCGCTGGGTTTCCGCATCGCGATTTTCCCCGGACTCGGCCGCGCCATCGCCGGTTTTGCGATGCGTGAAGCGTTGGGCGCACTGAAAAGCGACGGCAGCCTCGATGCTGTGCGCGGACGCATGCTGACGCTGAAGGAATACAACGAAGTGCTGGGACTGGATGACGTGGAAGCCTGGGAAAAACGCTACCTGCTCGATAGGTAATATTTTGCATGTTTTTTAAGTATTTGTTTTTAAACAATAATTTCAACAAAACCCGGGTTGGTGTACGCCAACCGCAACACGGAGCCCGATGATGGCCGCAGCGCGCAGCAAAACACGCAGGACCACCGCATCAGCAAAGCCTTCTCCGGCGGTTAAAAAGAAGGCTGCCGCCAAAAACAGCGCACCGCGTTTCGAATCCCTGCAGCAGATCGCACTGGCCGCATACCGCAAACTGCAGCCCGAAGTCTGGGATCACCTGGTCGGCGGTGCCGATTCGGAAACCACGCTGAGCCGCAACCGTGCCGGGCTGGATGCACTGGCGCTGCGCCAGCGCGTGCTGGTCGACGTGCGCAACATTGACCTGCGCACTTCGCTGCTTGGCCAGCCCATGGCATTCCCGGTATTCCCGGCGCCGGTGGGCGGTTTCCTGAGCAAGGTTCACGCCGAAGGCGGTCCGGCGGTGGCGCGTGCCGCGGTATCACGCGGCACCCAGGCCTTCATCGCCACTGCGGCCAAACCCAGCCTTGAGGCGGCGCAGGCGGCAGTCAAGCAGCCGCTGATATTCCAGCTTTATGTGCGCGGCGACCGCAGCTGGGTCGAAGGCGTTCTCGACCGGGTCAAGGCCGCAGGTTACGGCGGGTTGTGCGTGACCGTGGACCGCAACTATTACGGCCGCCGCGAACGCGACCTGGTCAGTGCGCTGCCGGTGCGAGAGGAGTTCGGCGACCAGTCGTTCCAGGCGGGGCTGAACTGGAAAGACCTGGTATGGATGAAGGAACGCGTCGGCCTGCCGCTGATCGCCAAGGGCATCGCCACCGCAGAAGACGCGGTGCTGGCCGTGGAGCACGGCGCTGACGTGGTCTACGTGTCGAATCACGGCGGCCGCCAGCTTGATCACGCGCAGGGCAGCATCGAAGTGCTGCCGGAAGTGGTCAAGGCGGTGGGCAATCGCGCGGAGATCGTCGTCGACGGCGGCATCCTGCGCGGTACCGACGTTGTCAAGGCGCTGTGCCTGGGCGCGCGCGCGGTCGGTGTCGGCAAGCTGCTGGGCTGGGCGCTGACTGCAGACGGCGAGGCGGGTGTGGCGCGCATGCTCGAACTGATGGAAGTTGAGGTGCGCACGGCGCTGGGCCTGATGGGTGTGACCTCAATCAAACAGCTGGGGCCGGAGTGGGTGCGCGAGGTGCCGGTGCTCGGCATGCCGAGCGCGGTGAGCGCCTATCCGATGCTGGCCGACGCCGTGCGCCGCGAAGCAAGTCCCCTTTGGGGACGGCGTCATTCACGTTAAGGAATAAGCAGCATGTACAAGATCGGAATACTGGAAGGCGACGACATCGGGCTGGAAGTGGTGCCGGAATGTGTCAAGGTGATGAAGGCCGCCGCGGCGAAGGCCGGCTTGAAGATCGAATGGCTGCCGCTGCCGATTGGCAGGAAGGGGCACGAGACCCACGGCCATACCATGCCGCAGGTGACGGTGGATACGCTGAAAACCGTCGACGGCTGGGTGCAGGGTCCGATCGGCCACAACGTCTACCCGCGCAATGACAACACCTGGATCAATCCGCCGCTGCGCAAGAAATTCGAACTCTTTGCCAACGTCAAGCCCGTGAAGTCCTATCCGAACCTGCCGTCGCTGCACAAGGACGTCGACATCGTGTTCCTGCGCGAGACCACCGAAGGCATGCAGTCCAGCAGCGTGGTGTTTGCCGGCGCCGGCGAGTTCCAGCCCAACGAGGACATCGCGGTCGGCATGCGCGTGGTCACGCGCAAGGGCGCGAGCCGGGTGGCAAAGGAAGCTTTCGAGATCGCGCGCACACGCAAGCGCAGGAAAGTCACCGCACTGCACAAGGAGCCGGTCTACCGCCTGGTCTGCGGCATGTTCGCCCGTGAATGCCGCGCGATGGCGAAGAACTATCCCGATGTCGAGTTTGAGGAAGTGCTGATCGACGGTTTCGCGATGAAGGCGGTGATGCGGCCGCAGCAGTACGACGTGGTGGTCACCACCAACCAGTTCGGCGACATCATGACCGACCTTGGCGCGGGGCTGGTCGGCGGTCTCGGCCTGGCGCCGGGGCTGGTGGTCGGCGAGAAACAGGCGATGGCGCAGGCGACGCACGGTTCGGCGCCGGACATTGCCGGGAAAAACATCGCCAATCCGTACGCGATGATCATGTCGGGCAAGATGCTGTTCGAATGGCTGGGGCGCACGCGCAACGACCCGAAAGCCACTGCTGCCGCAGCCCTGATTGATGCCGCAGTGGACAAGGTCATCTTCGAGGCAAAACACCTCACCGGTGACCTTGGCGGGAAGGCGGGCACGAACCAGATGGGCGATGCCATCGTCGCCGCGCTTTGAAGCCACGGAAAATCGACCTACAATAGCCGGGCAGCATCCAGCCGCACGCAGAGGCGGCGAACTCCCCGGCATGTCCGGGGCCGCAGTTGTTCCGGGACAGGGCCCCACGCGGGTGTTGCTCTCCGGTCCGGGCCCGCAGGGCCATAAAAACCAGAGCGAGGAGGAATCATCATGCAGCGAGCTTCACGTTTCATTTTTACCGCCGCCTTTGCGGCGATTTCGGCCTGTGCGGGCATCGCGCAGGCTGCAGGTTATCCCGAGCGGCCGGTCCGCCTGATCGTGCCGTTTGCACCTGGCGGCGCCTCCGATTTCGTGGCGCGCATCATCCAGGACAAGCTGGGCGCCGAGCTCGGACAGCAGATCGTCATCGACAACCGCACTGGCGCTTCCGGATATGTCGGCGTCGAGGTTGCGGCCAATTCGACGCCGGACGGTTATACCGCATTGCTCGGCAACATCGGCACGATGTCGATCAACGCATCGGTCTTTCCCAAGTTCAAGGTGAAGCCGCTGGAATCCTTCATCGGCATCACGCAGGTGGTCGACGTGCCGGGCATCGTCGTGGTGCATCCGTCGTTGCCGGTGAAGTCGATCAAGGAACTGATTGCCTTCGCCAAGGCGCGGCCCGGCCAGCTCAATTTTTCGGCTTCCGGCGCCGGCAGCAATTCGCGGCTCGCATTCGAACTGTTCCAGCAGCAGGCCGGGCTGAAGATCACCATGGTGCCGTACAAGGGCGGCGCCAGCGGGGCATCGCTGGCGGTGGCCACCGGCGAAGTGCCGCTGACCATGCTCACCTCATCCTCGCTGTTGCCGTACATCCGCCAGGGTCGCATGCGCGTACTGGCCGTGGTGGCTCCGGAGCGGCTGGGCGCAGTACCTGATGCGCCGACGATGAAGGAACTGGGCTTCCCCGACCACGTGGTCGGATCCTGGCAAGGCGTCTATGTGCCCAAGGGTTCGCCGCGCGCCGTTGTCGACCGGCTGTTCCCGGCCGTGGTGAATACCATGAAGGATGCCACCGTGATCAAGCGGCTGGCCACGGCGAGTTCGGCGGCTATCGTCAGCAAATCGCCCGAGGATTTCCGCCAGTTCTGGGTCAACGAGCACAACCGCTGGGCGAAAGTGGTGAAAGCCGTCAACGCAGTTGCGCATTAGACGGCTGCATCCGGATGTGCCGGCACAGCGTCACTGTTCCCGGGGACGATGCGCTGTGCCGTTTTTGCGTTGATGACATGGATACGCGGCGATGGCAGCCGCTGTGATCGGGAACATCAAGAATCATGAAGCGTCATAGGCTGGTGAAGCTGATTCTTGCCATTTTGCTGTGCAGCCTGGCCGGCCTGGCGTCGGCCAGGCTGCCGGCAGCGCCGCCAGAAGATCAGGCCCGGGCAGCAAAGGCAAAGAAGCAGGCGGCGGAAAACGCCAAACGAGACGCGGCGGCGCTGAGCAGGGCGCAGGACCGCGTGGTCGAGCGTTACAGGCAGCAGAAACTGGGCAAGGCGGCGGGCAAGCCGGCACCCGCCCGCCTGGAAAAACTCGCCTGCAAACTCGGCACCGAAGACCGGCATGCGCGCATCGCCGTGGAACTGGTCGGCGGTCGCGTCAAGAGCATCGCCTATTACTCCAAATGGAAGCCGCGTACCTGTTCGGTGCATATCGTGCGTGACGACAGCTGGAGCCAGTGGAAGGACAGCGGCAACGTGACGGTGGTGACGCTGAACGAGGACAAGGGTGCTTTCCTGATCGATTACCAGCGCCGCGGCGTCAAATTCCTGTTCCGCAACATCGACCGCGAGCGCTTCTGCGGCATGGAGGGCAAGATCACCGGCAGCCTGACGGTGACGCGCGGACGCGACCGCTGCGAGCTGGAGGGCGTGATGGACGAACCGGCCTGAGGCCTGCGCCCGGCTTCAGCCGTTTCCGGATACCAGCTTCAGTCCGAAAATCCCGGCAACGATCAGTCCGATGCAGGCGATGCGGGCGAGGGTGGCCGGTTCGGAAAACAGCACGATGCCGAGGATTGCAGTGCCGATGACGCCGATGCCGGTCCATACCGCATAACCGGTTCCCACGGGTATCGATTTCAGCGCCAGCGCCAGCAGCCAGACGCTGCCGATCATCGCGGCTATGGTGATGGCACTGGGCAGCGGGCGGCTGAAGCCATCCGTGTACTTGAGGCCTATGGCCCAGACCACCTCCAGCAAACCGGCGGCGAACAGCAACAGCCAGGCGGTGGACATGGGATCTCTTCAGACTTTGTCTGTGGCGCGATACTTGTCGTAGAGCACGCCTTCAGCAAACAGCGCGGCGATGGCTTCATCGCGGTAATCGAGGCCGCGCACGGTTTCCTCGGTGTGCTGGCCCAGCCAGGGAGCGGGCTGGCGGATGGCCGTCAGTTCGCCGCTGGACTTGACCGGCAGCCCCAGCGATTTCATGCGGCCGATTTTCGGGTGGTCGAGTTCGACCACCATGTTGCGCGCCTTGATGTGAGGATCCTTGAGGATCTGGGCGTAGGTATAGACCGGGCCCCCGGGTACCGCGGCCTCATCGAGTTTTTCCACCCAGTGCGCGGTGGGCTTCGTTGCGAACACTTTTTCGATCTCGGTTTCAAGTTCGTCGATGTTCTTCAGCCGTGACTGCAGGTCCTTGAAGCGCGGGTCGGTCAGCCATTCCGGCTTGTTGCAGGTGATGGTGCAGAAATTGTTCCACAGCTTGTTGTTGTTGGCCCCGACGGTGACATAACCGTCCTGTGTCCTGTAGGCCTGGTACGGCGTGGAGCGGCGGTGCCGCGTGCCGGTGGCCGTGGGTTCCTCCCCGCCGCCGAAATATGCGCCCGATTCCCAGTGCGTCCAGGCCAGGCCTGCTTCCAGCAGCGAGGTCTCGACGTACTGGCCCTTGCCGCTTTTTATCTTGCCGATGTAGGCGCCGAGGATGGCGTAGAGCGCAGTGACGCCGCTCGAGATGTCGTTCATCGCGATGCCGACCTTGGCGGGACGCCCGCCCGGGTAACCGGTCATCATCATGATGCCCGACATGCCCTGGGCGACGATGTCGAAGCCGCCCTTGTGGCCGTAGGGGCCGGTCTGGCCGAAGCCCGACATCGATGCATAGATCACGCCGGGGTTGAAGGCCTTCACGGTGTCGTAATCGATGCCGAGTTTTTTGACCACGCCGGGACGGAAATTTTCGGTGATGATGTCGGCTTTCGCGGCAAGCTTCATGAAGATTTCCCTGCCGCGCGGATCCTTCATGTTGATGCCTATGCTTTTCTTGTTGCGGTTGAGCACGGCAAAACAGTAGGACTCGCCGTTGACCTTGGGTTCGAAACGCCGCGAACCGTCGCCTTCGGGGAAATTTTCGACCTTGATCACCGAGGCTCCCATGTCGCCCAGCACCATGGTGCAGTAGGGACCGGCCATCACGGTGGTCAGATCCAGAACGGTAACGCCTTCCAGTGGTAATGCCATCAACGGACTCCGCGTGCGATGCGGCGCTGCGTCAATCGGCGCGCGCAATGTGGTAATTGCTGCATTTTAGCCTGCGCCCGGTATGCGGGGAATTCGTTATTGATTCGAGGCGAGTTTTGTGAGGATAATGTGTCTGCAGTGCATCAATAACAACGAGGAGGTTATGGTCATGAACAGAATATTCCAACTGGCGCTGGCCATGCTGGCCGCGGCGCTGTTGATGCCGGTGATTGCAACGGCGCAGAAATATCCGGACAAAGCGGTGCGCGTGGTCATCGTGTTCCCGCCGGGCGGCTCCAACGACGTGGTCGGACGCATCGTGTTCCAGAAGGTGTCCGAAATCATGGGGCAGCAGTTCATCATCGACAACCGCGGCGGCGCAGCCGGCCAGATCGGTTCCGAAATCGTCGCCAAGAGTCCCGCCGACGGTTATACGGTGATGGTGCAATCCACCACCCACGTTGCCAACGCGCATCTCTACAAGAAGCTCAACTACGACCCGCTGAAGGATTTCATCGGCCTGACCACGCTGGCGCGCCAGGTCGGCATGCTGGTCGTGCACCCGTCGCTGCCGGTGAAGACGGGCAACGA
>JBFWOE010000026.1:0-28022 GCA_050250695.1 Burkholderiales bacterium
TCGGTCTCGGCCTTGGCGCGCAGCCATGCGTCGTGGTGTTCCTGCGCAGCGAGTTCGGCCTGGCGCAGCAGTTCTTCGATTGACGGCATGGTATCGGGCGCCGGTGCTGCGTTTTCGGCTGCGGCGGCTTCGGGAGTATTCTCGGGTTTGGCTTCCGGCAATTCCTGCGACATGACGGTTGATTTAGATGTTGATGGATGAACCGTTAGCACCTTGGGGCGGCTCCGGGTAATTCAAGGTTACCCAGGTAAATTTATAACTTGTTGTTTTTATTTAAAAAATGACATCAACCGAGGGTATCCACGACCTGCGTGGCGAACGTCCCGGGCACCTTACGGGCGCCGCGCTGGATCGCGTGAAGGCAGTGCGTCCGGGCACGGCGGTTACCCTGATCCTGGGTACGGAACCGTCATTGCTGATGGCGAGCCTGAACCTGCAGTTGCGCGAGAACCTTGCCTGGGACAGTGTCGAGGCTGACGGCGCCTGGCGTGTCACCGTGCGCCATCGCGGGGACGTTGCGGCCACCGATGTGCTGGCGCTGCTCGCCGCGGACCACAAGCGCATCGACGACCTGCTGGCGCGGGCGCTGGGATTGCTTAACCGGGGTGATGCCGCGGCGGCGGTGCCGCTGTTGCGCGAATTCATCGCGGTGCTGGAGCGGCATGTCGCGTTCGAGGACGGCGAACTGTCCGCCAGTCTCGGCGCCGCGCAGGCCGCGGCCGACCAGCCCGCCGCGATCATGCTGCGGGAGCATCGCGAAATTGCGCAGCAGCTGGCGCTGGTCGAGGCGGCGCTGGAGCCGGTGGACGCGACGGAACTGGGGATCTATTGCGCGATACTTTCCGGGACGCTGGCCAAACACGAGTATCGCGAGGAACACAACCTCTTTCCCCTGTGGCGGGCGGTGCTGCTGCGGCGGGATGAAACCGGGCGCCGTGCACTGCTGGCGCGTGCGCAGGAAGTCCTGGCACCGTTGCATACCTGAAGAACATCGGGCTGCAGGCGTTGTCGAATGCATGCAAACACTGAACTGCGCGTTGACGCGCAGCCCGTAGCGGGAGAGCCATCATGCGCATAGGGGTGCCCAGGGAAATCAAGGTCCACGAGTATCGCGTCGGGCTGGTGCCGGCGAATGCGCGCGAACTGGTCGCGCACGGCCACCAGGTGATGGTGGAGAGCGGCGCGGGGCTGGGCATAGGGGCCGCGGATGAGCAGTATCGCGCGGCCGGCGTCACCATCGTCAAGACGGCAGAGGAGGTCTACGCAGCGGCGGAACTGGTCGTCAAGGTCAAGGAGCCGCTGGCCGGAGAACGCAAACTGCTGCGCGCGGGACAGATATTGTTCACCTACCTGCACCTCGCACCCGACGCCGAGCAGACGCGCGACCTGGTGGACAGCGGCGCGAGCTGCATCGCCTACGAGACGGTGACCTCGGCGCAGGGCACGCTGCCGCTGCTGGCACCGATGAGCGAAGTTGCCGGCCGCATGTCGATCCAGGTCGGCGCGCATTACCTGGAAAAGGAAAACGGCGGTTTCGGCGTGTTGCTGGGCGGCGTGCCGGGCGTGGATCCGGCAAAAGTGGTGGTGCTCGGCGGCGGCGTGGTGGGTACGCACGCCATCCACATTGCGCTGGGCATGGGCGCCGAAGTGTGGGTGCTCGACCGCAACCCCGACGTGCTGCGCCGTCTGTGGGAACACTACGGCGGGCCGCTGAACACGGTGTTTTCCACGCGCGACGCCGTTGAGCGCCATGTCGCGACCGCGGACCTGGTGATCGGTGGCGTTTTATTGCCCGGCGCCGCCGCGCCGAAACTGGTGTCGGCGGAACTGGTGCGGCGCATGCGTCCCGGATCGGTGGTGGTCGACGTCGCCATCGACCAGGGCGGCTGTTTCGAGACTTCGCGGCCGACCACCCACAAGGAGCCGGTGTACTCGGTCGACGGCGTGATCCACTACTGCGTGACCAACATGCCGGGCGCGGTACCGCGGACCTCGGCACATGCGCTGAACAATTCCACGCTGCCCTTCGTGCTGGCGCTGGCGGACAAGGGACTGCAACGCGCGCTGGCCGAGGATCCGCACCTGCGCAACGGGCTCAACGTGCATCGCGGCCGGGTCACCTGTGAACCGGTGGCGCGCGCTCATGGCTATCCTTATCTCGATGCCCGCCAGGCCCTCGCAACCTGATGCTTTAACTATTTGTTTTTATTTATAAATTCAATGACTTCGCGGGTGCAGGCCTCAGGCACGATGTGATGCACCATGTGGTATTCGGTCGGCAGGTGCACCAGCCTGAAGTTTTTCAGGTGGGTGGTCAGCAGGCGTTCCTGTTCGGCATCGGTGATCGGACCGCCGGTGGGGTAGAGGCCGAGCACAGGGCATTGCACTTTCGGCAGCCAGGCCAGCGCGTTGGCGTCGTTGACCAGTTGCACCAGCCGTAACAGCACTTCGATGTCGCCCTTGGCGAATTCGTCGGCGTACCAGTTGAAGAAGCCCTCTTCCGTGTCCGGCGGAAAACGCGTCGAGCGGTTGGTGGTGTCCACCCAGGTGCGAATGCCCATGCCGCGCATCGCGTCGGCTCGCGAGCCGTGTTTCAGCGCATAGCTGGCTTTCATTTTGTCGCTGATGTAGACCGGCGTCGCGGCGATGGTCAGCGTACGCACCCGTTGCGGGTGCAGCGCAGCGAGGCCGAGGCCGATGATGCCGCCCGAGGATTCGCCGACATAATGAACGTTGTCCACGCCGAGGTCGTCGATGATGGCGACAAGGTCGGCGACGCAGTGTTCTTCGGTCAGTTCCGTGGCGAGGTCGAAATCGCGGCCGGAATCGCCCAGGCCGCGCATGTCCGGGCGCACCACGCGGTATTGGCGGGAGAGCGCCGGCACCCACTGGTACCAGAATTTCGAGGAGCGGCCGTTGCCGTGCTGCAGCAGTACGACCGGGGCTTTTTTCCAGGGATCGGTGAAATCATCAACCACATAGTGCAGCCGCGGCTGGCCCCGGCGATCAATGAACGGCACGGTATTACGCTTTCGCGCCGAGCTGGAGCGCGCGGTCTTTCGAGGCTCTCAGGCTTTCCGGCGTGGAGGCGGCGGTCCAGCCGAGCAAGTTTTTCAGCACGATGTCGGTCAGTGCGTGTATCCAGTCGTCGCGCTCGTTGAGGCAGGGGATGTAATGCAGTTCGCCGCCGCCGGCCTTGATGAAATCGCCCCTGGCTTCGATGGCGATTTCCTCCAGCGTTTCCAGGCAGTCGCTGACAAAACCGGGACAGGCCACATCGACGCGGCCGGTATTTTTCTTCGCCAGGTCCATCAGCACTGCCGCGGTGTACGGCTGCAGCCATTCGGCACGGCCGAAACGCGACTGAAAGGCGATGGTGAAAAAATCCGGCTTCAGGCCGATCTGCGCCGCGATCAGGCGCCCCGTTTTCAGGCATTCGCAGTGGTACGGATCTCCGAGGTCCAGCGTGCGCCGCGGCACGCCGTGGAAGCTCAGCACGAGGTGGTCGCCACGGCCGTGCTTGAACCAGTAATCCTGGATGGATTGCGCCGCGGCCATGATGTAGCCGTCATGGTCGTGGAAATGCTTCACGGTGCGCAGCGCCGGCTGGTCGCGCATTTTGCCGATCACCCCGAAAGCGGCGTTGAATACCGTGGCAGTGGTGCTGGCGGAATACTGCGGATAAAGCGGCAGCAGCAGGATGCGGTCGCAGCCCTGTGCTTTCAGTGCTTCGAGTTTCGAGCGCATGGACGGTTTGCCGTAGCGCATCGCGTAATCGATGGCATGGGGCTGTTTCAGCCGCTCGCCGAGGTAACCGCGCAGCAGCATGGCCTGGCGTTCGGTGTGTACTTTCAGCGGGGAGCCTTCCTGCGTCCATACCTGCGCGTAACGTTCCGCCGAAGCTTTCGGCCGCGTCGTCAGCACGAACAGGTTGAGGATCAGCCACCACACCGGACGCGGTATCTCCACGACATAAGGGTCGGACAGGAACTCGCGCAGGTAAGTGCGCACGGCACCGGCTGTCGCAGTATCGGGCGAGCCGAGGTTGACCAGCAGGATGCCGATTTTCGGCGCGTTGCCGTGGGCAAATGGCGGTTCTTTGGAGAAATATCCCATGGCCGTCCAGATATGAAACGTGAACCGCGGCGCGTTCAGCGCTGCGTCAGTGCGCTGCTCAGCAGCTTGGCGGTGATGTCGACGATGGGGATCACCCGTTCGTAGGCCATGCGCGTGGGGCCGATGACTCCGACGGTGCCGACGATCTTGCCGTCGACTTCGTAGGGCGCGGTGACGACGCTGCATTCGTCGAGTGGCTGCAGCCCGGCCTCGTTGCCGATGAAGATCTGCACGCCCTGTGCGCGGCTCGACACGTCCAGCAGCTGCAGCAGCGTGGCGCGGTGTTCGAACAGGTTGAACAGCTCACGCAGCTTGGCCATGTTCGACGACAGGTCATCGACGCCGAGCAGGTTCATGCCGCCGGAAATCACCACGTCCTCGGCCGAGTCGCTGATCGCCTGGTCGCCGGCTGCCAGCGCGACGGCCATCAGCTGCGACATGTCTTCGCGCAGCTGTTTCAGTTCGGACTGGATGCGGCGGCGGATTTCGTCAAAGGTGCAGCCGGCGTAATTCTGGTTGAGAATGTTGGCGGCCTCTACCAGTTCCGACGGCGAGTAGGCCTTTTCGGTCTGGATGATGCGGTTCTGAACGTCGCCTTCGGCGGTGACCAGTATCAGCAGCAGGCGTTTTTCGGCGAGCTTGAGGAATTCGATGTGGCGGAAGCCGGCGCTGCGGCGCGGCGTGACGACGACGCCGGCGAAACGCGTCAGGTCGGACAGCATGTGCGAAGCCGAGGAAACCAGCTTCTGTGTGCTTTCGATCTGCAGCTGGCCTTCGAGCTGGTTGATCTCGACGCGATCCAGCGGCTTCACGGTGAGCAGCGTGTCCACGAAGAAGCGGTAGCCGCGTGAGGTGGGGATGCGCCCGGCGGAGGTGTGGGGGCTGGCGATGAAGCCCATCTCCTCGAGGTCGGCCATCACGTTGCGGATGCTTGCAGGCGAGAGGTCGAGGCCGGAAAATTTCGACAGCGCGCGCGAACCCACCGGCTGTCCGTCGGCGATATAACGCTCCACCAGGGTCTTCAGCAGCAACTGCGCGCGTTCATTCAGCGCCTGTGATTCGTGAGCCATGAAAATCATTTTACACAAAAAGCACTGCGCGCCAGCACTCCCGCAAGCGGAGCGCCAATGCATTGTTTTTAATGGGTTTGCGGGAAACCGGGTGCGGGGGAATTATGGTTTAATGCCGCCATGTCTTCCGCCTTTTCCACCGTCGCACTGATCGGCAAGTACAACTCACCGGAGATTGCAGGTCCGGTGATGCGGCTCGGGCGTTTTCTCGAGCAGCGCGGCGTCAAGGTGCTGATCGACCGTCTGACCGCGGCACACATTCCGGATTGTCCCTACTCGGTGCTGCGGCTGGAGGAACTGGGGCGCGAGGCCGACCTGGCCGTGGTGCTCGGCGGCGACGGCACCATGCTCAACATCGCGCGCACCTTCGCGCCCTACGAGGTGGAACTGGTCGGCGTCAACCAGGGGCGGCTGGGTTTCCTGACCGACATCTCGCTGGACACCATGTTCGAGACCATCACCGCGATCCTCGACGGGCAGTACGTGACCGAGGAACGCATGTTGCTGGAGTCCGAGGTGTGGAGCGGCAACAACGGCGACCAGGAGCGGGTGTTCGAGGTGCTTGCGTTCAACGACGTGGTGGTGGCCAAGGGTTTTGCCGGCGGCCTGGTCGAGATCGAGGTGCGGGTCGACGGCCAGTTCATCTACAACCAGCGTTCCGACGGCCTGATCGTGGCGACGCCGACCGGATCCACCGCGTATGCGCTGTCTTCCGGCGGGCCGATCGTGCACCCGGCGCTGTCGGTGATGGCGCTGGTGCCGGTGTCGCCGCATACGCTGTCCAACCGGCCTATCGTATTGAGCGGTGACAGCACCGTGGAAATCATCGTGCGCAGCGCCGACGACCCGCGCGCGCACTTCGACAGCCATTCGCATTTCGACCTGCGCGAAGGCGACCGCGTGGTGGTGCGGCGCTACCAGCACAAGATCAAGCTGCTGCATCCGGTCGGCCACAGTTATTACGCGATGCTGCGCGAGAAGCTGCACTGGAACAGGGACTAGACTGGTAAGTGGTAACTGGTAAGCGGTGATTGGTCGACAAATTTACCGTTTACCATTTACCAATCACCAATTTCCCCCTCATGCTGCAACGCCTGACCATCCGGGATTTCGTCATCGTCGAGCGGCTCGAGCTCGAATTCGGTCCCGGTTTTACCGTGCTGACCGGCGAGACGGGCGCCGGCAAATCGATACTGATCGATGCCCTGGCGCTGGCGCTGGGCGAACGCGCCGATCCCGCCGCGGTACGCCAGGGTGCGGTGCGTGCCGATGTCACCGCGGAGTTCGACATCGCCGGCAACAAACTCCTGCAGTCATGGCTCGATGACCACGATCTCGCCGGTGACGAGGGTGTCTGCCTGTTGCGGCGCGTGGTCGAATCATCCGGGCGATCCCGCGGTTTCATCAACGGCCATGCCGCGACCGCGGCGCAGTTGCGCGAAGCCGGCGACTTCCTGGTCGATATCCACGGCCAGCACCAGCACCAGTCGCTGAGCCGTCCGGCGGCGCAGCGCGCGCTGACCGATGCCTACGGCGGGCTCGAGTCGCAGGCGGCGCAGGTGACCGATGCCTGGCGCAACTGGCAGCGGCGGCGCGAGGAGCGCCTGGCTTTCGAGGGCAATGCCGCGGCGATCAATGCCGAACGCGAGCGCCTGGAGTGGCAGTTGCAGGACCTGGACGCGCTGAAACTTTCGCCGGGGGAATGGGCGGCGGTGGGCGCCGAACATTCACGCCTGGCCCATGCGGCGGGCCTGATCGAGGCCGCGCAGGCCGGCGTGGATATCCTGGCCGACGGCGAGGGCGCGGCGCTGGAACAGGTGAATGCCGTCATTGCCCGGTTGCAGCCACTGCTGCAGCATGATCCGCGGTTGAAGGACATACTCGATGCGCTGGTGCCGGCGCAGATCGGGTTGCAGGAAGGCGCCAGCGCGCTGCGCCGTTACGGCGAACGCACCGACCTCGATCCGCAGCGTTTGCGCGAGGTCGAGCAGCGCCTCGATGCGCTGCATGCGGCGGCGCGCAAATACCGGGTCGACCCCGATGCATTGCCGGAACTTGCGGCGCATACCCGGGAACGATTGGCGGAACTCGGCGCCGGCGGCGACCCGCAGACCCTGCGCAAACGCGAAACGGAAGCCGAGGCGGCCTATCGCGATGCCGCGAAAAAACTGACCGCGGGACGCAGGAAGGCGGCGAAAAAACTGGCCGAAGCGGTTACCGCGGGCATGCAGGACCTGGCCATGCAGGGGGGGATGTTCGAAGTCGCGCTGGAAACGCTGGAGGCACCGGCCGCGCATGGTCTTGAGCAGATCGAGTTCCGGGTCGCGCCGCACAAGGGCATGGCGCCGCAGCCGGTGGCGAGGACCGCATCCGGCGGCGAACTGTCGCGGCTGTCGCTGGCAATACAGACGGTGCTCAGCCGTGTGGCGAAGGTGCCGACGCTGATTTTCGACGAGGTCGACGTTGGCATCGGCGGCCGGGTCGCCGAAATCGTCGGCCGCATGCTGCAGTCGCTGGGCGCCAAACACCAGGTCATGTGCATCACCCACCTGCCGCAGGTCGCGGCCGCGGCGGACCGGCAGTGGCAGGTGAGCAAGGCCGACGTCCGCGGCAGGGTGACATCCGCGGTGGCCGTGCTCGATGACGACGCGCGGGTCGAGGAAATCGCGCGCATGCTCGGCGGCGTCAAGATCACCGAGACCACGCGCCGGCACGCCGCCGAGATGCTTGGCCGGAAATAAGCCGGTCAGGGCGCAAACAGCCAGCCCAGCCAAGCCGCGGCGATGGTCAGCAGCAGTCCCGGCACGACCTGCAGTGCGAATCGCCGGCCGTTGATGGCCGCGATCACGATCTTGGTGACGGTATTGGTCGTCAGTCCGGCCAGCACGGCCACGGCCGCCTGTGCCGTATCCAGTTTGTGCGCCGCGACCAGCGATCCTGCGGAAACCGCGGTGGAATGCGCGTCGGCGAAGCCGGTGACGGCGGCGGCGGCGAACAGGCCGGGCGCCCCCATCCATTCGACCATTGCCGCGGATATGAACAATATCGCGGTGATCGACAGCGCGAACAGCAGCGCCGTGCGGAAGCTGAAAGCGCGGCCATGATCACCGTCATCCGCGCCCGGCGGGTGGCGTGCGGTTTCCCAGGCGAAGAGCGCGCCGTAGGCGACGGCCATGACCCCGGCGCAGCCCAGCGGCAAGGTGAGCGTGCGCAGGGTATCCATGCTGGCCGCCGCCAGCATGACGGTCATCTGCACCAGTGTTGCCACGGTGGACATCACCGCACCGGCCGCAGCGGGCCGCAACAGCGCGGGATTTCGCGCCGCGCGTTCGCCCATGCTGCCGATGGTCGCCGCGCTTGATACGAACCCCGAGACAAAACCCGCGACGGCGAGGCCGAAACGCGCGCCGAGCATGCGTACGGCGACATGGCCCGCGGCGCCGATGGCGAGCATCAGCACGACGATGGTCCAGGTGATCCGCGGGTTGATGGCTGCATAGGGACCGATGTGGCGGTCGGGGACCAGCGGCAGCACGACCAGCGTGGCGGCGGCCAGCATCAGCGCGTCTTCGAGTTCCTGCGCGGTCAGTACGCGGCGGACGAAATGGTGGATGCGGTTGCGCGCTGCGAGCAGTACGACCAGAACAACGGCGAGGCCTGCAGCGAGCGGCGGTTGATGCATCGCCAGTGCGCCCAGCAGCAGCGTCAGCAGCAGTGCGATTTCGGTGGTCAGCCCCGGGTCATCCCGCAGTGTGCGGTGGTAGCCGATGGCCGTCAGTACCGCCACGCTGCCGGCTACGACTGCCAGCAGGATTTCACCGCCGAGCATCATGCCGACCGCGCCGAGCAGCGCGGCAACCGCAAAGGTGCGGATGCCGGCCACCGAGCGCGCCGGTCCAGCGCCTTTGCGCCGTTCACGTTCGAGCCCGATCATCAGCCCGATGCCGAGCGCGACGGCAAGCTTCAGCCAGGATAGTTCGTCACTCGGCATCAGCATGGTTCCAGTTTCGGCGGCAGGCCGCGGGACTGAAGGACGGATTCCGCGGTGGCGGTGTGCGTCGCGGATACGACGCGGTCAGCCGTTTTTCCGGTGCGGGCAATCGCCGCGGGTGCAGTCGGCGTAGATGTGCAGGGAATGATCGTGGATGCGGAATCCGCGCTCCCTGGCCACTTTTTCCTGCCGTTTTTCGATTTCCGCGTCGTAGAACTCCTCGACGTGGCCGCACTGCACGCACACCAGATGGTCGTGGTGGGCGCCCTGGTTGAGTTCGTAGACAGCCTTGCCCGACTCGAAGTGGTGACGCATCAGCAGGCCGGCCTGCTCGAACTGCGTGAGCACGCGGTAAACGGTGGCAAGGCCGGTATCGGTGCCTTCGTCGACCAGTTTCTTGTAGACATCCTCGGCCGAGAGGTGGCGGATGTCGCTTTTTTCGAACAGCTCGAGGATGCGCAGCCGCGGCAGGGTGGCCTTGAGGCCGATGGTCTTCAGGTCATCCGGAGAACTCATCGCGATTGCCGCCGTGCCGACGCTCATTGAAGGTCAATTCGGCTATGATACCAACAAAGATTGCAATTGCCTGCCGCCGTGATGCGGGGGCGGAAAACTCCGGATTCAAATGAAAAGATTACTGATCGTCACGCTGCTGTTGCCTGGCTGCGGCTACATACCCCCGGTCCCGACGCTGGCGCCGCACAGGATCGATGTCCAGCAGGGCAATTACGTCACCCAGGACATGGTTGCCAAGCTCAAGCCCGGGATGTCGCGCAGCCAAGTGCGTTTCGCGCTGGGCACGCCGCTGATCATTGATCCGTTTCACAACGATCGCTGGGACTATGTCTACATGCTGCACCGGAAAGGCGAGCTGGCTGAGCAGCGCCGGGTCACCGTATTGTTCAAGGGCGACCAGCTCGACCGGATCGAGGGTGATATCGTGCCCGGGGCCGCGATTGTGCCGCCGGCGCAGGAGAAAAAATGAGCGTGGCCAAAGTGATGCGCGTCGCCATCGCCGGCAGCAGCGGCCGGATGGGCCGCATGCTGCTCGAAGCGGTCGTGGAGGACGGCACAGCAAAGCTGGCGGCTGCCCTGGAAGTGGCCGGCAATCCGCAGGTCGGCCGCGATGCCGGGGAACTGGTCGCTGCTGCACGCGGCGTTACGGTGAGTGACGATCCGGCCCGGGCACTTGCGGGATGCGATGTGCTGATCGATTTCACGCGCCCCGAGGGCACGCTGCGCCATGTCGCGGCCTGCCTCAGTCTGAAAGTGCGGATGGTGATCGGTACCACCGGTTTCGATGAGGCCGGCAAAAAGGCGATTGCCGATGCTGCGCGCGAGATCGGCATCGTGTTTGCGCCTAACATGAGCGTCGGCGTCAACGTCACGCTGAAACTGCTGGAAATGGCGGCGCAGGCCATGGGCGCTGACCACGACATCGAAATCATCGAGGCCCACCACAGGCACAAGGTCGATGCACCCTCGGGCACTGCGCTCAAGATGGGCGAGGTCATTGCCGGGGCCCTCGGCCGCGACCTGAAGGACTGCGCGGTGTTTGCGCGCGAGGGCGTCACCGGCGAACGCAAGCCGGGCAGCATCGGTTTTGCCACCATTCGCGGCGGCGACATCGTCGGCGACCACACCGTGCTGTTTGCCGGTACCGGCGAACGGGTCGAAATCACCCACCGCTCGAACAACCGCGTTCATTATGCGCAGGGCGCGCTGCGCGCCGCGCATTTCCTGATGAGCCGACCACATGGCCTGTACGACATGTGGGATGTGCTGAGTTTGAAGTAAAAATCATTTAAAAACAAATACTTATATGGTATTTGCGGCACGTGCCGGCATTTTCCTCCTGCTTGCCGCGGTCATCCAGCAGGCCGCGGCCGCCGGCATCGTGGTGCGCGACCTGAGTTATCGCAACGGCGACATCGAAGTCAGTGCAAAGCTGTATCTGCCGGCCGGCCCCGCACCCCATCCCGCCGTGCTCTATGTGCATGCCCGCCGCGGCTGGGACCTGGAGGCCGACGCCCAGGTGCGGCGGATTGTTTCGCGCGGTATTGCCGTCATTGCGCCCGACTACCACAGTCCGCGTTTTATTCCGGCCTGGCCCATCGAGCATGATCCGGCGACCGAAAAGGACGTCGAACTCGCGATCGACGCGCTGAAGAAGGTTCCGGAGGTGCGCTCCAACCGCATCTGCGTGGTCGGATTTTCGCGCGGCGGTTACCACGCGCTGCTGCTGGCGGCGCGGCGCCGCGAAGTGGCCTGCATCGTTACCTGGTACGGACACATGGTGAACCCGAATGCGCCGGAGCCGGTGCAGGTCTATCGTTATGCGCCGGAAATTGAAAAGATCAACGTGCCGGTGATGTTCATCGTCGGCGAAGAAGAGCAGGAACTGCGGCGCACCGGCATCCGTCGCGCCTATTACGCGCTGATGAAACGTGGCGTGCAGGTGGAAATGCTGATGTATCCGCATGCACGCCGGGCCTTCGATTTCCGCCAGGACCAGCGCGAAGAAGAGAAACTGGCGACCGAAGACGCAGCGCTGCGCGCCGCCGCTTTTATCCGGCACGCGCTGGCCCGCTGATTGCGCGATTCAGGGTCGTCGCGGTTTGTCGCGGCACGGCCTCTCGCGTATAATCCTGACTTCAAGTACAGCGGGACGGGCTGCAATCCGTCCCGCTTGTCGCATCAAACCCAATAAAATCAGGAGCTTGTCGTGTCCTCGCGTACGCCCGCCATTCTCGTACTGAAGGATGGTACGGTATTCCGCGGCTCCGCGATTGGTGCCGAGGGGCTCGTCGCCGGAGAAGTGGTATTCAACACCGCGATGACCGGCTACCAGGAAATCCTTACCGATCCGTCGTACTGCCGGCAGATTGTCACGCTGACCTATCCGCACATAGGCAATACCGGCACCAATGACGAGGATGTCGAGTCGGAAAAGATCCAGGCCGCGGGTCTCGTGATCCGCGACCTGCCGTTGAAGTCTTCGAACTTTCGCGAAACGCTGTCACTGGGCGACTACCTGAAACGCGAAAAAATCGTGGCGATCGCCGACATTGACACCCGCAAGCTGACGCGCATCCTGCGTGACAGGGGTGCGCAGGACGGCTGCATCATGGCCGGAAGCATCGACGAGAAAGCTGCGCTGAAGGCGGCGCGTGAATTTCCGGGACTGGTGGGCATGGACCTGGCGAAAGTCGTTTCCTGCGCCAAGCCGTATGAAACCGACGAGTCGGTGTGGCGGCTGGGCGCCGGCTACGGCAAACGCACCGACGCGAAATTCCATGTCGTAGCCTATGATTTCGGAATCAAGCGCAACATCCTGCGCATGCTCGCCGCGCGCGGCTGCAGGCTGACCGTGGTACCGGCGCAGACACCGGCCGCTGAGGTGCTGAAATTCGGGCCGGACGGCGTGTTCCTGTCCAACGGCCCCGGCGATCCCGAGCCCTGTGATTATGCGATCCGCGCCATCCGCGAACTGCTGGCCGCGGGCATGCCGATGTTCGGCATCTGCCTGGGCCACCAGCTGCTCGGGCTGGCCTGCGGCGCGAAAACGCTGAAAATGAAATTCGGCCACCATGGCGCCAACCACCCGGTGCAGGATCTCGATTCGAAGCGGGTGATGATCACCAGCCAGAACCACGGCTTCGCGGTGGATGCCGCGACGCTGCCGGCCAATGCGAAGGTGACCCATGTGTCGCTGTTCGACGGCAGCCTGCAGGGTTTTGCGTTGACCGACAAACCGGCGTTCTGTTTCCAGGGGCATCCGGAGGCGAGCCCGGGACCGCATGACGTCGATTACCTGTTTGACCGTTTCGTAAAAATGATGGACAAAAACAAGGCGCAGACGGTGCAGCATGCCTAAGCGTACGGACATCAAGTCGGTACTGATCATCGGCGCCGGCCCGATCATCATCGGCCAGGCCTGCGAGTTCGACTATTCCGGCGCGCAGGCCTGCAAGGCGCTGCGCGAAGAAGGCTACCGTGTCATCCTGGTCAACTCCAATCCGGCGACCATCATGACCGACCCGGGCATGGCGGATGCGACCTACATCGAGCCGGTGACCTGGCAGGTGGTCGAGAAAATCATTGCAGCCGAAAAACCCGATGCGCTTCTGCCGACGATGGGTGGTCAGACCGCGCTGAACTGCGCGCTCGACCTGGCGAAGCACGGGGTTCTCGAGAAATACGGCGTGGAAATGATCGGCGCCTCGAAGGAGGCGATTGACAAGGCCGAGGATCGCGAGAAATTCAAGAAGGCTATGGCCAGGATCGGGCTCGACAGCCCGCGTTCGGCGCTGGCGCACAGCATGGAAGAAGCCCTGCAGGTGCAGACCGTGGTCGGCTATCCGACCATCATCCGGCCGTCTTTCACGCTGGGCGGCACCGGCGGCGGCATCGCCTACAACCGCGAGGAGTTCGTCGCCATCGTCGAGCGCGGCCTCGACGCCAGCCCGACCAAGGAAGTGCTGATCGAGGAATCGGTGATCGGCTGGAAGGAATACGAGATGGAGGTTGTGCGCGACCGCGCCGACAACTGCATCATCATCTGCTCGATCGAGAACTTCGATCCCATGGGCGTGCACACCGGCGACTCGATCACGGTGGCGCCGGCGCAGACGCTGACCGACAAGGAATACCAGATCATGCGCAATGCCTCGATCGCCTGCCTGCGCGAAATCGGGGTTGAAACCGGCGGCTCCAACGTGCAGTTCGGCATCAATCCGAAGGACGGGCGCATGGTCATCATCGAGATGAACCCGCGGGTGTCGCGTTCCTCGGCGCTGGCCTCCAAGGCCACCGGCTTCCCGATCGCCAAGGTCGCAGCCAAGCTGGCGATCGGTTACACGCTGGACGAACTGCGCAACGAGATCACCGGTGGCGCGACGCCGGCATCGTTCGAGCCGAGCATCGACTACGTCGTCACCAAGATCCCGCGTTTTGCCTTCGAGAAATTCCCGCAGGCCGACGACCGCCTGACCACGCAGATGAAATCGGTGGGCGAGGTGATGGCGATGGGGCGCACCATCCAGGAGTCGATGCAGAAGGCGCTGCGCGGCCTGGAGACCGGCGTCGATGGCTTCGAAGAAAAAACCACGGACCCCGACCTCATCGAGAATGAACTGGGCGATCCGGGGCCGGAGCGCATTTTCTACGTCGCCGATGCTTTCCGCGTCGGCATGACGCAGGAGCAGGTGCACGGTTTTTCGCACATCGACCCGTGGTTCCTCGCGCAGATCGAGGATATCGTGCGCCAGGAGCGGGCGCTCGCGGGACGCAAGCTTGCGGAGCTGGACGCAGCGGCGCTGCGCAGCCTGAAGCGCGCCGGGTTCTCCGACCGGCGCCTGGCGAAGCTGCTGCTGGTGGAACAGGACGAGGTGCGCGCTCACCGCCATGCGCTGGGCGTGCGCCCGGTATACAAGCGGGTGGATACCTGTGCAGCGGAGTTCTCGACCGGTACCGCCTACATGTACTCGACCTACGAAGAGGACTGCGAGGCGCGGCCCACCGACCGCAAGAAAATCATGGTGCTGGGCGGCGGGCCCAACCGCATCGGCCAGGGCATCGAGTTCGACTACTGCTGCGTGCATGCTGCGCTGGCGCTGCGCGAGGACGGCTTCGAGACCATCATGGTCAACTGCAATCCGGAAACCGTGTCCACCGACTACGACACCTCGGACAGGCTGTATTTCGAGCCGCTGACGCTGGAGGACGTGCTGGAGATCGTCGCGATTGAAAAACCTGTCGGAGTCATTGTGCAGTTCGGCGGGCAGACGCCGCTGAAACTGGCGCGCGACCTCGAAACCAACGGTGTGCCGATCATCGGCACCACGCCGGATTCGATCGATGTCGCCGAGGACCGCGAGCGTTTCCAGAAACTGCTGGTCAAGCTGAAGCTGAAGCAGCCGCCGAACCGCACCGCGCGCAGTGCGCAGAAGGCGCTGGCCGCCGCCGCCGAGATCGGTTATCCGCTGGTGGTGCGCCCCTCGTACGTGCTCGGCGGCCGCGCCATGGAAATCGTCCACGAGCAGAGCGAGCTCGAGCGCTACATGCGCGAGGCGATCAAGGTGTCCAATGATTCGCCGGTGCTGCTCGACCGCTTCCTCAACGATGCCACAGAGGTCGACGTCGACGCGATCAGCGACGGCACCGAGGTGATCATCGGCGGCGTGATGGAGCACATCGAGCAGGCTGGTGTGCATTCCGGCGATTCGGCATGCTCGTTGCCGCCGTTCTCGCTGTCACCTGCACTGCAGGAAGAGCTGCGCCGCCAGACCGTGGCGATGGCGAAGGCGCTGAAGGTCAACGGCCTGATGAACGTGCAGTTTGCGATCCAGCACGGGCCGGAGGGGGACGTGGTCTACGTGCTCGAGGTCAATCCGCGCGCGTCACGTACCGTGCCTTTCGTGTCCAAGGCCGCCGGACTGCCGCTGGCGAAGATCGCGGCGCGCTGCATGGCGGGTCGCACGCTGGCCAGCCAGGGCGTCACCCGCGAGATCGTGCCGCCGTATTACTCGGTCAAGGAGGCGGTTTTCCCGTTCATCAAGTTCCCGGGGGCGGACACCATCCTCGGTCCCGAGATGAAATCTACCGGTGAGGTGATGGGCGTCGGCGAAACCTTCGCCGAGGCCTTCGTCAAATCACAACTTGGTTCCGGCGAGCGCCTGCCGCAGTCGGGGCGCGTGTTCATCAGCCTGCGCGACGACGACAAGCCGCGCGTGCTGGATATTGCGCGCGTGCTGACCGGGATGGGTTTTACTCTGGTGGCCACCCACGGCACGGCGAAGGCACTGGAAACCGCGGGCCTAGCAGTGACGCGCGTCAACAAGGTCGCCGAGGGGCGCCCGCACATCGTCGACATGATCAAGAACGGCGAGATCGTGTTCATCATCAATACCGTCGAGGAAAAACGCTCGGCGATCCGCGATTCCTACTCGATACGCCGCGCAGCGCTGCAGCAACGGGTTACACTGTATACGACACTGGCCGGCGCACGCGCCGCCGCCAACGGCATGGCGCAGGCCCGTGAGTTGCAGGTCTACGCGGTGCAGAACCTGCACAAGCGGCTGGCGGCCTGAGCCGGTACGACGCGCGTTGCCGCGAGCCGGTTGAATTCACTGTTTATACGGAAAGTGGGGGCGTTCCCATGGTTGCTAAAACTCCATTGACGATCAGAGGTGCGGAATTGCTGCGTGCCGAGCTGCACGAGCTCAAGTCCGTGCAGCGTCCCGCCATCATCAATGCGATCGCCGAGGCGCGTTCGCATGGCGACCTGTCGGAGAATGCCGAGTATGCCGCGGCCAAGGAGCGACAGAGCTTCATCGAGGGCCGTATTGCCGAAGTGGAATCCAAGATTTCGAACGCCCAGATCATCGACCCGGCGACCATCGATACCGACGGGCGCTGCGTATTCGGCGCGACGGTGGACCTGGAGGAGACCGGCGGCACCGCGGTGACCTACCAGATCGTCGGCGACGACGAGGCCGATATCAAGCAGGGCAAGATTTCCATCAGTTCGCCGATTGCGCGCGCCCTGATCGGCAAGTACGCGGGCGACATTGCCGAGGTGCAGGCGCCCGGCGGCGTGCGCGAATACGAGATCATCGACATCCGTTACGTTTAGTGCACCGCTGTACCGGGGCCTTGCAGTCGATTGCCGTGACCCTCCGGGCGGGCAGCGTGTGGGTAAACGGTTTTGCGTTGCCGCCTTGATCATCCCGATCAGGGGCGAAAATGACCGGCAGAACGGACAGGGCAGGAGCCCGGTTCAGGAACCCTGGAAACTGCGCTTGGTCCGATGCGGACCCTTGCTGCGCCGCGCCGGTTTTCTGTCGGCGGCATCAGGTTTGCGGCCGGCCCGGGCCGGCGCTGCATCACCTTCGGGACGCGGACGGTAGATGACCAGGATTTTTCCGATATGCTGGACGGCGGCGGCATCGAGGCGGGCACAGATGTCATCGATCAGCGATTGCCGGCTTGCTCGATCGTCGCCGAACACGCGGATCTTGATCAGTTCGTGGCTTTTCAGGCCGATGTCGATCTCGCGTACCACGGTCGGCGTCAGGCCGGCGTCGCCGATCATGACGACAGGGTGCAGGTGGTGGGCGCGCGCCTTGAGTTCGCGGCGCTGCGCGGGGTTCAGGGTAATCATGCGCGGAGTCTAGCAGTTTGCGGCGCAGTGATGGCTGCATCATGGGGCTGGCTGGAATAGATGGCGAAGAACAAATCGAACAAGGCGTGGATGCACGAGCATGTAACGGATCCGTACGTGCGGCGTGCGCAGACGGAAGGCATGCGCTCGCGCGCCGCCTACAAGCTGCAGCAACTCGCCGAACGTGACAGGCTGCTGAAGCCGGGCATGACGGTAGTTGACCTGGGGGCAGCACCCGGCGGCTGGTCACAGGTAGCGCGTCGCGCGACGGGTGATGCCGGCCGCGTGATTGCCGTCGACCTGCTCGAAATGACGCCGGTAGCCGGGGTCAGCTTCATCCATGGTGATTTTGGCGACGATGCGGTACTGGCGCAGGTCGAGCACCTGCTTGACGGCCATGGTGCAGACCTTGTGTTGTCGGACATGGCCCCCAATATCTCGGGAGTGGCGGCGGTGGATCAGGCGCGCAGCGTGGGCCTGGCCGAGCTGGCGCTGGATTTCGCAGTCAAGCATTTGAAACCTCAGGGGAATTTTCTGGTCAAAGTATTCCAGGGTTCGGGTTTCGAGACGCTGGTGGCGGAAATCCGGCGCCGTTTTGTCCAGGTCTTGATCCGCAAACCGGAGGCATCCCGCAGCCGCTCGAACGAGGTCTACGTGGTGGCCAAGGGCCTGAAAGCACGGCAATAGTGTGGTTTTCGGGGTTTGGCCGGGCTGCGGCGCCGGGAAAAAACGTCTAGAATTGAAACACTTAGATTCAAGAGCAGGCGCTGCCGCAAAATCGGGGCGCGACAAGGAGCGATTTTGAACAATCTGATGAAAAACATGGCGGTCTGGCTGGTAATCGCGCTGGTGCTGATGACGGTGTTCAACCAGTTCAATGCGCGACAGACCACCCAGAAGGCCATGGAGTACTCCCAGTTCATCGACGAGGTGAAGCAGGGCAAGATCGCCAAGGTGACCATCGAGGGCCGCGTGGTGAAGGGCGTCAAGTCCACCGGCGAGAAATTTACCACCTACGCGCCTTCCGACATCTGGATGGTGACCGACCTGCTGAAAAACGGCGTCATCGTCGAGGCCAAGCCCGAGGAAGAGCCGTCGCTGCTGATGAACATCTTCGTGTCCTGGTTCCCGATGCTGCTGCTGATCGGCGTGTGGATCTTCTTCATGCGCCAGATGCAGGGTGGCGGCCGCGGCGGTGCGTTTTCGTTCGGCAAGAGCCGTGCGCGCATGCTCGATGAAAACAACAACACGGTGACTTTTGCCGATGTGGCAGGCTGCGAAGAGGCCAAGGAAGAGGTTTCGGAACTGGTCGAGTTTCTGCGCGACCCGTCGAAATTCCAGAAGCTCGGCGGGCGCATTCCGCGGGGCGTGCTGATGGTCGGCAATCCCGGCACCGGCAAGACGCTGCTCGCACGCGCCATCGCCGGTGAAGCCAAGGTGCCGTTTTTCTCGATATCCGGTTCCGATTTCGTCGAGATGTTTGTCGGCGTGGGTGCTGCCCGCGTGCGCGACATGTTCGAGAACGCCAAAAAACATGCGCCGTGCATCGTGTTCATCGACGAAATCGACGCGGTCGGCCGCCAGCGCGGAGCCGGCCTCGGCGGTGGCAACGACGAACGTGAACAGACGCTGAACCAGCTGTTGGTGGAGATGGACGGTTTCGAGGCCAACTCGGGCGTCATCATCATCGCCGCGACCAACCGCCCCGACGTGCTCGACCCGGCGCTGATGCGCCCGGGCCGTTTTGACCGTCAGGTGGTGGTGCCGCTGCCGGACATCCGCGGCCGCGAACAGATCCTGCTGGTGCACATGCGCAAGGTGCCAGTGGCCCCCGACGTCAAGGCAGACATCATCGGCCGCGGCACGCCGGGATTCTCAGGGGCAGACCTCGCCAACCTGGTCAACGAGGCTGCGCTGTTCGCCGCGCGCAGCAACAAGCGCCTGGTCGACATGGAGGATTTCGAGCGCGCCAAGGACAAGATCATCATGGGCGCCGAGCGGCGTTCGATGGTGATGCCCGAACACGAGCGCCGCAACACCGCGTACCACGAGGCAGGCCACGCGCTGGTGGCGCGGCGCCTGCCACTGACCGATCCGGTGCACAAGGTGACGATCATCCCGCGCGGCCGCGCGCTGGGCGTGACCATGCAGTTGCCGACTGAAGACCGCTACAGCATGAACCGAGACCAGATCCTGCAGAACATCTCCGTGCTGTTCGGCGGCCGCATTGCCGAGGAAGTGTTCATGGGCCAGATGACCACCGGCGCTTCCAATGACTTCGAGCGCGCCACTGAAATGGCGCGCAACATGGTCATGCGCTGGGGCATGAGCGACAGCCTGGGCCCCATGGTCTACGGGGAGAACGAGGGCGAGGTGTTCCTCGGCCGTTCGATCACCACGCACAAGAACGTGTCGGAAACCACGATGCAGCAGGTAGATGCCGAAATCCGCCGCATCATCGATACCCAGTACAAGCTGGCGCGCAGGCTGATCGAGGAAGACCGCGACAAGGTCGAGGCGATGGCCAAGGCGCTGCTGGAATGGGAAACGATCGATTCGGACCAGATCAACGACATCATGCAGGGACTTCCGCCACGGTCGCCGAAACCGGTGACGGCACCGGTGCCGAAGCCGCCCAAGGACAGTACTCCGGGAGCGGCCGCGACCAATACCCCGGCGACGGAAGCCTGATGCCGGCTTGAAGGTTGCTGCGTGAATGGCGAGGGAAGGCCGGCCGGCTTTTCCTTCTCCCGATTACCCCTTCCTTCCCTCGCCGATGAAATTTCTCCAGTGCGGAAAGTATCGTCTGGCACTCGACCGGCCGCTGATCATGGGCGTGGTCAACGTGACGCCCGATTCCTTTTCTGACGGCGGCCGTTACCTGCAGACTGGGGCGGCGGTGGCGCACGCCCACCGCCTGATCGCCGAAGGCGCGGACATCCTGGATATCGGGGGCGAATCGACCCGGCCCGGTGCGGTGGCGGTGGACCTGGCTGAGGAGCGTGGTCGCGTACTGCCGGTGATCGAGGCCCTGGCTGGCACCTCCGTACCGTTGTCTGTCGACACCCAGAAACCGGAACTGATGCGCGAGGCCGCAGCGGCCGGCGCGGCCATGATCAATGACGTCAACGGTTTCGGCGAGGCAGGCTCCTTTGACGCCATTGCCGCCGGCACATGCGCGATCTGCATCATGCACCGGCAGGGCAACCCGCGGACCATGCAGCAGGCCCCGCAATACGGCGAAGTGGTGGCCGAAGTCCGCGATTTTCTGGATGCGCGCACCGAGGCCGCACAACGCGCTGGTATCGCGCGCGAGCGCATCGTCGTCGACCCGGGGTTCGGATTTGGCAAGACGCTGCAACACAACCTTGCCCTGTTGCGCGCTCTGGACCGGATAGCCGCATCCGGGATTCCGGTGCTTGCCGGACTGTCGCGCAAATCGATGATCGGTACGCTGACCGGCCGTGAAACCGGTGACCGTATTTTCGGCAGCGTGGCTGCGGCGCTGATCGCGGCACAGCACGGTGCCGCCATCCTGCGGGTGCACGATGTCGCCGCGACGTGCGACGCACTGGCAGTGTGGAAAGCGGTAATGAGTGATGGGTAATGAGTAATGTGCCCCAAAGCGCTGTAACATTCGTGTCACCCCATTACCAATTACCAATTACCCATGACCAGAAAATACTTCGGCACCGACGGCGTGCGCGGCCTGGTGGGCAAGCCGCCGATTAGCCCGGATTTCGTGATGCGCCTGGGTTATGCCGCAGGCCGGGTGCTGGCGCAGAAAACCGCCGGCAGCGAACGCCCCGCGGTGCTCATCGGCAAGGACACCCGGGTATCGGGCTACATGCTGGAATCGGCACTGGAGGCCGGGTTGTCGGCGGCAGGTGTTGACGTCCTGCTGGTGGGTCCGATGCCGACCCCGGGCGTGGCCTATCTGACGCGAGCACTGCGGCTGTCGGCGGGCATTGTCATCAGTGCCTCGCACAATCCCCACCAGGACAACGGCATCAAGTTTTTCTCGGCAGACGGTAACAAGCTGGCTGATGCCACCGAATCGGCGATCGAAGCGGCTATGGAGCAGCCGCTGCGCTGCCAGCCTTCCGCAGGACTGGGCAAGGCGCGGCGTGTCGATGACGCGGCGGGGCGCTACATCGAATTCTGCAAAAGCACGTTTCCGGCGAACCTCGACCTCCACGGCCTGCGCATCGCGGTCGACTGCGCGCATGGCGCCGCCTATCACATTGCACCCCATGTGTTCCACGAACTCGGTGCCGAGGTGATTACGGTCGGGGCGCAGCCCGACGGCTTCAACATCAACAAAGGCGTGGGCGCGACCCATGCCGAATCGCTGCAACGCGCGGTCAGGCGGAGCAAGGCGGACATCGGCATCGCGCTCGACGGCGACGGCGACCGGCTGATCATGGCCGACGGCAGCGGCCGCGTGTATGACGGCGATGAACTGCTCTACGTTGTTGGCGCCCACCGCAAACGCACGCGCGTGCTGAAGGGCGGCGTCGTCGGCACACAGATGACCAACCTGGCGATGGCGCAGGCGCTGGCAAAGCTGAAGATCCCGTTCGCCCGCGCCAGGGTGGGTGATCGTTACGTGCTGGAACTGCTGAAGCAGCGGGGCTGGCAGCTGGGCGGCGAGAATTCCGGCCATATCGTCTGCCTGGACCGGCATACCACCGGCGACGGCATCGTGTCGGCCCTGCAGGTCCTGCAGGCCTTGCTCAGCGCAAATATTGAACTGGCGAAGGCGGTGGATTTTGTGCTGTATCCGCAGGTGCTGATCAATGTGCAGGTGGCGGGCAGGACGGCGCGCGAAATCGTTGCTGCACCCGGCGTGAAGAAGGCGGTGGCCGCCGCAGAACGCGCACTGGGCAATGACGGCCGTGTCCTGTTGCGGCCTTCCGGCACTGAACCGGTGATCCGGGTGATGGTCGAAGGTGAGTCGCGTCGGAAAGTTGCCGATCTGGCCGGGCGCATAGCTGCGGCGGTGCGCAAGTCCTGACCTTGGATATTTTCGCCCCGGGGCGATCATATCAATGAGCAGCGCGCCTTCCGCTGCAGGCCGCCTGGTTGCGATCGTTTGCGCTGCGCAGGTGTTCGTGCAGATCGGGGCTTACTTCTGGCCTGCGCTGTTGCCGGGACTGTCGGAACGCTGGGCACTGACCTATACCGAGGCGGGCTGGATAACGGCCGTGTTCTACGGCGCTTACATGCTGTCAGTGCCGGTCCTGGTCACGCTGACAGACAGGATGGACCCGCGCCGTGTCTATCTGTTCGGGGTGGCGATGACGTTCACCGGTCACCTGTACTTCGGACTGGCTGCAGACGGATTCTGGCCGGCAGTGATCGGTCGGGCGCTGGCGGGTATGGGATGGGCAGGCACGTACATGACGGGCCTAAAGTTGCTGGCCGACCGCGTTGATGACCGCATGATGTCCCGTGCCGTGGCAGCCCACGCTGCAGGCATCGGTGTCGCCGGCGCACTCTCGTTTGCAACCGGGGATTTCATTGCGCAGTTCGCGGGCTGGGAATCCGCTTTTGTTGTTGCGGCTGTCAGCGCAGCTATTGCATGGCTCATGGTGGCGATTGCAGTGCCGGGACGCCGTTCCGCGCCAGTGCTGGCCGCTGATGGGGGGAAACTGTTCGATTTCCGTCCGGTTTTCCGCAACCGGTCCGCCATGGCCTATGCCATTGCGTACTGCATCCATACGCTGGAGATGAATGCACTGAGAGGCTGGGCGGTGGCGTTTCTCGCTTATGTTTCGGCGAGTACCGGTACTGCCGGTGCACTCCTGTCGCCGACCGTGGTCGCGACCGGTTTCGCCCTGCTTGGCGTCGCAGCCAGCATCTCCGGGAACGAAGCTGCAATCCGCTCCGGGCGTCGCAGGCTGATCCAGACCGCAATGGCAGGTTCAGTATTGATTGCAGTGGCGCTGGCATTTGCAGGTACGTTGTCATACACCGTTGCCGTAGTTCTGCTGGCCATATATGGTATGGTCGTATGGCTGGACTCGTCGTCGCTCACTGCCGGCGCTGCCGGCACGGCAGAGCCTTCACGCCGTGGTGCCACATTGGCCGTCCACTCCGCCCTCGGATATGCGGGTGGTTTTGTCGGGCCGCTGGCCGTCGGGTGGGTGCTCGACCTCTGCGGCGGCATGTCGCCTTTTGCCTGGGCCGCCGCGTTCCTGATGATTGCTGCACTCATGCTCCTGGCCCTTGTGATATTCATGTTGATGCGCCCGCGTGAATTGGCGGGTGACCGCAGTTCGCCAGTTGGGTGATGTCAGTGATGGTTATTGACTACCCATTCAGGATCGAACCGCAAGGATTTATAATTTTTTAAATATTTGATTTTATTGATATATTTTTTGATTGACCGCGGAAAATAATTTCCATATTATTGGAATCATGAAAACGAAAGAAGCCGTCACGGCACTCGCAGCGCTGGCCCAGGAATCACGCCTCGCCATTTACCGGCAGCTCGTGCAAGCGGGCCCGCAGGGCATGGCGGCAGGTGCCATCGCTGAAAAACTCGGGCTGCCTCCGGCCACACTTTCGTTCCATCTGAAAGAGCTCAGTCATGCCGGTTTGGCTGTATCGCGCCAGGAAGGGCGTTACGTCATTTATTCGGCCAATTTCGGGAATGCGCTGAAGCTCGTCAACTTCCTCACTGAAAACTGCTGCGGCGGCCAGTCGTGCCAGCCCGGGTGCGCGCCGGTTGCCGTGGTTAACCAAGGAGCATAGCCATGAAACGTTTTCACATGCATGTAGCGGTTGATGATGTCGAGCAGAACGTCCGTTTTTATTCCACGCTGTTCGGCGCCGAACCGACGGTGCGCAAGCCGGATTACGCAAAATGGATGCTGGATGATCCGCGTGTCAATTTTGCGATTTCCGCGCGCGGCATGAAATCCGGGCTCGACCATGTCGGCATCCAGGTCGAGAACGCCACTGAACTGGCCGACATACACAGCCGCCTTGCCCGCGCCGACCAGCAGATGCTGGAGCAGATGGAGACCAGTTGCTGTTACGCGAAGTCCAACAAATACTGGGTGCAGGATCCGCAGGGCATTGCGTGGGAGGCCTACCAGACGCTGGGCGAGGTGCCGGTGTTCGGCGACGGCGCATTGGCCGCGCAACCGGAAACAGGCCTGAAGGCGGCGTGTTGTTCGCCTGCGAGGTAACGGCCGGGATGGACGACGGGGTTTCCGCAACAGCGGAATCCCGCGTCCGGATCTACCCGGAGCAGGAAGGCGGTGTCAGCCGAAGCGGCCGGTGATGTAGTCTTCCGTGGCCTGCTTCTGCGGCTTGATGAAGAGACGGTCCGTCTGTCCGTATTCGACCATTTCACCAAGATACATGTAGGCCGTGAAGTCTGAAACGCGCGCTGCCTGCTGCATGTTGTGGGTCACGATGGCCACGGTGTACTCAGACTTGAGTTCATGCACCAGCTCCTCGACTTTTGCGGTGGAAATCGGGTCGAGTGCCGAAGTCGGCTCGTCAAGCAGGATGACCGCAGGCTTGACGGCAACCGAACGTGCGATGCACAGGCGCTGCTGCTGGCCGCCTGAAAGGGCGAGACCGCTCTGGTTCAGCTTGTCCTTGGCCTCGTTCCACAGCGCCGTCTTGGTCAATGCCCATTCGACGCGCTCGTCCATCTCTCCCTTGGAGAGATTTTCATAAAGACGCACACCGAAGGCGATATTGTCGTAAATCGACATCGGGAAGGGGGTCGGTTTCTGGAACACCATGCCGATCCGCGCGCGCAGCAGGTTGAGGTCCTGCTTGGGATCGAGGATGTTCTGGCCGTAAAAATTGATTTCACCTTCGGCCCTTTGTCCCGGATACAGGCTGTACATGCGGTTCAGGGCGCGCAGGAGCGTTGACTTGCCGCAGCCGGAGGGCCCGATGAAAGCGGTGACCATGTGCTCCACGATGTCGAGATTGATGTCCTTCAGGCCCTGGAATTTCCCGTAGTAGAAATTCAGGTTGCGGATCTGTATCGCGGTTTTGTGCGCCGGTTGGGTGCTTTCGGTCATGACGCGCTCTTTGATCTGGCTGGTGATGTTCATGATGGGTCTGTCGTGTCCTGTCAGCTGGAAATTTTTTCGCGGAAGAACACGCGGGCGAGGATGTTCAGCACCAGAACGGTCAGCGTGATCAGCAGCGCGCCGCCCCAGGCCAGGCGTATCCAGTTGTCATAGGGGCTCAGCGCGAACTGGAAAATCACCACCGGCAGATTGGACATCGGGCCGTTCATGTTCAACGAGAAGAACTGGTTGTTCAGCGCCGTGAAAAGCAGCGGCGCTGTTTCTCCGCTGATGCGGGCAAGGGCCAGCAGCACGCCCGTGACGACCCCGCTCTTGGCTGCGCGCAGGGTCACCATGGTCGCCACTTTCCAGCGCGGCGCTCCCAGGGCAAAGGCTGCTTCCCGCAGGCTGCCCGGCACCAGCCGCAGCATGTTTTCCGTCGTCCTGAGCACCACCGGGATCGCGATCAGCGACAGCGCGATCGTGCCGGCCCAGCCGGAAAAATGTTTTACCTGGGCGACCAGGATCGCATACACGAACAGGCCGAGCACGATGGAGGGGGCGCTGAGCATGATGTCGGTCATGAATCGCGTGACTTCCGCGGTCTTGCTGGTGTCGCCGTATTCGGCCAGGTAGATCCCCGCGAGTATCCCGATCGGCGTGCTGACCAGGGTTGTGAACCCGACCAGCATCAGGCTGCCGACAATGGCGTTGGCGAGGCCGCCGCCCTCGGATCCGGGTGCGGGCGTCGACTGGAAAAACATGTTCAGGTCCAGTGCCTGGAATCCGTTCTTGAACAGGATGAACAGGATCCAGAGCAGCACGAACAGGCCGAGGACCATGGCAAGCATGGACAGGGCGAGTCCGATGTGGTTGGTGCGAACACGCTTGCGGTAGAGTTTTTCGTCCATGGCGGCCTTGGTCGTTTTTTCGGCTGGTTCAGGTCTTCAGGCCCTTGGCCCGTTCGGTCCGGATGATCAGGATTTTTGCGATCGCCAGCACGAAGAAGGTGATGACGAACAGCAGAAAACCCAGGGCGAAGAGGGTGGAAAGGTGGAAATCATCAGCTTCGCCGAATTCGTTGGCCAGGGTCGATGCGATCGACGATCCGGGCGAGAACAGCGAGGCGCTCAGGCGCTGGGAATTGCCGATGACGAAAGTCACCGCCATGGTTTCACCGAGTGCGCGTCCCAGCCCCAGCATGATTCCGCCGATGACGCCCTGCTGCGTATACGGAAGCACGATGTATCTCACCACCTCCCAGGTCGTGCAGCCCACACCGTATGCAGATTCGCGGAGGATAGAGGGAACGATCTCGAACACGTCGCGCATCACCGCTGCGATGAACGGCAATATCATGAAGGCCAGTATCAGTCCGGCCGCAAGGATGCCGATGCCGTTCATCGCGCCGCCGAACAGGGGGGCTATCAGCGGCATCTGTCCCAGGGTGGACTGCAGGGCGGGCTGGCCGTATTGGGCGAACAGCGGAGCAAAAACGAACAGGCCGAACATGCCGTAAATGATCGAGGGCACGGCGGCCAGCAGTTCGATCGCGGTGCCCAGCGGCCGCCGCATCCAGACCGGGCAGTTTTCGGTCAGGAACAGGGCGATGCCGAAACTCAGGGGAACGGCGATCAATACCGCGATGGTTGCGCTTGCCAGCGTGCCGAATATCGCGATCGCCGCGCCGAATTCCTCATTGATGATGTCCCACTCGACGCGCCAGATGAATTCGATGCCGAATTTCTTGAACGCGGGCCATGCCACGACCAGCAGTGAGATCAGGATCCCGACCAGCGAGACCAGCACGATCAGTGAAAAACTCAGGGTCAGCTTGTGGAACAGGAAATCCTGCATGCGCTGTTTTCTGACGATGTCGAGTCGCCATTTTTCAGCCATGCTGTTGTCTGCGGGAGTCTTATTCATGAGTCCTTGGTCAAGGATACCGCTGTTTGCGGACGGCGTGTTCATGAATGCTCCGGATGTGAAAACTTGGAAAGTCTGTAATTTGTTGAAAACAATGAAGGAGTGCCCTTGCGGGCACTCCTTGCATCACTTGCGGCTTACTTCGTTGCGATCTGAGTCCAGACCTTGTCCGCAATCGCCTTGGTCAGCACGTCAGGCAGGGGCACGTAGTCCAGTTCCAGCGCCATGTCCTTGCCGTTCTTGAAGGCCCACTCGAAATACTTGAGCGCTTCCTGGGCGTTGGCCTTGTCTTTCGGGTTTTTGTACATCAGGATGAAAGAAGCGCCGGTGATCGGCCAGGAATTGGCGCCTTTCAGATTGACCAGCGAGATGCCCATGCCCGGCACGCTGAACCAGTCGGCGCCGGCGGCTGCTGCGGCGAAGGTGGTGTCGGACGGATCCACGTAGTTGCCGTCGGGATTGCGCAACTGCAGGTGGGGGATCTTGTTTTTCTTGGCGTAGGCGTATTCGACATAACCGATGGCGCCCTTGACGCGGTTCACGTTCCCGGCGACGCCTTCGTTGCCTTTGCCGCCGACCGAGGTCGGTGCGGGCCACTTGACTGCGGCGCCCTTGCCGACCTTGTCTTTCCACGCGCTGCTGGCTTCGGTCAGGTAGTCGGTGAAAATGAATGTCGTGCCCGAGCCGTCGGCACGATGCACTACGGTGAT
>JBFWOE010000027.1:0-27943 GCA_050250695.1 Burkholderiales bacterium
GCGGCTCGCGTCATGCCGCCAGGCGCGGTGATCGCGCCCGGGGATTTGCCGTTGATGGCGAGATGCAGCATGGCGTCGGCAATCCAGAAATCGCGCTGCGCCTCGATGGCGTTGACGACGGAGGCCACCTGCTGGCGCGATTCGGCGAGCAGTTCGAACACGCTCATCAGCATGCCGTTGTAGCGCAGCAGGGTTTCCTCGCTGATGCGCGCGCGCAGCGGCACTACTTCGTCGCGGTAGTGCCGGGCGACGTCCCAGGCGGTGCGCCATGTACCGTACGCCTCGCGCACTTCGGAGCGTGCGCGCACGGCAAGATCCGCCGCGCGGTTCACTGCCTGCATGTAGCTGTATTCGGCGCGCCTGTTGCGTGCCGTGCCGAAATCGAAAATCGGCAGCCGCAGCTCGATCTCGTAACCGGTCTGCCGCGGTTCGCCGCTTTCGCTGTTGCGGACGTACTTCGCTTCCAGCACGCTGAAATATCCCGTGGTCCGGGTCAGGCCCAGCGAGCCGGCGATGTTTGCGGCGTCCTGCATCGCGTCCTGCACATCCAGCCGCCGGCGCATCGCCTGCTGTTCGATGTCGGGCATGTCGCGCAGCGACGGCGGCAGGTCGGGCAGGCGACCGGGCAGGCGGTAGGTGGTGTCGCCGCCCCACAATCCCATCATCCGGGTCAGCTGTTCGCGCGCGGCCTGCGCCTGCTGCCGCGCCCGCGCAAGCTGTGCCGTGGCATCGGCGTAGAACACCTGCTCGCGGGCCTGGTCGAGTTTGCTGAAGTTGCCGGCGCGGGCCATGCGCCGCGCCAGTTCCGCCGCGGTTTCGGCGGCGGCCTGCACCTGTTCCGCATACGTCGCTGATTGCTGCGCGGCGACGGCGTTGATCCAGGCGCGGCGGGTGTCGGCTGCCACCTGCAGGATGGCGGCTGCCATGCGGCCCTGTTCGAGGCGGAAACGTTCGCCTTCGATCTGCGTGCGCAGCGGCATGGTCAGCAGCCCCAGCAGGTCGAAGATGAAGGCGCGTTCGTATTCGACGGTTTCGCCGCGGTGGGTGCGGCCGAAGGAAAACCCGGGGTTGCGCAGGCGGCCGGCCTGCACCAGGTCGGCTTCGGCGATGCCGAGTCCGGCGTAAGCGGCCTGCAGGCCGCGGTTGTTGAGCAGTGCGATGCGCACCGCGTCGTCGGCGCCCAGCGGCTGCGCCAGCAGTTTGTGCACTTCGGCGCCGGCGCGTGAGGCGTCCGCGTCGTTTTTGATCCACGGCGCGGGCTGCTTGATGCCGCGCGCGGCGAGAGCGTCGTTGACGCTGCGCGTGCCGCCATCATCCGAAAACGTGGCGCAGCCGCCGAGCAGCAGCGCGCAGCACAGTGCGATCCATGATTTGGCTGGGTTCATTTTCTGGCTCCCTGCGCGTGTCCTGCATGGCCGGCACCGCCGAATATGCCGATGTGACCGCCGGCACGCGCGACTTCATCATTGACTTCGCGCCACGGCGCGGTTTTTTCGTTGCGCAGCGGCTTGTAGCCGGTGAACGCGGACTGGTATTGCGGCGGCGCGACCCTGGCCTGAGGGTCGGCCGGACTGGCGGGCGGGCGCTGTTGCGCGGCTGCGGGCAGTCCCCACAGCGCCGCGCAGGCGCAGCCCAGGATTGCTGATTTCAGGTACACGATGATTCCCCATGCGTTAGGCGGGCGTCAGACGACACCCAACAGGGCGCAGCAAGGGCAAACGCTGCGCGGGAACGGTATTGCGGGGAATCAGGCCCGGGGCGGGCGCTGGGGAAGTTCGGGGATGTGCAGGGTATGGAGCAGGGTCACGCGCTGGATTTCGGCGCGCGGTGCTTCAGGGGTGTCTTGCGCTGACGTTGCGGCCGCGCCGGTGAAAACGTGGTGGCAGCAGGAGTGGCTGCCGCCGTCCGCGGACGGGTCGTCACCGGAATGCGGGTGGCTGGTCGCCCCATGGTGTTCATGATTGGCGTTGGCGGCTGGATGACCGGCATGGCTGTCGTGCGAAGCCTGCATTGCCGCCGCATGTTCATCGCCGCAGGCCGCAAGCGGCGCAAATGCCGCAATCGCCTGCAAGGGCAGGGCCAGCATCAGCAGCCAGGCGACGATCAGGCGCACGGATTTCATTGGATGAAAGTTTAGGGGGATTCACCAAGGTCCGCAATGACAGACCGTGGCGCCGGTAAAAGGTTCGTCAGCCGAACTTGGCGAGCAATGCCGCCGCGTGTTTGATCCGCGCCTCGGCTGCCCTGGGGCCCGTCGCAACGTCGGAAGTCGATTGCATCGCGCAGGCGAGGACACTGAAAAACGCCTTGTCCAGGGCGCGGCGGGCGGCTGAAAGCTGCTGGGTCACTTTTTCGCATTCCGTGCCGTTTTCGATCATGGCCTGGATGCCGCGCACCTGGCCCTCGATGCGCTTGAGACGCAATATCAGTTCGCGGCGGTGCTGCTGGTCTTCGATGACGGCCATGGTGCCTCCGGGTATCGGTGAGCGGCAGGATACTCTACCGGGTATTGCAGGGCAAGCCCTGCAAGGCCTTGAAATACTATACTCCCCATAGTATATTAATCACGTCCGTTAACCATGCTCGTCCCGCTGTCCGGGACGTAACCGGAGACCGTAATGACCACCGAACGACTGATACGCATTTTTGCAGGGCTGTTCGTACTGCTGTCGCTGGCGCTGGGCGTTCAGGCCAGCCCGTTGTTTGTAAACGTGAATTTTCTGTGGTTCACCGCCTTTGTCGGCACCAACCTGCTGCAGAGCGGATTCACGCGCCTGTGCCCGCTGGAAATGATCCTGCGCCGGATGGGCGTCAAATCCGGCGGCACCTGTGGCTGAGCGGGTGACTGCGATGACTGAAGCCGGGCAGCAGCATGTGCAGGTCGCCTGCGCGCACTGCGCGACGGCGAACCGGATCGCCGCGGGTCGCCTCGGCGAAGGCCCCAAATGCGGCAAATGCGGCGAACCGCTGCTGCCGGGCAAACCGGTCATACTGGATGACACGACTTACGATACGGTGATCGCGCGCACCGATCTACCGGTGGTGGTGGATTTCTGGGCGGCCTGGTGCGGTCCGTGCCGGGCCATGGCGCCGCAGTTCGAGGCCGCGGCGCGTTCGCTGCAGACCCGGGCGCTTTTTGCCAAGGTCGATACCGAGGCAGCGCAGGCCGTTGCCGCCCGCGCCGGCATACGCGCGATCCCGACGCTGATCCTGTTCCGCGGCGGCCGCGAAGTCGCCCGCCATTCGGGGGTGATTGAAGCGCGGGCGCTGGTTGACTGGATCGGCAGCCGGCAATAAGGAATACCATCGGCACATGAGACTCCTGTCCGCACTGTTTTTGCCTGCACTGCTGGCCGCCTGTGGCGATGTTGAACCGCCGGCGTCCATGACGAAACCGGCACCGCTGGCTGCGGCCGTGGTCGAGGCGCGCGAAGTCGACCTCGATTATTCCGCTGAGGCGGTGGTGGAGGCCGTGCGCCAGTCGACGGTATCGGCGCAGATTGACGGCCGCGTGGTGGAACTGCGCTTCGACGTCGGCGATGCCGTGAAAAAGGGCGAAGTCATCGTGCGCATCGACGAGCGCGCCGCCAGCCAGGCCGTTGCCGCCAGCACGGCGCAGGTGCAGGAGGCGCAGGCGGCGCTGGCCAATGCGCGGGCGCAGTTCGAGCGCTCGAAGAACCTCGCCGCCCAGAAATTCATCAGTGCTGCGGCGCTGGAGCGCGCCGAAACCGATTACAAGGCGGCACAGGCCCGCGTGTCTTCGCTGATCGCCGGTGCGGGTCAGGCAAGCACCGAACGCAGTTTTGCCACCATCGTCGCGCCCTACAGCGGGGTGGTGTCGGCGCGTCATGTCGAGGTCGGCGAGATGGCTACGCCGGGCAAGCCGCTGATGACCGGTTTCGATCCGTCGTCGCTGCGCGTGGTGGCCAACCTGCCGCAGACGCAGCTGGCGGCGATCCAGGCCACCGGCAAGGCCTGGGTCGAAGTGCCGGCACTGGGCAAGCGCATCGAAGCGAAGCAGATCGTCGTCGTGCCGTCGGCTGATCCGCGCACCCATACCACCCGCGTGAGGCTGGAACTGCCGCCCGATGTCAGCGGAATTTATCCCGGCGTGTTTGCGCGCGCGCATTTTTCCACCGGCCGGGTGACGCGGTTGCTGGTGCCGCGCTCAGCGGTCATCCGCCGCAGCGAGGTCACCGCGGTCTATGTCCTCGACGAACAGGGGCGGCCGCGGTTGCGCCAGGTCAGGCTGGGGGCGGCAGGCGACGCCGAAGGCGTCGAAGTATTGTCGGGGCTGAAACCCGGCGAGCGCGTCGCGCTGGAGCCGGTCAAGGCCGGCATCGCGCAGCCGCGCTGACCATGGGTTGCGGCTGATGGGCATCTCAGGGCGCATCGCCCGCTATTTCCAGGATTCACAGATCACGCCGCTGCTGGCGCTGGTGGGGCTGCTGCTCGGCCTGTTCGCCGTGGCGGTGACGCCGCGCGAGGAAGAGCCGCAGATCGACGTCACCATGGCCAACGTGCTGATCCCGTTTCCGGGCGCGTCGGCGAAAGACGTCGAGACCCTGGTCGCGACACCGGCGGAACAGGTGCTGGCGCAGATGACCGGCATCGACCATGTGTATTCGGTCTCGCGCAGCGGCATGGCGATCATCACCGTGCAGTTCAGGGTCGGCGTGCCGCGCATCGACGCGCTGGTGCGGTTGCACGACACCATACAGTCCAACCGTGACTGGGTGTCGCCGACGCTGGGCGTGGGCGAGCCGGTGATCAAACCCAAAGGCATAGACGACGTGCCGGTGGTGACGCTGACGCTGTGGAGCAGCAATGGCGCCCATGGTGCCTACGAACTGGAGCGCGTGGCGCATGCCGCCGAAGTGGAGCTGAAGCGCGTGCCTGGCACCCGCGAAGTGCAGACCCTGGGTGGTCCGGGGCGGGCGATCCTGATCCGCCTCGATGCCGACCGGCTTGTTTCGCACGGCTTGTCGGCGCTGGACCTGCGCAATGCCCTGCTGGCATCAAACCGCGCGCTGCCGTCGGGAACGCTGACCCGGGACAACCGCAACATCACGGTCGAGACCGGCGAATTCTTCGCTTCAGCCGCCGACGTCGGCACGCTGGTTGTTGGCACCTTCGATGGCCGCCCGGTCTACCTGGCGGATGTTGCCGAGGTGGTCGATGGGCCCGATCAGCCTCTGCGTTATGTGTGGACCGGCATCGGCGCCGCTGGCGCTCGCGACGGATTGGCGGCCGGCAGCGAACAGCCGGCAGTGACATTGCAGATCACCAAGAAAGCCGGAGAGAACGCGGTTGATGTCGCGGAACGCGTGATGCAGCGGGTGCAGTCGCTGCGCGGCACGGTGATCCCGGATGAGGTGCGGGTGACGGTGACGCGCGACTACGGCGCCACCGCCAACGACAAGGCGCAGAAGCTGATCCAGAAGCTGATCTTCGCGACCTTGTCGGTGGTCGCACTGGTGTTCATGACGCTGGGCCGGCGCGAGGCGCTGATCGTCGGCGTCGCAGTGCTGCTGACGCTGGCGGCGACGCTGTTCGCGTCCTGGGCCTGGGGCTTCACGCTGAACCGGGTGTCGCTGTTCGCGCTGATCTTCTCCATCGGCATACTGGTAGACGACGCCATCGTCGTCGTCGAGAACATCCACCGCCGCAGCGTGCTCGACCGCAAACCGCTGCGCGAAGTGATACCCGAGGCGGTCGATGAGGTCGGCGGGCCGACGATACTCGCCACCTTCACCGTGATCGCGGCACTGCTGCCGATGGCCTTCGTCAGCGGTCTGATGGGGCCGTACATGAGCCCGATTCCGATCAATGCCAGCATGGGCATGGTGATTTCCCTGGCGATCGCCTTCGTGCTGACTCCGTGGCTGGCACTGAAGCTGCTGGGCCAATCGGCGCATCACGATGCCGGCGGCGGACGGCTGGAGCGCCTGTTCCAGCGGCTGCTCGGTCCTTTCATCGTTGCCGTGGATGCGGTGCGCAACCGCCGCCGTCTGCTGGCCGGCGTGCTGGTACTGATCCTGCTGTCGGTCAGCCTGGCCGGCGTGAAGCTGGTGATCCTGAAAATGCTGCCTTTCGACAACAAGTCTGAATTCCAGGTGATCGTCGATCTCCCGACCGGCACGCCGCTGGAGATCACCGCTGCCGTGCTGCGCGACATGGGCGCGCATCTGGCGACCGTGCCCGAGGTCACCGATTACCAGGCCTATGCCGGCACCGCGTCGCCGATCAATTTCAACGGTCTGGTGCGCCAGTACTATCTGCGCGCGCTGCCCGAGCAGGGCGATCTCCAGGTCAATCTCGCCGACAAACATGCGCGCGACCGCCAGAGCCACGAGATCGCCTCGGCGGTGCGGCCCAGCCTCGAGGCGATCGCCGCGAAGTGGGATGCGAAGGTCAAGGTCGTCGAAGTGCCGCCGGGGCCGCCGGTGCTGTCGCCGCTGGTTGCCGAAGTCTATGGTCCGGACGAGGCGGGGCGCATCCGCGTCGCGAAGCAGGTGCGTGCGGCGTTGGCCGCGACGCCCGACATCGTCGGCATCGACGACAGCGTTGAGGATCCGGCGCCGCGCATCGTGCTCAAGGTCGACCAGGCCAAGGCCGCGCTTGCTGGCGTCAGCCGCAGCGACATCGTCGAGACCATGCGCATGGGGCTCACCGGAGCCGACGTGACGCCGCTCCATGACGGGCAGTCCAAGTACGAAGTGCCGCTGCGCCTGACATTGCCTGCCGAACGCAGGGGCGGGCTGGACGACATCCTCAAGCTTGCGGTGCGCAGCCAGGGCGGCACGCTGGTGCCGCTGTCGGAACTGGTTCAGGCGACGCGCGACCTGCGTGACCGCGCGATCTACCACAAGGACCTGCTGCCGGTGGTCTACGTGATCGGCGACCAGGCAGGCCGCACCGACAGTCCGCTCTACGGCATGTTTGCGGCGCGCGGCAAGGTTGCCGGCAAGGCGCTGGATGAAGGCGGCGTGCTCGGCGAATATTTCATCCGCCAGCCCGATGATCCGTACCGTGAATATGCGATCAAGTGGGACGGGGAGTGGAAAGTCACCTACGAAACCTTCCGCGACATGGGGCTGGCCTACGCGGTGGGCCTGATCCTGATCTACCTGCTGGTGGTGGCGCAGTTCCGCTCGTACCTGGCGCCGCTGATCATCATGGCGCCGATACCGCTGACAGTGATCGGAGTGATGCCTGGGCATGCGTTGCTCGGCGCCAATTTCACCGCGACCTCGATGATCGGCATGATCGCGCTGGCCGGCATCATCGTGCGCAATTCGATCCTGCTGGTGGATTTCATCAACCTGAAGGCGGCCGAGGGTGTACCGTTCCGTGACGCGGTGATGCAGTCAGCTGCCGCGCGCGCCAAGCCGATTGCGCTGACCGGGCTGGCGGCGATGCTTGGTGCGATGTTCATTCTTGACGATCCGATCTTCAACGGGCTGGCGATCGCGCTGATCTTCGGCATCCTGGTATCAACGCTGCTGACGCTGGTGGTGATCCCGGTGTTGTACTATGTGGCGTACCGGCGGAAATTCGAGGTCCCTGCATGATGGACGCTGCTGAAGCCCTGATGCTCGCGCGTGCGCAGTTCGGGCTGAACATCGCGTTTCACATCCTGTTTCCCAGCCTGACCATCGCGCTGGCGTGGTTCCTGGTGTACTTCCGCGTGCGTTACGAACGCAGTCGCGACGCCGCGTGGCTCGCCACCTACAAGCTGTGGCTCAAGGTATTCGCGCTGAGTTTCGCGATGGGCGTGGTCTCCGGCATCGTCATGAGTTTCCAGTTTGGCACCAACTGGCCGGGCTTCATGAACAAGGTTGGCAACATCGCCGGACCGCTGTTGGCTTATGAAGTGCTGACCGCGTTTTTCCTCGAAGCGACTTTCCTTGGCGTGATGCTGTTCGGCATGAACCGGGTGCCGGGCTGGCTGCACATCCTGTCGACGGTGATGGTCGCGGGCGGCACTTCATTGTCGGCATTCTGGATACTCGCACTCAATTCGTGGATGCAGACGCCGGTGGGGCACGTGGTCGTCGACGGCCAGCTGATCGCCGGCGACTGGCTGGCGGTGATCTTCAACCCTTCATTCCCGTACCGTTTCATCCACATGATGCTGGCCTCGGGGCTGACCGCGTCGTTTGCGATCGCGGGACTGTCGGCATGGCGGCTGCTGAAGGCGCCCGATGATGCTTCGGCGCTGAAGACGTTGCGCGCCGGCGTGCTGGTGGCCGCGGTGCTGGCGCCGCTGCAGATCGTGGTCGGCGACTTTCACGGCCTGAACACGCTGGAACACCAGCCGGCGAAAATCGCCGCGATCGAGGGCATCTGGAACACGGAGAAGGGCGCGCCGCTGGTGCTGTTCGCGGTGCCCAATGAAAAGGAACGGCGCAACGATTTTGCGATCGGGATACCCAAGGGCGCGGCGCTGGTGCTGAAACACGATGCCGATGCGGAACTGAAAGGGCTCAATGAATTCGAGCCCGACCGGCCGCCGGTGGCGCCGCTGTTCTACGGTTTCCGCCTGATGGTAGGCATCGGCGTCGGCATGCTGCTGCTGGCGTGGTTCGGCGCCTGGCGATTACGCCGCGGGCCGCTGCCGCGCGGACTGCTGTGGGCGTTCGCGGCGTTCACGTTCTCCGGCTGGATTGCCACGCTGGCGGGCTGGATCGTCACCGAGGTCGGTCGCCAGCCCTGGCTAGTCACGGGAATTTTGCGTACCAGGGACGCTGTCGGCCATATTTCCGGCGCCGAACTCGGCGCCAGCCTCACCGGTTATGTGCTGACCTACAGCCTGATGCTGCTGGCGTATTTCGTGGTGATCACCCACATGGCCGGCAAGGGTGCTGTCGCGGAGGGTGCAAAATGAACCTCGACCTGCCGGTGATCTTCGCGCTGCTGATGGGCGTGTCCATCCTCGCCTATGTCGTGCTCGACGGGTACGACCTCGGCGTCGGCATGCTGATGCCGGCGGCAACGCCTTCGGAACAAGACCTGATGGTGGCCTCGATCGGCCCGTTCTGGGATGCCAACGAAACCTGGCTGGTGCTGGGCATCGGCCTGCTGCTGGTCGCTTTTCCGCGGGCGCACGGCGTGGTGCTCGGCGAACTCTACCTGCCGGTGGCGGTGATGCTGATCGGCCTGATGTTCCGCGGCGTGGCTTTCGAGTTCCGCATGAAGGCCGAAGGCTGGCACGCCGAACTGTGGAACTGGCTGTTCTGGTTCGGTTCGTTCCTGGCGAGCCTCGCCCAGGGTTTCATGCTCGGCCGCTACATCACCGGCTTCGAGGACGGCGCCGGCTACTGGCTGTTCGCGCTGATCGTCGGCGGCAGTGTGTGCGGTGGTTACGTGCTGCTGGGCGCGACCTGGCTGGTGCTGCGCACCGAGGGTGAACTGCAGCGCAAGGCGCGGGCGTGGGCGAAGTGGGGACTCTTGTGGGTGGCGCTGGGTGTCGCGCTGGTATCGATCGCGACACCGCTGGCCAGCGCGACCGTGTACGACAAATGGTTCGATTTTCCGCGCACGCTGTGGCTGATGATCCTGCCGATTGCAAGCGTCGCCGCCGGCATCTGGGTGTGGCGCAGCCTGCGTCCCGCGGTCGCCGACTGGAAGCCTTTTGCCGGCGCGGTGGCGATTTACATACTGGCCTTCCTCGGTCTCGCCTACAGCATCTTTCCCTACGTCGTCGTCGACCGCATGACCATCTGGGATGCGGCTTCGCATGACAGCGCGTTGACATTCATGTTGTGGGGTGCGGCGATCGTGCTGCCGTTTATTGCCGGGTACACGGTGTTTTCCTATCGCGTGTTCCGCGGCAAGGTGCGCGAGGCGCTCTACAAATAACCCGTCGGACGGGATGTCCGGGAACGCCGCCCGCGGTTACTCGACAGGCAGTCCGGCCACCTTCCATTCGGGGTAGCCGGTTTCCAGACGGCGTGCCTGAAGTCCCTTGCTTCTCAGCTGTGCCACGGCTTCAAAGGACAGCAGGCAGAAAGGGCCCCGGCAGTAGGCAACGACTTCGCGGCCTTTGGGCAGTTTTGCCATGTTTTTTTTGAGATCTGCCAGTGGCATGTTGATCGCGCCGGGCAGATGTCCTGCAGCGTATTCTTCGGTTGGACGCACATCGATGACGGTCACCAGACCGCTGCGCATGCGGTCCGCAAGGTCCTTGACCGTCACCGGTTCCAGGCTGTCCTTGCTGGTGAGATAGGTGTTCACCAGCTTGTCGACCTCGGCCACGTTGTGCTGAGCGACTTCCTGCAGTGCCGCCAGCAGGCGGACCACACCCTCACCGGATACGCTGTAGTTGACGAACAATCCCTCCTTGCGCGCGGTCACCAGGCCGGCCTGCCTGAGTACCTGCAGATGGCGGGATGTGTTGGCGACCGAGAGCCCTGACAGTCTGGCCAGGGTATCCACGCTGCGCTCGCCTTGAGCCAGAAACTCCAGCAATTCCAGGCGGTTGCCGCTGCCCAGCGCCTTGCTGACGCGGGCAAATTCGGCAAACAGCAGTGATTTGACGTTTGGACTTGACATGGGAGGACCCCTATTCTACTATTCAATCAATCAATTGAATAGTAGAAATCTGCGGATTTGCACTCAAAACGCAGGGCGCGGGCAACGGGGCAACCATGGTTCTGGACACATTGATCGAAAACGAAGCGTTCCTGCGGCTGGGGCTGTTCCTGGGTGTTTTTGCGCTGCTGGCTGTTGCGGAAACATGGGTGCCTCGCCGTGCATTGCTGGTGGCCAAGGGCAAACGCTGGTTTGCCAACCTGGGCATTTTATTCTTAAACGTTGCGCTCGTCCGGTGGATTCTGCCCGCTGCTGCAGTAGGCATTGCACTGGTGGCGGAGGAACGTGGTGTCGGGCTGCTGCAATTGGTGGAGTGGCCGCTGTGGCTGAAAATCGTGGCGGCCGTGCTGGCGCTGGACCTGGCGATCTATCTGCAGCACGTGATGTTCCATGCCGTGCCCCTGCTGTGGCGGCTGCATCGCATGCACCATGCCGACCTTGATTTCGATGTGACGACCGGCACGCGTTTCCATCCGGTTGAAATGCTGCTGTCGATGGGTATCAAGGCCGCGGCGATTTTTGTCATCGGCGCGCCGGTCGCTGCCGTGCTGATATTTGAAATCCTGCTCAACCTGGCGGCGATGTTCAATCATTCCAACATTCGTGTGCCGGCTGCGCTGGACGTGGTGTTGCGGCTGTTCGTGGTCACGCCGGACATGCATCGGATCCATCATTCACTCGATGCCGGTGAAACCAACAGCAATTTCGGCTTCAACCTGCCGTGGTGGGACCGCCTGTTCGGCACCTATCGCGCCCAGCCGCGTCTCGGCCACGACCAGATGGTGATCGGCACACCGGCGTTCCGTGATGAAAAACAATGCGCGACGCTGGGCGGCATGCTGGTCATGCCTTTTGCGCGGCATAAGTCAGGCGCTGCGGTGCGCAGCGGTTTTTCAGGAGAACATCCATGAGCAAGACCCTGTTTGTCCTGAACGATCCCCCGTACGGTACCGAGCGCAGCTACAACGCATTGCGGCTTGCGGGCACGCTCGCCAGGGCCGAGGGCGAGGAAGTGAAAATGTTCCTGCTGGGTGATGCGGCGTCGTGCGCAAAATCCGGGCAGAAAGTGCCTGAGGGGTTTTACAACGTCCAGGTGATGCTGGGAAAAGTCACGCGTGTCGGTGCCGCGGTCGGCGTATGCGGAACCTGCATGGATGCGCGCGGGATAACAGAGGGCGATCTGGCGGAAGGCGCGCATCGCAGCACGCTCGCAGAGCTGGCCGACTGGACCCGCTGGGCCGACAAGGTGCTGGTATTCTGATCCAGCCGGTAATCGTTACTTCTGCGCGGACTTGAACTGCTCCTCGGCCACCGCCAGCGCATTGCGGCTGCGCAGGCCGAGATCCTCGTAGTTCTTCAGGTAGGAAAACCGCGACTGGTCGAGGTTCTGGCTGGCTTCGACCGGATCGAAGGCGCCGTCGGCAAAACGTTTGGCCACCGCCGTGCGCAGGAATACCAGGTAGTCATAACTGTCGCGCAGCGCCTGCTTCATGTCAGTGACCCTGCCGTGTCCCGGCACGACGGTGCGCGGCTTCAGCGTGTCTCGCAGGTATTCGAGGCTTTTGATCCAGCGGCCGGCGCTGTCGGGCAGGATGCCGAGGATACGGTCGGCAAATACCGTGTCGCCTGCAAACACCACGGAAAACTTCGGCAGCCACACCAACAGGTCGCCGGGGGTATGCGCACCACCGGTGTAAATCAGTTCGATGGTGATGTTTTTGACGGGCAGCGTCATGCGCTGCGTGAAGGTGGTGTCCGGGTACACCAGTTGTGTGCCGGCGAATTTGTCGCCGAGCAGCGGCTTGATGCGCTGGACCTGTTCGGCGCCGCGATCGCGCATGTCCTTGTTCGTGCTTGCCGCGGCGACGATTTTTGCACCCTGTTTCCTGAAATAGTCATTGCCGAACCAGCGATGGTCCTGGCCGCCGGTGTTTATGGCGTAAATGATCTTTTTGCCGGTGACCTTGCGGATCGCGGCATGGATGGCTTCGGCGTTGGCGCGGCTGCCGCCGGTGTCGATGACGATCACGCCTTCATCAGCGACGATGAAGCCTGAAGTCATGTTGTGGCCTAGATTGGCAGGTGAACGCTGGCCGAGGTCGCCGACCAGGGCGTAGATGTTGTCGGCGACGCGCACGGTTTCGAAGGCATAAGTGCTGAAACTGCTGATGATGCAGGACAGGACAATCAGTACGCGAATGAACATAAATATTTGATTTTAAACATTATTTTAAAAGTGCGGCCGGACCTGAAGTTCCAGCCGGCGTCTGTTCGACCGCTCACCGAATTCCGTGCGGTTGTCACCGTACAGGATAAACGCGCGCGCCAGCAATTCAGGATTGTTGATGCCGGCATAAAGCACTTCCGGCGTGATGGCGCGGCTGCGGTTGCTGGCGCGGCGCTGATTGAAGTGCTGCAACCGGTTGCCGCCCCGGATTGCAGTGGATCGTCGGTTGTTATTTCGCCGGGCGGAATACGAGGAAATACTGGTTCGGGAGGAATCCGTGTTCTTCTGCCAGTGAGTACCCTGCGCGCTGCAACTCGGCCTTGACCTGTCCGGGCTCGATGCGCGCGGCTTTCGGCGGGCCGACCGGCGAATCCATCCTGAAATCGATCACTGCGAGGCGGCCGCCGGTTTTCAGCGAGGCCTGCAACTGGCGGAAATACTGCTCGCGGTTGTCGACGTGATGGTAGACGTCGACCAGTACAACGACATCGGCTTTTTCCGGCAGCCGCGGGTCGCCTGGTTTCGCCTGAACAGCGATGACGTTTTTCAGTCCCTCGCGTTTGGCGCGGTCGGCGAGGTATTTCACCATGTCGGGTTCGGTGTCGAGGCCGTAGACCTTGCCCTGCGGCGCCATGTGCGCGAAACGCGCCGAGAAATAACCGGTGCCGGAACCGATGTCGGCGATCACCGCGTCCGGCTTCAGTTTGAGCGCCTGGATCACCTCGTGCGGTTTCTGCCAGGCGTCGCGCTGCGGATCATCGAAGATCTTTGCCCAGCGTTCCGCGCCGCTGAAGCTGTGGTCGTGGGTGTGTGGTGCCTGTGCTGCAGCCGGCACCGCGGCAGCCAAAGAGACAACAGCAAGCAGGGTCGTTACTGCATGTTTGAAGATCGGCATCAAGGGGTCTCCGGGCAGGGTTTACGGTTTCGGCAGCAGCAGGTTCGAGCCTTTGGTGATGCGGTATTCGTCGACATGGCCGGCAGCGGTGAAATCCGGGTTGGCGTAGTGCACATGGAAACGTTCGCCGGGATGCGAGGCGATGCCTTCGAGCGCGGCGCCGGTGTAAAAGCCAAGCAGTGTACCGTCTGCCGAGTCTTCCCTGAACACCCGCGACTGGGCATGGCCCTGCTGGTGGGTGCCGCTGCCGTGATGCACACCCTGGGGCGTGCCGGTAACCACGTGCCAGACCAGTTTCGTGGTGTTGCCGCGCACGGCGAACGGGAAGGCCTTGTCGCTGTCGAGGCCAGCCTTTTTGGCTGCGTTCACGACAAAGGCCTCGAATTGTGGCTGTGTCATGTCGGCAGCGACCGGCACTTCCTGCCAGGCAACGACCTTGGCCTGCACGAACAGCACGGCCTCGTCGCCGGCACTGGCGGGACCGGTTTCGCCCTTGTGCGAGTGGCCGCGTGATACCAGCAGTCTGCCGTCCCATTGCAGGATTTCGCCGCGCATGCCGGCGATCGCGCCGACGCCGTAGCTGCCTTTGGCATTACCCAGTGCCGACAGCTTGACCACCCCCGCGGTGTTGCCGGTGTGGGACATCTGTTTGAAGTTGCCCCAGGCCTGGACTGCGAAGGGTTCGGCGGCCCAGGCGACGGTTGCAGCCAGCAGCAGGCCGATGAATGTGATGTGCAGTTTTTTCTTCATGTTGTTCCCTGTGTATCCGGATCGTGCAGTGCGAAGAGGGGCGGCCACGCGTCAGCGGCGCGGCCGTCAGCAACCTCTTCAGTGTACGTGTTGCCGGTTTTGCGTGGCCTGGGCGGGAGCAGCGGTGCGTGCGCCGCGCGGTCCCCCGGGTCCCATCGCCATGCGCGCGTCCAGACCGCGGTGAAAAGCCGCCGGACCTTCCTTGACCAGTTCGGTGACTTCGTCAGCATGGGCCTGCAGGGCGGCAACCACTTTCGGATCAGTCGAGGTGCGCGTGACGATGCTGCCCTTGGCCGTGTATTCGACCGCTGATTTGATGTTCTTCGCGTTGTCGAAGATCACCGGCAGCGTGGTGCTGAAAATGTTGAATTCCCTGCCTGAATCCAGGCGCCCCGACATGCTGGCGACATGGGCCTTGATGTCCTGTGCAATTTTCGGGTCGTCGGACTCGGTGACGGTTTTGATGCCATCGGGCAGGCGGGTCACCGTGCGCCTGATCTTGATGTTCTCGTGCACCAGGTTCATGGCGACGCCCATGTCGGCGGCCGAATTGGCGTCCTGCGTGGTCAGCATGCCGACCGGGCCGTGGCCCATGCCGGGCCCCATGCCCTGGCGCATCATGGATTCATGGCCGGCGCTGCCATGGTTGTGCGCTTCGCTGCCGGCGGATTGTGCGGATACCGTGGCTGCAGCTGCTGCAAACACCAGTGCGGCGGCGACTGCGATGGTGATCTGGCTGGTGCGTGTCATGCGATTGCTCCTCAATCAGGTGAAAAAGGGGGGGGCGGATGCCGCCCCTCCCGGTACGGCTGTTTCTTAGTGGCGGTGCCCGGCGTGCGGACCGGTGCCGCGGCCTTCGCCGCGATGTTCACCGCGTTCAGGCAGCGTGATGCCTTTTTCCGCGGCGCGTTTCTGCATCTCGGCGCGGTTGGCCTGCGCGATCTGCTGGCGCTCTTCCGGGGTTTTCGCATTGCGCATTTTTTCGCGCATCGCAGTACGCTCTTCCGGAGTGACCAGCGACTGCGCGGCATTTGAGCCGTGTTTGCCGTGACCCCTGGCTTCGCCGCGATTGCCGTGGCCTTCGCCGTGGTTCATGCCCTGCATGCGGCCGTGGCCCATGCCACCCTGCATGCCCTGGTGCTGTCCTTGCTGCATGCCGTGACCCATGCCGCGGCCTTCACCCTGGTGGGCGAGTGCGACGGTGGCGATGCCGAGGGAAAGGGCGACTGCGGTTGCGATTTTGCTCAGCTTGTTCATGTTCTCTTCCTTTGCAATGGTTGTATGGGGTTGCCGGATTGCCTGTGGTCGTCGATGTTCGGCGGTCCCGGGCTTTCCTGACGCTCCGATTAACGCATTAACCTGTAAGCCGGATGTTTCCGGCAAGCGGCTTTTGGTATCGCAGGTTTGCGGCAGGGCACATTGATACACTGCGTTACAATTTTTCCGGATTGCCGACGGCGCCTCGGGTATAAACAACAGCCATGAACACGCCCGACCACATCCTGGTGGTGGATGACGACACCGAGATCCGCAACCTGCTGCGCGAATACCTGCAGCAGCAGGGTTACCGCGTCACCGCGGTCGCCGACGGCCGGGGGCTGCGCGCCGCGGTCGCGAATTCCCGGCCCGACCTGGTGATCCTCGACCTGATGCTGCCCGGCGAGGACGGCCTGTCGCTGTGCCGCGAACTGCGGGCAAAGTCCGATCTTCCGGTGATCATGCTCACCGCACGCGGCGAGGAAACCGACCGCATCGTCGGGCTGGAACTGGGCGCCGACGACTATGTGGCCAAACCCTTCAGCCCGCGCGAGCTGCTGGCGCGCATCAAAAGCGTGCTGCGCCGGACGCGGGCGTTGCCCGACAACCTGAAACGCGAGGAATCCGGGGTGTTCCGCTTCGCCGGCTGGACGCTGGATGCGGCGACCCGCAACCTGACCTCACCCGCAGGCGTGGTGGTGGCGCTTTCCGGCACTGATTTCAGACTGCTGAAAATATTCGTCGACCATCCCAACCGGGTGCTGACACGCGACCAGCTGGTCGATCTGATGCTGGACCGCGAGGCAGGCCCCTACGACCGCGCGATCGACGTCCAGGTCAGCCGGCTGCGCCAGCGCCTCGGCGAGGACGCGAAGGAACCTGTGATCATCAAGACCGTGCGCGGCCAGGGTTACGTGTTCGCCGTGCATGTCGAAACGGGCAGGCCATGAGGCTGCTGCCGCGTTCGCTGTTTGCGCGCATCACGCTGGTATTGCTGGGCGGACTGCTGATCGCGCAGCTGCTGAGCTTCGCGGTCCACATGCACGACCGCGGCGAACTGCTGGCGCAGGCGAGCGGCATGCAGTCGGCGCAGCGCATCGCCGACATCGTGCGCCTGCTCGATACGCTGATGCCGGCCGAACGCGTGCGCATCGTCAAGGTGCTCAGCGCGCCGCCGCTGTCGGTGAGCCTGGATCGCGGGCCGCTGGCGCCTGCGGTTGCTGACGGCGAATCCGGCGGGCGCGCGCTTTTTTTTGCTTCGCTGCTGCGCCGTTACCTCGGCAATGAACGGACAGTAACCGTCGGCATGGCCCGCGGCGGTCCTGTCGGCGGCGGCGGGCCGAAACGCGGCATGCATCGCTCCGATGACGACGACGATCACGGCTGGTGGCCGCCGATGATGCGCCACGGCGGCGCGGCCGGCGGCGGGCTGACCTTCGTTGCGCAGGTGAAGCTCCAGGACGGCACGCTGGCGACCTTTGACACGCGGCCGCCGCAGGCGACAGAGAACTGGCCGTTGCGCCTGCTGTTGAGCATAGGCCTGCTACTGGCGGCGGTGATCATGGTGTCGCTGATCGCGGTGCGCTGGGCGACCCGGCCGCTGAAGACGCTGGCCGATGCCGCCGACGAACTGGGCAGGAACATCAACCGCCCGCCGCTGGCGGAAACCGGACCGGCGGAAGTGGCCAGCGCGGCGCGCGCCTTCAACACCATGCAGTCACGGCTCGCCGCCTGGCTGCGCGAACGCACCCAGGTGCTGGCGGCGATGTCGCACGACCTGAAGACGCCGATCACACGCCTGCGGTTGCGCGCCGAACTGCTGGAAGACGCGCAGCTGCGCACGAAGTTCGAGAACGACCTGCGTGAAATGGAGGCGATGGTCGCCTCCGCCCTGGATTTCCTGCGCGGCATGGACAACGGCGAGGTGGTGCGGCCGGTGGATGTGCATGCCATGCTGGAAAGCCTGCAGGCCGATTTGCAGGAGACCGGCGGTGTTGTGACCATTGAGGGTCGCGCCTCAGGCCCGTATCCGGGCCGGCCGCAGACGCTGAAGCGCTGCTTCGCGAACCTGCTGGAGAACGCGATCAAGTACGGCAGGAGCGCAAAGGTCGTGATCGACGACAACGCTGAACGGTTGCAGATCAGCATCCTCGATGAAGGTCCGGGCCTGCCGCAGGACCAACTCGAAAAAGTGTTCGAGCCGTTTTACCGCGTCGAGGGCTCACGCAACCGCGATACCGGCGGCACCGGGCTCGGGCTGGCGATTGCGAAGAACGTGGTGGAGCTGCATGGCGGGCGGATCGAACTGCACAATCGGACGGAGGGGGGGCTGGAGGCGATGGTGACGCTTCCTCGCTGCGATTGATTCAGTGACAGGTACTTAATTCTGCTTCGCGACGCTTTCCGGTCAGGGGCGCTTCATCATTATGGTTTCCATCGCGACCGGTGCGATGCGTGGTTGACCGATGATGCTGAACGGCATTGCCGGTGCTTGTGTGTTGAACGGGTGCAAGGCCTAATCATGTTGCGGACCGGCGACGAAGACGCAGTGCGTTCGTGACGACAGAGACCGAACTCAGGGCCATCGCGGCACCCGCGAAGATTGGCGAAAGCAATATCCCGAAAGCGGGATACAACACCCCCGCTGCAATCGGAATCCCGAGCGCGTTGTAGCCGAAGGCAAATACCAGGTTCTGGCGGATATTGCGCATCGTTGCGCGGGACAGCTTGGCGGCGCGGGCAATGCCGCGCAGATCACCCTTGATCAGGGTTACGCCGGCGCTTTCCATGGCAACGTCGGTGCCGGTGCCCATGGCGATGCCGACGTCAGCTTGGGCAAGGGCGGGAGCGTCGTTGATGCCATCTCCCGCCATTGCGACCCTGTGTCCTTCGGATTGAAGGCGCTTGACATGGCCTGCCTTGTCTTCCGGCAACACTTCGGCCAGCGCTTCGTCGATGCCGAGCTGTTGCGCGACGGCTTCAGCCGTACGGCGCGAATCACCGGTCAGCATCACGATGCGCACACCGGAGCGCTTGAGTTCCGCAAGTGCTTCTGGCGTGCTGTCCTTGATCGGATCGGCGACGGCTGCAATGGCGATGGCAACTCCGTCCATTCCCAGAAACACCACGGTTTTGGCCTGGGCGCGCAGCGTTTCCGCCTGCGTTTCCCATTGCCGGGTATCAATATCATGTTTTTTCAGGAAATCCCGGTTGCCGACCAGGATCTTGCGGGTTGCAATTTCCGCCTGTACGCCCAGGCCGTTGACGACTTCGAATTCTTTGGCCGTCTGCAGCACGAGATTGCGGGCTTTGGCGCCTTCGACCACGGCATGCGCGATGGGGTGCTCGGACAGCTGTTCGACTGCGGCCATCAGTGAGAGTGCCTCGTCTTCCGGCATTCCTTTTGCGATGAAATCAGTCAGCGCAGGTTTACCCAAGGTCAGGGTTCCCGTTTTGTCCACGACGATGGTGTTTATATCGCGCATACGTTCAATGGCTTCCGCGTTGCGGAACAGGATGCCCGCACGCGCGCCTTCGCCCATGGCGACCGTCATTGAGATCGGAGTAGCGAGTCCGACGGCGCAGGGGCAGGCGATGATCAGCACCGCGATGGCATTGAGCAGCGCGTAAGTCATCCGGGGTTCGGGGCCGACAACCCACCAGACGATTGCAGTAAGAATGGCGATGACCACGACTATTTGAACAAAGTATGCGGCAATGAGGTCTGCCAGGCGCTGGATGGGAGCCCGGGTGCGCTGGGCTTCGGCAACCATGTGCACGATTTTGGCCAGCAGCGTCTCTGACCCTACCCGTTCGGCCTGCATCAGGAGGGAGCCATTTCCGTTGATGGTGGCTCCCGTGACCCGGTCGCCGGGTTTTTTGAGGACCGGAACGGGTTCTCCGGTCAGCATGGACTCGTCGACCCTGCTTTCTCCCGACATCACGCTGCCATCGACCGGAATTTTCTCTCCGGGTTTTACGCGTAACCGGTCACCCTTGATCACGGCTTCGAGTGGCACCTGTTCTTCCGTGCCATCTTGCGCTACCCGCCAGGCCAGATTCGGTGCAAGCCGGAGCAGTTCACGAATTGCCTGGCTGGTCTGCCCCATGGCTTTCAGTTGCAGGACATCTCCGAGAATCACCAAGGTCACAATGACGGCAGCAGCCTCGAAATAAGTACCTACGGCCCCGTCATGTTCCCGAAATTCAGCGGGGAAAAGATCGGGGAAAAATATCGCGGCCAGACTGAACAGGTAAGCCAGCCCCACACCAAGCCCGATCAGCGAATACATGTTCAGTGCTTTGTGAACTATCGAAATCCAGAATTTGCGCAGGATTGGCCAACCCACCCACAGCACGACGGGTGACCCGAGAACGAATTCGATCCATCCCCTTGTTTTTGGCATCAGGCCAAAAGGTTCCTTGATACCAATCATCGGAGACATGGCGAGAATGACCAAAGGGATCGACAATGCCACGCCATACCACATCCTGCGTGTGAGGTCCGAAAGCTCACCGGTATCCGCTTCCGCGGTTCCGGCAACAGGCACCAGTGCCATCCCGCAAATAGGGCAATCACCCGGCGCTTCCCGAAGAATTTCAGGATGCATCGGACAGGTCCACTGCGCGGCGCCCCTTGTGGCTGCGGCAGTTTGAACTTCTGCCGGACCTTGTTTGTGGGAGTGATTGTGGCTCTGGTGATTCGAATTTTCATCCATGGCGTGATTTCCCGGTATTGTTCACGGCGGAGCTGGTCAATGGTATGCCTGTTTCCGGATTTCTATCTTTTGCCGGGGATGGAAAACTGCGGATGAGTGAAGTAGAACGTTGCATGTTCGGCACGGGATTTCGGGGAAGTCTGGAATTGTATGTCGACCCTGAAAGGGCCGCGGCCGATCATCGGATAAGAGTTGGCAAATAAGGTGGCTCCGGCTAGTTCCATCGGATTCAGGACTTTCTTTTCGCCGGAGAATCCCAGTCCGGCAACCCGTGCCAATACGGTTGCTTTCGATATTCTCTTTCCACTAGGGTACTCAAAAATGCTCACCATGACATGGTGGGAGTCCTTGGCTGCCGTTGGCTGGTAAGGACTGGCACCTGGTTCGGGGGTCTGGTCCGGGCCGGTAATCATTTCCGATGGCATGATCGCCAGATAGACGGAAAAGTTGCCGGCTATTTTTCGAAATTCAATCTGTTCGTTCGAAAAATCCTGAGCGGTTGCGATCTGTGCCTGTGACAGAACCGGAAGCGCAAGCAGAAGCACTAATCCTGCAACTCCGGAGAGCTGATCTCTTGTCATGATTCTTCCTGTAGGGGGTTTTTGATTCGGGGTGTATCAAGTCATTCTGCAGGGACTCTTCTTCGATCTCCCAATTTAGGGATAAATCCCGGGGTCCTTTGCATGTACGAGCGGTAAGCATCGCCAAACCGGGCAACAGCATCTTTCTCTTCCTGCCTTGCCAAGCGGATATACATGCACGTGAGAGCCGGAAACATTATCAGCGTAAGAAGTGTGGGCCACTGAAGCAGAAAGCCCAGCATGATCGCGATAAAAGCGACGTATTGTGGATGTCGTATGCGGGAATAAACTCCACCTGTCGCCATCCCGTGGTGTTTTTGCGCCTCGTAAAGAACCTTCCAGGCATTCGCCAGCAAAATGAAACCGGCAACAATGAGAATGTTGCTGAGAATATGGAAGGGACCGAAATGCGGGTTCGAGCGCCATCCGAACATGACTTCGAGAAGGTGGCCGGCATCGTGGCTCAGAAAGTCGATTTGCGGAAACTGGCTGGACAGCCAGCCGGACAGGAAATAGATGGTGAGTGGAAAACCATACATTTCAGCAAAAAGAGCCACGATGAATGCCGAAAATGCCCCAAATGATCGCCAGTCGCGTCTGGTATTCGGCCTGGTGAAACTGAAGGCAAAGATTATGAAAATCAGGGAGTTGATGATTGCCAATGGCCAGAGGCCATAAGCCGCGGCTTCTTCATGCATTGTCGCTCTCCTTCCTTGATTTGCCGTTGTCCGCGGAATGCCCGCCGTGGGAATGGGCGCCCCCGTGCATGAACAGATGCAGCAAAGGGCAGGCAAGAAGCAGAAGGTAGGGAAGATAGTTGATGAAATGGGCCTTGTGCTCGCTAAGCAGAAAGTAGGCAATGACCGCAATCACGGCAAGAAGACCTGCATTGAATCGTGACAATAACGGCGCGTTTTCCCGGGCTTTGTTTTCTGGAGTCATTATTCAGCTGGTGTGGTGGCCATCCTTACCTGAGCTGTCCCGAAGTCCGCTGCCGACGTATTTTTCTGGGGACCGCTCGAATTTTTCCCTGCAGGTAATCGAGCAGAAGTAGTAAATCCTTCCTTCTGCCACTGCCGTGGCTCCGGCTTTTCCCGGGCTGATGCTCATCCCGCATACGGGATCTTTGGTTTCCCCATCCGGTGCCGGGTCGCGGTGTTTTCCATGTTTGCCGTGACCGCCCATCATGTGCGCGCCGCAGCCGTATCGCATCATCACGAAAAACAGGGCACCCCAGACGAGGAGCCAGCCCAGATTTTTCAGATTTTCTGTATCCATGATCATTCCTTCAGCCAGAAGGGTACGTCCCGGGAAGCGGGACGCACCCGGTTGCTTACTTGGCGGGCATGCCTTGCATCATCTGATCGTGCTGCATCATCTGTTCCATCATCATCTGCATCATGTCCATGCGTTTTTCCATCATGTCCTGGCGCTGTTTCGGGTCCATCCCGGGCATCTGGCCGCTTCCTGCGCCGGAACCCATGCTCATGCCCATGCCACCTTGGCCACCCATCATGGAACCTCCCATGCCACGCATCATTTGCATGTTGGCTTGCATGGCCTGCATGTGTTCCTGCATCAATTTCTGACGCTCCTTCGGATCCTTGGCCTGGCGGATCCTGTCCATCTGCTGCTGCATGCGCTTCATGTTTTCCTGCATTTGCGCCATGTGCTTGTCGTCCATCGCGGCCATCGGTTTTCCTGCCATCGGCTTGGCGGGCGTTTCAGCGGACAGCGCGACAGGGGCGGAAAGGGTCAGTACGGCCAGCATTGCTGCGGAAATGGCGGATTTCATGGTTTCTCCTTGAGTGTATGAAAGAAATTTGCTCCGGAAATGATCCGGCGCGGGACTTCCCGGGTACAACAGGAATTGGGCCGGCGGGAAGCGCCGGCAGCGGAACTAACTGCGGAAGTTGCTGAAAAGAATGAAGCGGGGCGGCCCGGCAATGGGAATCCGGGCTGCTGAACGATTCAGCGGGGCGACAGCTGTCCTGAAGAGCGGAGGAGCGCTATCAATGATCGGTATTGGCTGGTCCGGGGAAATCGGCTCAGGGATCGGTCCGTTTGCCTGCGGGGTCGGTGATTTTTCGTGACAGTGCAGCGGGGCCTTTGCGGGGGCACTGTGGTGACCCGAAGCTGAATCCATTGCGGCATCGGCCTGATGGCTGGCTGCAGCATGCCCGGCAGGCTTGGGGGCATGATGCTCAAGGCCGCCTGCGAAAGCCGTCAAAGGGACCGGCAGCAGAGTCGCCGCGAGAACGATCAGCCGAACCAGGTCGAATCCTTTTGTGCAAGCCTTGAGCATGAGAGAAATGCTAACTGACCACCGGACTTCCTTATTGATGTAAATCAAATCCCGGCAGATTAGATTGGTGTGGCGGGCATGTTCCCCGGGGCCTTTCAGGCCACGGTTCTGTATATCAGTGTCTGTGCAAGGTCAGATCGCGTTGCGCCTTGCGGAGTTCCTGTGGCCAGAAGGATTTGATGTAGGCCAGAACAGCCCAGATTTCCTCATCGGATAGAGTGCCAATGAAGGCGGGCATGTCGCTGCGGTAATCGGGCGGTGCATATTTGCCCGGCAGCAGTCCGTACTTCGTGATGCCGAACAGCATGGAATCCGTGTGATGCCAGGTATGTCCGGTAGCGTCGTGAGGTGGAGCCGGCATGCGGCCATTGGGCAGTTTTTTGCGCCAGTCCGGCTGGCCCTCAAGCCCTGTACCGTGACAGGATGCGCAATGAGCGTCGTACAGGTGCTTGCCGACGGACACCTGGGACAGGTTGTCGGGGTCCGCGCGCGACGGCGGGCCGTCCATTTTCATGGCTATGATCGCCCCGACGAGAAGCAGCAGGGCGGAGCTGGCTGCCACGATTCCGGTCTTCCTTGCCGTGCTGGACTTCACGGTATGCACTGCACTCCTGAGTGGCCAGTGATGTTCCCGGAAAAGATTCCTGCTGCCAGATAGCTGGTACCCAGGTGAAAGGTTTTGGTGACTCTGATATCCGGGCAATATTCCCGCAGGGGATGCCAGGGGTGCTCAAGCCCCAGCTCGGTGGTTCGATACTGCCTGCCGCGCCAATGAACCCAGGCATTCAGCGGCCCCGCCCACCACGAGTCGGCCAGTTTTGCGCCGACTGTGACCACCCGGGCGCTGCGACGGGCCAGCGAAAATACATTGCGAAGTGCATTCCTTGACTGCAGTACGTCATGAGCAAAACAAAACAGGATCGCCTCTGCCTCGTGACTGATTCGCGCCGACTCGATGGGTTCGACCAGAAGCTCGATATTCTGTGCGCCGGATTCGGCTATGCGCTGCCTGGCAATGGCAACCATGTCCGGGCTATGGTCGATGCCGATGACTTTTCCCCGGGAGCCAACCCACCTGGACAATTCCAGCAGCGTGGCGCCTGTACCGCAGGCGATGTCCAGCACCGTTTGTCCTGGCTGCAGATCGAGTGCTTTTATTGCGGCATCACGCATGTACCCGATCCTTCGGCAACTGGCGTCGTAGGTGGGCGCCAGTCGCCGGTAATCAGTTACCGAACGTAAACGATTCGGAAAGGGGCGTGACAGCGGGTTCATGCCTTTTTATTTGGCAGGCTCGATGTGAGTCACCACGAAGGCGCCACCAGCCTTTTCGGCTGCGAACCGGATCTTGTCGCCTGATTTGACCTTGCCCAGCAATGCCGGGTCGGATGTCTGGAATACCATCGTCATCGGAGGCATCCCGAGATTCTGGATTGGGCCGTGGCGAATCGTGATTTTTTTGGTTTCCATATCGACCTTGCGGACTTCGCCGTCGGTCAGTTCCTGGCCGGCGGCTTTGGTCGCTTGGGCGTCAGCGGGGTGGTGGGCGCTGTGATCAGTAGTTTGCGCAGCGACCGGGGTTGTCGCCGAAAAGACCAGGGCGGCCATATACAGAAGGGCGGTGTGTTTCATGATGGAATCCTTTGGTAAGGTTGAGAGATTTGTAAACAGCGTGCTTCTGGATAATCCGGCCGCAGTACATCGAAAAATCATGCGCTGCGGACCGGAATCGTCACGGTACTTGGCTCAGTTCACGGTGACTTTGCCGACCATGCCGGCTTCGAAATGACCCGGGATCAGGCAGCCGAAGTTGAAGTTGCCGGACTTGGTGAATTGCCAGGCGATGGTTTCCGTCTTGCCGGGCGCGACGTGCGCCATGTACGGTTCGGCGTGTTCCATGCCCGGAAACTTCTGCATGAGCGCAGAATGCTCCTTGAGTTCGCCCATGGTGCCGAGCACGAACTCATGCATGATTTTTCCCGAGTTTTTGACGACGAATTTGACGGTTTCGCCCTGTTTCACCGTGATGGTGTCAGGGGAAAACCGCATCTTGTCGCTCATGTCGACGTTGATGGTGCGCACTGCTTTTTGCGGGTCGCCTTCTCGCCCGAAAGCTTTTTCTTCCTTTGAGATGGCTTTCTTCTTGGCAGGCGCGTGTTTGGCATCGCCATGTGCCCAGGTGAGCGGTGCGGCGGTGATCAGCAGCGCGGTAACGGCAGTAATAAGATATTTCATTATAACCCCTTGATTTAATTGAATTTAATGGCCAGAATGGCCGCCTGACGGTTTGCGTACACGAAATTCACGATCGGGCTGTGCGGCCCGTGATGCCGGCTGCGGTTTGGCCTGGGCAACAACCGGTGCTTCGCCTTTCCACTCGTAGGAAACCGTGCCCGGCGGATGTTTGTACCAGCCCGGATCCTTGTAGTCGTTGCGCGCGAGCCCTTCGCGCACCTTGACCACGCTGAACATGCCGCCCATCTCAATGGGGCCGAACGGCCCGGTGCCGGTCATCATCGGCAGCGTATTGTCCGGGATCGGCATTTCCATCTCGCCCATGTCGGCCATGCCGCGTTCGCCCATCACCATGTAGTCGGGTACCAGGTTGATGATCTTCTGCGCCACGCCGCGGTGGTCGACGCCGATCATCGTCGGCACATCGTGTCCCATCGCATTCATCGTGTGGTGGGACTTGTGGCAATGGATGGCCCAGTCGCCCGGTGCATCGGCTACGAACTCGAATGCGCGCATCTGGCCGACTGCGACATCAACGGTGACTTCGGGCCAGCGCGCGCTTTTCGGCACCCAGCCGCCGTCGGTGCAGGTGACCTCGAAGTCGTAACCGTGCATGTGGATCGGGTGATTGGTCATCGTCAGGTTGCCGAAGCGGATACGCACCCGGTCGCCTTTGCGGACCACGAACGGGTCAATTCCGGGAAACACCCGGCTGTTCCACGACCACAGGTTGAAATCAGTCATCGTGGCGATCTTGGGGGTTGCCGCACCTGGCTCAATGTCGTAGGCATTGATCAGGAACACGAAGTCGCGGTCAACCTTCATGAAATTCGGATTCTTTGGATGAACCACCAGAAAGCCCATCATGCCCATCGCCATCTGTACCATCTCGTCGGCATGTGGGTGGTACATGAAGGTGCCCGACTTCTTCATCTCGAATTCGTAGACGAAAGTCTTACCGACCGGGATCTGCGGCTGATTCAGGCCACCGACGCCGTCCATGCCGTTGGGCAAGAGGATGCCGTGCCAGTGGATGGTCGTGTGTTCCGGCAGTTTGTTGGTGACGAAGATTCTTACCTTGTCGCCTTCGACACACTCGATGGTCGGCCCCGGCGACTGGCCGTTGTAGCCCCAGAGGTTGGCGGTCATGCCGGGTGCCATCTGCCGGCGCACCGGTTCGGCGATCAGGTGGAATTCCTTCCAGCCGCGGTTCTGCCGCCAGGGCAGGGTCCAGCCGTTGAGTGTGGCCACCGGGTTGTAGGGACGGCCATTGGGTGGCGCCAGGGGCGGCTGCATGTCCGGCTTGGTCTGTATCGGCGCCTCGGGAACGGCGCCCTGCGCGGCCTTGCTGACTGCGGCAGCACCCAGCAGGGCGCCTCCGGCGGTGCGCAGAAAATTGCGGCGTGATGTCATGATGTCTCCAGATAGGGGTTAGTGGCCGGCCTGCGCATCGCCTGCAACAGCCGATGTGCCGCCTCCGCCGCTGATGGCACCGGGTGATTTTCCGGTAAGTGCGAGATTCAAACTGGTTTCGCTCAGCCAGTGATCGCGCAAGGCTTCGATGTAGGCATTGACTCCGGCGATCTGCTGGCGGGCATCAGCCAGCAATTCAAATACGCTGATCAGCATCCCGTTGTAGCGAAGCAGGTTCTCTTCCGAGATGCGTTTTCTCAGCGGCACGATTTCGTCGCGGTAATGCCGGGCCAGATCGTACGTGGTGCGATAGGCGGAATAGGCCTCGCGCACTTCGGAGCGTGCCTTGACCGCGGTATCTGCGGCCCGGTTGACGGCCTGCATGTAGGTGTATTCGGCACGGGCGACCCGGGCGGTTCCCCAGTCGAATATCGGCAGCCTCAATTCGATCTCATAACCAGTCTGCCGCGGCAGCCCTGACTCGCTGTTTCGCATATAACCGACCTCGAGAACGCTGACAAAGCCGGTGGCCTTGGTGAGTCCAAGAGCGGAAGCGATGTTTTCGGCTTCCTGCATCGCACCCTGCACATCGAGGCGTTTCTTGAGGGCGGTCGCTTCGAGATTGGCGATGTCGCGCGGGGCCTTAGGGAGATCGGGCAGGCGTTCCGGCAACCTGAAACCGGTATCCTCGCCCCAGAGCCCCATCAACCGTGTCAGACGTTCCCGCTCGGCCAATGCCTGCTGCCTGACGCGTGCGAGCTGTGCGGTCGTTTCGGCATAGAAGGCCTGTTCGCGGGCGCGGTCGAGTTTGCTGAAGTTACCGACAGCAGCCATGCGGCGTGCCAGTTCGGCGCTGGTTTCGGCGCTCTGCTTGACCTGCTCCATGTATTTCACCGATTCCTGTGCGGCTACGGCGCTGAAGAACGCGCGCCGGGTATCCGCTGCAACCTGTAGGGTCTCCATGGC
>JBFWOE010000028.1:0-27831 GCA_050250695.1 Burkholderiales bacterium
ACCGCGCGCGCCAGCTCGACATTGGACATCCGCGCATTGTCCTGAAGACGGGCGAGGATTTTCCAGTCTGTTGCATCAAGATTGATATTCGGCATTATATGCTTTCAATTTTTTATTATACGGAATTATATGCTTATATAATGTTTAAAAACAAGAAGATACGAAACCCTGTTCCGCGGCCTTGCGCGTAACATCCTGCTGATACGCGCCCATTCGCGCGCGGAGGAAAAGTGTCATGGCCAACCTGTCCGATCTTTCTGCCGCCTTCTGGCGGGTGATGCCTGCTGACCCCGATCCGGTTGAAACCCGCGAGTGGCTGGACGCCTTCAATTCGCTGATCGAGTCCGGCGGCCGCGAACGCGCGACCTACCTGCTGCGCAAGCTGCTCGATGAGGCACGGGCAAAACGCGTGCCGATGCCGCCGGTGCTGAACACGCCGTACTGCAATTCGATCAGCCTGTCGGAACAGCCGCAATTCCCGGGCAACCTCGACATCGAGGCGCGCATCTCCGCCATCGTGCGCTGGAACGCGCTGGCAATGGTGGTGCGCGCCAACCGCGGCGCTGCGGAACTCGGCGGTCACATCGCAACCTATGCCTCGATCGCCGACCTGTTCGAAGTCGGCTACAACCATTTTTTCCGCGCCGGCCAGGACGGCGACGCGGTGTTCTTCCAGCCGCACGCTTCTCCTGGCGTGTATGCCCGTGCCTGGCTGGAAGGCCGGCTGACGGATGCCCAGCTCGACAACTACCGGCGCGAAACCGGCGGTCCCGGCACCGGACTGTCATCGTACTGCCATCCCTGGCTGATGCCGGATTTCTGGCAGTTCCCCAACGCCTCGATGGGCCTCGGCCCGGTCAATGCCATCTACCAGGCGCGTTTCATGCGTTATCTTGAACACCGCGGCATCCGCGCGACTGCCGGACGCAAGGTCTGGGCCTTCGTCGGCGACGGCGAGATGGACGAACCGGAGTCGCTGGCCGGCCTGTCGCTGGCCGCGCGCGAGGGCCTCGACAACCTGATCTTCGTCGTCAACTGCAACCTGCAGCGCCTCGACGGGCCGGTGCGCGGCAACGGTTCGCTGGTCCAGGAACTGGAAGGCTTGTTCTCTGGTGCCGGCTGGCACGTGATCAAGCTGCTGTGGGGTTCGGAGTGGGATCCGCTGTTCGCGCGCGACACCGACAACGTGATCCTGAGGCGCCTGCACGAGACGGTGGACGGCGAATTCCAGAAATATGCCGCCACCGACGGCCGTTTCAACCGCGAGCACTTCTTCAACAAGGATCCGGAGCTGCAGGCGCTGGTGTCGCACCTCTCCGACGAGGACATCGACCGCCTGCGCCGCGGCGGCCACGATCCGGTGAAGATTTACGCCGCCTATCACGCCGCGGTGAACCACCGCGGACGCCCCACCGTGATCCTCGCGCAGACCAAGAAAGGCTACGGCATGGGCCACTGGGGCCAGGGCAAGATGGGCGCGCACCAGCAGAAAAAACTCGAGGACGACGCGCTGCTCGCCTTCCGCGACCGCTTCGCGGTGCCGATACCGGATGCCGACGTCAAGGCGCTGAAATTCTGGAGGCCCGCCGACGACAGTCCGGAGATGCGTTACCTGCACGCGCGGCGCGCGGCTCTCGGCGGTTACCTGCCGAAACGCATCGCCAGCTCGCCGCAACTCGCGACACCCGCTTTCGACGCTTACTCGCGGATCAGCGAAGGTTCCGGTGTACGCGAAGAATCAACCACCATGAGTTTCGTCAAGATGCTGGCGCAGATGCTGAAGGATCCAGTGATCGGCAGACACATCGTGCCCATAGTCGCCGACGAGGCGCGCACCTTCGGCATGCAGTCGCTGTTCCGCCAGGTCGCGATCTATTCGCCCTTCGGCCAATTGTATGAACCCGAAGACCGCGACGAACTGCTCTATTACAAGGAGTCGCGCGACGGCCAGATCCTCGAGGAAGGCATCAACGAGGCCGGCGCGATCTCGTCCTGGATCGCCGCCGCCACCAGCTACAGCGTGCACGGCACGCCGATGCTGCCGTTCTACGTGTTCTACTCGATTTTCGGCTTCCAGCGCATCGGCGACCTGATCTGGCAGGCGGGTGACTGCAGATCACGGGGTTTTCTCATCGGCGCCACCGCCGGCCGCACCACACTGTCGGGCGAAGGCCTGCAGCACCAGGACGGCTCCTCGCAACTGGTCGCATCCACGGTACCCAACTGCCGTGCCTGGGATCCCGCCTACGGCTACGAAGTGGCGGCGATCGTGCATGACGGCGCGCGGCGCATGCTCGAAGACCAGGAAGACGTTTTCTATTACATCACGGTGATGAACGAGAATTACGCGCAGCCGGCGATGCCCTCCGGCGTACGCGAAGACATTCTGCGCGGCATGTACCTGTTGCGGTCCAAAGCGGAAGCACAGGTGCAGTTGCTCGGCAGCGGCACCATCCTGCGCGAAGCGATCGCCGCGACTGAATTGCTGGAAAAGGATTTCGGCATCGCCGCCAACGCCTGGAGCGTGACCAGCTGGAGCGAACTGCGGCGCGACGGCATGGCCTGCGCGCGCCACAATCGCCTGAATCCCTCGGCGCAGCGCCAGATCCCGCATGTCGAAGCGCTGCTGTCCGAACATGGCGGACCGGTCGTCGCAGCCTCAGATCATGTAGCCGCGGTGCCGGACCTGATCCGCGCCTTCGTGCCGCAGCCTTATGTCACGCTGGGCACCGACGGTTACGGCCGCAGCGACACCCGCGAGAACCTGCGGCGGTTTTTCGAGATGGACCGCCACCATATTGTTGTCGCCGCGCTGGCGGCACTGGCGGACGCAGGCAAAATCGACCGGGAAAAAGTCGCCGAGGCGATCAGCCGCTACGGCATCGCGGCGGCGGCGGCCGCTCCCTGGGAAAACTGAAGCCGGCTCAGGCGGCGCGGCGGCGCGATGACGCGACGGATTTGCGGCGCGGCACGCGCCGCTTCGCCGGCAGAACCGCCGGCGTGTTGCGCAGCCCGTCGAGGAACACGTCGATCAGCTGGCCGTGATCCTTGGCCTTCGGAATCGCTTCCGGATCCATTACCAGCTTGCTGATCAGGCCGTTGACCATGGCGTGCAGGCCCACCGCAGTGCCGCGCGCATCCAGCCCCCGCGGCAACTGGCCGCGGGCGATTGCCATGGCCAGCCCCTGTTCCAGTCGCTCAAGGCAACCTGCCTGCATTTCACGGAAGCGTTGCCACACCGGCTGCATTTCATCGACGTACTCGCATTTGTTGAAAACGATGTGAAACACGCGGCGCGCCTGCGCATCGCCGGAAGTGCGTTCGAGGATGCCGGTCAGCATCGCACGCACGCTGCCCAGAGGATCAGCATCCTCCGCGGGATTGATCTGGCAAGGCGCATCCTCCATCGGCATGGTGACGCGCGCCACCATCTCGCAGAACAGTTCGGCCTTGTCCTTGAAATGCCAGTAGATCGCGCCGCGGGTTACTGACGCGGCGTCGGCGATGTCGGTCAGAGAGGTGCGCGACACGCCGCGCTCGCTGAATACCCGCTCTGCCGCATCAAGAATCTGGTTGCGGGTTTCCACTGCCTCATCTTTGGTGCGTCTGGCCATGCGCCTCCAAGGGTTTCCGGCCGGTGCCGGAGGTTTGTCATCAATGTCATCAAAGTTACACTTTACATACATTCATGGTTGTATGTAAACTGTTGCCGCACATGCATGCTGCGCGCACCAACCGCGCAGCCATCTTCAGGAAAGAACAACATGAACGTCCATTACCCCTCTCACCTGCGCCGCGGCGCCGTTGCCGCAGCGCTGTTGCTGCTCGCCGCCTGCGGCCCTTCCGGCGGCCCGCCCGGCGGATTTCCGCCGCCCCCGGTCACCGTGATCAGCGTCACCCCGCGCGACGTGCCGGTATCGCTGGAATACACCGGACAGACCGCCGGCTATCGCGAAACCGAAGTCCGCGCCCGCGTCAGCGGCATCCTGCTCAAGCGCAATTACCGCGAAGGCGGCCTGGTGCGCCAGGGTGAATCGCTGTTCACCATAGACCCCGCGCCATTCGAACTGGCACAGGCGCGCGCCACCGCCGATCTCGGCGTCGCCGAAGCGCGTCTGCAGCAGGCGCAGCGCGAACTGGCGCGGCTGAAACCGGTATACGAGGCAAAAGCCGTGAGCCAGAAGGAGTTCGACGACGCCACATCGAATGAACGCATCGCACGCGCCGAAGTCGAGAGCGTGCGCGCACGCCTTAACGAAGCGCGCCTTAACCTCGAGTGGAGCCGCGTCGAATCGCCAATCACCGGCATCACCGGCCGCGCTGCGGTATCGGAGGGATCGCTGGTATCGGGACCGAGCGTGCTGCTGACCACGGTCACGCAGACCGATCCGATGTACGTGATTTTCGGGGTCCCCGACCGTGAAGCGCTGGCGCTGCGCCGCGACACCGACACCGGCCGCCTGAAGCTGCCGGCCGACGGCCGCCTCAAGGCCACTGTGAAACTGGCCGACGGCAGCGAGTATGCACAGCCGGGCAAGGTCAATTTCATCGACGTGCGCGTCGACACCCGTACTGGCACCACAGAAACCCGTGCCGAGTTTCCGAATCCGCGCGGAATGCTGCGCGCCGGCGAGTTCGTGCGCGTGATGCTGACCGGAGCAATACGCCCAGCCGTCATCGTCGTGCCGCAGCGTTCGGTGCAGGAAGGACCGACGGGCAAGTTCGTCTACGTGGTAAACGCCGAATCCAAGGCCGAGCCGCGGCCGGTCGAAGTCGGCGCCTGGGTCGGCGACGGCTGGGTGATCAACAGCGGGCTGAAGCCCGGTGAGCGCGTGATCGTCGACGGCGTTGCGAAAATCTTCGTCCCGGGATCGCCGGTCAGCGTCGTCGAACCCGACAAGCAGGGTGCACCAGGGGCACCGGGCAAACCGCCGGCGAAACCGGCGGAGCCTGCCGCCAAACCGGCGGCCAAGCCCGCCGTGAAATCCTGAGCGCGGAACGACCATGCTCTCAAGATTCTTCATAGACCGGCCGATCTTCGCGGTCGTACTGTCGATATTCATCGTGCTGGCCGGCCTCGCCTCGATGCGCGTGCTGCCGATCGCGCAGTATCCCGAGATCGCCCCGCCGGTGGTCACCGTGCGCGCCATCTATCCCGGCGCCTCGGCCCAGACCCTCGAGCAGACGGTGGCCGCCCCGCTGGAAAACCAGATCAACGGCGTCGAGAACATGCTCTACATGAGCTCGACCTCGACCTCGAACGGCGTGGTCGAGATCCAGGTCACTTTCGACATCGGCTCCGACGTCGACAAGGCCGCGCTCAACGTCAACAACCGCGTCAAGCAGGCCGAGCCGCGTCTGCCGCTGGAAGTGCGCCGCCAGGGCGTCACCGTCGAAAAGGGTTCGTCGTCGTTCCTGCAGGTCATTGCATTCAGCTCCCCCGACGGCAGCCGCAGCGACCTGTTCATCTCGAATTACGTGACGCTCAACGTGCTCGACGCGCTGAAACGCGTTCCCGGCACCACCAACGTGCAGATCTTCGGCGCCAAGGATTACGCGATGCGCATCTGGACGCGCCCGGACCGCCTCGCGCAGCTGAAGCTGACGCCAGGCGACCTGATCCGCGCGCTCAACGAGCAAAACGCGCAGTTTGCCGCGGGCAAGATCGGCCAGTCGCCGACCGGCGGCCCGCAGGAGCTGGTCTACACCATCACCACCAGGGGCCGGCTGTCGGAGCCTGCCGAGTTCGAAAACATCGTGGTGCGCGCCAATCCCGACGGCTCGATGTTGCGGCTGAAGGACGTGGCGCGTGTCGAACTGGGCTCCAAGGACTATGAATTCATCGGGCGCGTCAACGGCAAGACGGCGACGCTGGTGGGCATATTCCTGCAGCCCAATGCCAACGCGCTGGACACCGCCAACCGCGACAAGGCGGTGATGGACCCGCTGGCCGCAGCCTATCCGCCGGGCCTCACCCACAACGTGGTCTACGACACCACGCGTTTCGTCGAAGTGTCGATCCGCGAAGTCGTCTACACGCTGCTCGAGGCGATGGCGCTGGTGTTCCTGGTGGTGTTCCTGTTCCTGCAGAACTGGCGCGCCACGCTGATCCCGTTCGCCGCGGTGCCGGTGTCGCTGATCGGCACCTTCGCCGGGCTGCTTCTGCTGGGTTATTCGATCAACACGCTGACGCTGTTCGGCATGGTGCTGGCGATCGGCATCGTCGTCGACGATGCGATCGTGGTGCTGGAGAACGTCGAACGCATCATGCACGAAGAACATCTCGAGGCGCATGAAGCCGCTGTAAAAGCGATGCGCGAGGTCACCAGTCCGATCATCGCCATCGTGCTTACATTGTGCGCGGTGTTCGTGCCAATCGCCTTCCTCGGGGGCCTGACCGGCGAACTCTACCGCCAGTTCGCGGTGACGATATCGATCGCCGTGGTGATTTCCGGCATCGTCGCGATCACGCTCACACCCAGCCTCTGCGTGCTGATCCTCAAGCAAGGGCACCGTGAGCCCGGCCGTTTTTTCCGCTGGTTCAACGACTGGTTCAGCCGCATGACCGGACGCTACGTCGACGGCGTGACCTGGATGCTGCGCCGCGGCGGCATCGCACTGCTGCTGTTCGCCGGCATGGTCGCGCTGACTTTCGGCCTGTGGCGCGCGACACCGGGATCGCTGGTGCCCGACGAGGACCAGGGTTATTACATCGCTGCGGTGTTCCTGCCTGACGGCTCGACGCTGGAACGCACCGACAAGGTGGTCAATGAAGTCGTCGCCGCGATCAAATCCAATCCTGCCAACGAATCCGCGATCGCCTTCACCGGTTTCGATTTCCTTGGTGGCGGTTTCCGCAACAGCGCTGCAACCATCTTCGTCACCCAGAAACACTGGGATGAACGCAAGGAATCCACCGGACAGCTGGTCGGTGAATTCTTCATGAAGACCGGCCACATCAAGGAAGCCCTGGTGCTCGCCTTCGGCCCGCCGCCGATCTTCGGCCTCGGCAACGCGGGCGGCTTCGAGTTCTACATCCAGAACCGCGGAGAAGGCGGTCCGCAGAAACTGTTCGAAGTCACCCAGAAACTGCTCGGTGCGGTGCAGCAGGATCCGATGTTCGGCCAGGTCAACACGCTCTGGCGCGCCAACGTGCCGCAGCTCTACGTCGAGACCGACCGCGAAAAAGCCAAGGCGCTCGGGGTGCCGATCGACGAACTCTACAACTCGCTGGCGGCGACGCTGGGCACCGCCTACGTCAACGACTTCAACAAGTTTGGCCGCACCTGGCAGGTGCTGATGTCCGCCGAGCCGGCCTATCGCAAGCGTCCGGACGACGTCGGCGCGGTGTACGTGCGTTCCGACAGCGGCGGCATGGTACCGCTGGCATCGCTCGCCAAGGTCAACTACTCGTCCGGCCCGGACTCGCTGGACCGGTTCAACAACCTTCCCGCAGTGAAGATTTTCGGGTCGGCCCAGCCGGGATTCAGTTCGGGCGAAGCCATCGCCGGCATGGAACGGATCGCGCGAGCAACCCTGCCCCCTGATTTTTCCTTCGACTGGGGCGGCGCCTCGTTCCAGGAAAAACGCTCGGGCGGCACCTCGGTGCTGGCACTGGGACTGGCCGCGCTGATGGTATTCCTGATCCTCGCCGCGCAGTACGACAAGTGGTCGTTGCCGCTGGCAGTGATGCTGGCGCTGCCCTTCGGCACCTTCGGTGCACTGGCGGCGATTTTCATCAACAACCTGCTGCCCATGCCCTATTACCTGGCGCAGGGCATACCCTGGCTGCAGGGGCTGCTGTCGCCCCTGGCCGGCATCGCGCGCCTGTCCAACGACGTGTATTTCCAGATCGGCCTGGTCACGCTGCTCGGCCTCGCCGCAAAAAACGCGATCCTGATCGTCGAGTTCGCGGTGATGAAAAAAAGCGAAGGCCTGTCCACCGCCGGCGCGGCGATCGAAGCCGCGCGGCTGCGCTTCCGCCCGATCCTGATGACCTCGCTGGCGTTCATTCTCGGCGTCACGCCGCTGGTGCTCTCCAGCGGCGCCGGCGCCGGCGCGCGCCACTCGGCGGGAACCGGTGTCATGGGTGGCATGCTGGCAGCAACCTTCCTCGCGATCTTCCTGATTCCGTGGTTCTACAAGCTGATCGTCGATCGCAGGCTGTCGGATCCGCGCTCGACCGAAGAGATCGAAAATGAAGTGGCCCATCACCGCGAACAGGCGCTGCGCGCTGTCCACGTGCCGCGCCGCGGCCTGACCGGCAGGGGAACCGAAGATGCGTCGTAATCATTTCACTTCCCTGATACTGATCGCCGCCCTCGGCGGCTGCGCCATCGACGGCGATTACCAGCGCCCCGCTGCCGAGCTTCCCGGCTCCTGGACCGCAGCGACTGGCGCAGGCCAACCCGTCAGCGGCGGGCAGTGGTGGACGCTGTACGGCGATGCAACGCTCGACCGTTACGTCGCCGAAGCGCTGCAGCACAACCAGGACCTGGCACTGGCCACGGCGCGGCTCGACGAAGCACGCGCGCTGGCACGAGTGGCCGATGCCGGACTGATACCTTCGGTCGACGCGGCGTTACAGCGCGACCGTTCGCGGCGCTCCGACAGCACTGCCACGCGTTTCCCCGGCGCATTGGAAAACAACAATTACCGCGCCCAGTTGAACGTGTCGTACGAACTCGACCTGTGGGGCCGGCTGCGCGGCTCGGCAAAAGCGGCGCACGCCGAACTGCTGGCCACCACCGCGGCACGGGAAACCGTGCGCATCGCGCTCACGGCCACTGTCGTCCAGTCGTATTACGCGCTGATCGCGCTCGATGCGCAGGTCGTGGCGACGAAAAAATCGCTGGCGCTGCGCGAGGACAACCTGCGACTGCAGCGTGTGCGCGCGCAGGCCGGCCTGATCAACGATTTTGCGCTGCGCCAGCTCGAAGCCGAAGTCGCCGCGGCGCAGGCGCAACTGCCGGCGCTGGAACGCCGCCGCAGCGGAGAGGAACTGGCGCTCGGCGTGCTGCTGGGCCGCAACCCGCGCGCACTGTTGGGCGACAGCGTCGCTCGCAGCGTCGACGCCGGCCGGCCGGCGACGCCGGTGGTGCCCGCCGGCCTGCCCTCGGACCTGCTGCTGCGCCGTCCCGACATCGCCGCCGCCGAACAGCAGCTGATCGCCGCCAACGCGCGCATCACCGCCGCGCGTGCCGCGCTGTTCCCTCGCATAGGCCTCAGTGGTTACCTCGGCAGCGAAAGCGCTGCGCTCTCCGACCTGTTTTCAGGACCGGCCCGGATCTGGAGCCTGGGCTTCGCGCTGGCGCAGCCGATTTTCCAGGGCGGCCGGCTGTTCGGTGAAATCGAGGCGGTGCAGGCGCGCGAACGCCAGGTCGTGGCGCAGTACCAGAAGACGCTGCAGAACGCATTCCGCGAAGTGCACGATGCGCTGATCGCGCAGAACAGGGCCCGTGAAGTGTTCGACGCCGAGCAGGCGCGCGCCACAGCACTCGGCGAATCGCTGCGCCTCGCCCGCATCCGCTATGAAAACGGCCTAACCAGCCAGCTCGAGGTTCTCGACGCCGAGCGCAACCTGCTGAGCGCGGAACTGAACCGCGCCGATGCGCTGCGCGCGCAGCGCGCGGCGATCGCCGACGTGGTGCGGGCGCTGGGAGGCGGCTGGACCGGCCTGCCCGGAATCGGGCAGGCCGCGGCCGCGCCCTGATCACTGCGGCTTGATGCCGACGTCCCTGACCAGCTTCACGTAGCGGACGTATTCATCCTTCATCAGCTTGTCGTAGACCTCGGGACCGGAATCCACGGCAGCAGTCGCTCCCTGGCGCTCGAAAGCCGTTCTGATTCGCTGCTGCGTGATGACTTTCTTCACGTCGGCCGCCAGCTGCGCGACGATTTTTTTCGGCACGCCGGCCGGCGCGACGATGCCGAACCAACCGTCCGACTGCGCTGCCGGCAGTCCCTCTTCGACGACCGACGGCAGGTCGGGAAACGCGGGGTTGCGCTTCGCCGAAGTCACCGCCAGCGCACGCAGGCGCCCGTCGCGGATCACCGGCGAAATGGTCGGCACCGTGAACACCAGGTAATGGACGCGACCCGATGCGGTTTCGCCGAAGGCATCGGGCACCAGTTTGAACGGCACGTGAACGGTTCTCACCCCCGCGGCCTGGTTGAAGATCTCGCCCCCGATGTGCGCCAGGGTGCCTACGCCGACCGATGCATAGTTGTATTTCGAGGGATCGGCTTTCAGCAGCGCCACCAGTTCCCGGATGTTGCGCGCCGGCAGCCCGGGGGTCACGGCAATGATGTTCGGAATCGAGGCCACCTCCATGACCGCGGTGAAATCACGCAGCGGGTGGTACGGCGGCTTTTTCTGCAGCAGCGGCGCCACGGTATGCGGCGGCGCGACCATAGCGTAGGTGTAGCCGTCGGCATTCGACTTCGACAGGATGCTGCTGCCGATCAGGCCGCCGGCGCCTGGCCGGTTGTCGATGACGATTTGCTGGCCGTACTGTTCGGACAGGGGTGCGCCGACCGTGCGAGCAAGGAAATCGCTGGCCGTTCCGGGCGGCAGCGGCACGATCATGCGAATCGGGCGCTCGGGGAATTTCTGTGCACCGGCGAGACCGGCACAGGTCATGGCGATTGCAGCCAGGCATGCGGAAATCATTGTTCTCATGTCACGCTCCTCCGTTGCGGTCACCGGACAGCCTGGCGGTTTGTTTTGGTGTGCGGCCAGGCCCCGGGCCGGAGGGCATGTTAAGGGTAGTCCGGATTTTTCACAATGCGGACATGAATCCGGGCCCGGGCGCAGCCGGTTCAGCTCAAGCTACCGGCCTGCGGGAGTATGATGGTCCGCACCATACTGCCCGACAGCCACCGGAGGCCCCAGTGAAAATCGACCGCATCCACCACCTCAACATTCGTTGCACGCCCGGCGACCTGGAGCGCATCGAGAAGTTCTACGGCGAAGTCATCGGGCTGAAAAGGGGGCCGCGGCCGAATTTCCCCAACCCGGGGATCTGGCTCTATCTGGACGACCATCCGATCGTCCACGTCAGCGCGCGTTGCGCGGAGGGCTTCCTCGAGGAAAAGCACCACGGCAGCATCGACCATGTCGCCTTCCAGGTGCACGGCGCCGCCGGATTCCGCGAACGGCTCGACAGCATGAACATCGCCTACGAACAGCAGAATGTCGCCGGCGCCGGTTACCAGATCTTCCTGCGCGACCCACTGGGCACCCAGCTCGAGTTCAACTTTCCCAACAGCGAGGCGCCGGAAACCATGAGCAGCGGTACGCTGGCGCCGCGCCAGACCGTCACTGCCGCCTGACACTCAGGCAAGGGGCTGCCCCCAACTGCCTCCGTAGAAACGCTCGGCTACGGTTTTGCGCGCCCGCGGCTTGAGTTCCTTGGCCCTGGTCTCCTCGTCGAGCACGTCGGGCTCGGCCTGGTAACCCACGGCGACCATGGCCATCGGCGTGAATTCCTCGGGAATGGCAAATGCCGTGCGCACCTTGTCCATGTTGAAACCGCCCATCTGGTGCGCAACCAGGCCCTGGGACAGCGCTTCCAGCGACAGTGACAGCGCGGCCATGCCGGTGTCGTACTGCGCCCAGCGGTTGGGATTGCCGTTGTTCAGTTTTGATCCTGCACAGGCCAGAAACAGCAGCGGCACATTCTTGACCCACTTTTTGTTGTTGTCCGACAGACAGTCGAACGCCTGCTGCCAGCCCTTTTCATCATTTGCGCGATTCCACACCAGGAAGCGCCACGGCTCCTCGCCGAAACATGATGGCGCCCAGCGCGCCGCTTCGATCAGCGCCGCCTGCTGTTCCGGTTTTACGCCGCGTTGCGCATCAAATGCACGCGGGCTCCAGCGGCGGCTCGCCAGATCGTTGATGGTTACACTGGTAATGGCCTTGCGATCCTGCATGACTGCCTCCTTGAAAAAATTTCGTTGGTTATAACACGTCGCCGGCCTGCTCACCGGCATTGACCGCGACCCAGTGAGCGACACGCGGCGGGCCATTGCCGCGATGGAAGGCGCGCACACGTTCAACCACCGTGGTATCGCCCGCAACCGCACGGTCGTGCTGGCGCAGATGCTCGGCCCAGGATTCGACGACGAAGGTTTCGACATAACACCCGGGCACTGCGGCATCCTCGAACAGCCCCCAGGACAGGGCACCGTCTCGGCGGCGGATGCCCCGCAACGCCTGCGCGGCGGCAATGAAAGACTCGGCATCAGCGGGATCAATTTGGTATTCGACATGCACCTGCACCGGGCCGCGTTCAGAGGCGATCTCCGCATGCTGCTGCGGCTGCGGCCAGTGAGCGGGCTCGGTGCTCGACAACGCATCGTCGGCGCCCAGCGACCGTTGCCAGGTCACCCAGATGCCGCCCAGGGCGCCAACAGCAGCCGCGACCAATGCCGCTGACACGCTCCAGCGCGATGCCACCGCTCCCCACAGCACTGCGCCACCGGACATGCCGACGGCGAAAACCATCAGGTACACCGACAATGCGCGGGCACGTACCCATTGCGGCACGGCCAGTTGCGCGCTGACATGCAGCGTCGACAGCACGGTCAGCCACGCCGCCCCCGCCGCCATCATCACCGGAAGCAGCAAGGCCAGGCTGCCGGCGGCCGCCATGGCGACTCCCGCCGCGGCAAACAACACGGTGCCTCCGCGTACCAGGGCATCACGCGAACAGCGCGTCCTCAGGTGCGGCAGCAGCAATGCCGCGGCAACGGCGCCCGTGCCCAGCCCTGACAGCAGCAGACCGTAGGTTCCCGCTTCGCCGCCGGCCTCGCGCGCCACCAGCGGCAGCAACGCCCACGGCGCCGTCGCGAACAGGAAAAACGCCGCCGAACGCGCCATCACTTGCCGCAGCGCCGTCGCCTCCCTGACGTAGCGTACCCCGGCGCGTATTGCGCCAAGGAAATGTTCCGTCGGCAGCGTGTGGACATGCGGTTCGCGGTTCCAGCGCAGCAGTACAATGATTACCGCCGCGAACGACAGCGCATTGAGCAGGAATGCAGATTGCGGCCCACTCACCGCCACTACCACCCCGGCCAACGCCGGTCCCACCGCGCGCGCCAGGTTTATCCCCAGGCTGTTCAGCGCGATCGCTGACTGCAGTTGCGGACGCGGTACGATCTCCGGCAGCATCGCCGCCCATGCCGGCGTGTTGAGGGCAGCACCACAGGCCAGTGCAAACGTCAATGCAAGCAGGCTCCACGCATTGATCCATCCGATCGCGGTCACAACCGTCAGCAGTAGTGCTGCCGCGAACATCCACAGCTGAGTAAAGATCAGGTAACGCCGCCGGTCGACGATGTCGGCCAGGGCACCGCCCGGCAGTGCCAGCAGGAATATCGGCAACGTGGTCGCGGCCTGCACCAGCGACACCATCAACGGATCCGGATCCAGCGTCACCATCAGCCAGCCGGCGCCGACTTCGTGCACCCAGGTGCCGACGTTGGATATCACGGTGGCGATCCACAGCGCGCGGAACAGCGGCTGCGCCAGCGGTGCCCAGGAAGATGGTGGATGAGGACTGTCGTTCATGATGGCGGGATTGAGAAGACCGCCATCATACCTGCGCGGCCCCCTGCCTCATGGCTGATTGTCCTCAGTCAAATCTCCACGCATCCATGCCGATCACGCCCCAGGTATAACCGGCGTGGATGCGCTGCGGCTGCATGCCGGGCGTGCCCGCGCCATAAGCGGCAAACAGTGGCAGCAGGTGTTCTTCCGTCGGGTGGTTGCGTGCTGCATGCGGCGCCGCGCTGCGGTAATCCAGCAGGCCCGCGGCATCACCGCTCGCAAGCCTTCCGGCCAGCCAGTCATTGAATGCGCTGACCCAGTCCGGCGGCGGCGCATCGTAACCGTGGCCGCCGAACTCGCGCAGATTGTGCGTCACGCTGCCCGACCCGATGATCAGCACCCCGGCGTCACGCAACGGCCGCAAGGCCTCGCCGAGGCGGAAATGATGCGCCGGACCGAGCTGTGTCTGCACGCCGATCTGCGCCACCGGTATGTCCGCATCCGGATACATCAGCATCAGCGGCACCCAGGCGCCGTGGTCGAGTCCGCGGCCGGGCGCGGCCATCGCATCCAGTCCCGCAGCGGACAACAGCCTCAGCGCCTGCTGTGCCGGTTCCGCAGCACCCGGAGCCGGATAACGCATCCGGTACAGCTCCGGGGGAAAACCGTAAAAATCATGGATGGTTTCCGGCTGCGGCGCCGTGCTGACCGCCGGCACCGCGGTTTCCCAATGCGCCGACACCACCAGCATCGCCTCAGGACGGGGGAGCCCTGCACCAAGCTGCGCGAGGAAACCGCGCGTCGGACCGGGTTCGAGCGCCAGGGTCGGCGCACCGTGTGACACAAACAATGCAGGCAGGCGTTTCATGGATGGCGATTATGCCAAGCGGTCAACAGTACGCAGCGCCGGCAGTGGAGTGCGGCGCAAAGACAGGGCATACGCGCCGTCGCCAAGCAGGGACTGCACCACCGCCGCCAGGGCGAGGAACACCGGATATTCCCAGCCGCCGCCCTGCGCGCTGAACACCCAGCCGTTGGGCAGATGCACCAAGGCCGCACCCAGCAGCAGCGGCACGGTCGCCAACGCCACCCAGCGTGTGCCGACACCAGCCAGCAGCAGCGCGCCCGCGCCCAGTTCGACAACAATGGTCACGTAGGCCAGTGCGCCGGGGAACCCGACGGATTCAAAAAACTGCACGGTACCCGGAATGGTAAACACCACGACCTTGAGCAGGCCATGGGCAATGAACATCACGCCCAGCGACAGGCGCAGCAGCAGTGCGGCATACGGGGCGGCATCGCTCTGGATCATGATCGATCTCCTTTTGTCCGGTTTGTTGAATTACACGGTTTCGGCAAAGCGTTCGCCGGCAAACTGCAGGGCCACCAGCGCCACGCGCCGGCCCAGGTGTTCCGCCGTCTTCAGGTCGCTCGCCGGAATTGCTTCCGCGCCCTGGTCGACGTTCGACTGGGTCAGTGAACCGGTGGAACTGCCGAGACGGTTCAGGTCATCAATGCTGCCCTTGCTCGAGTTGTTTCCCGGCATCAGGCCGAGCCCGGTCCAGATCATGCCGTGCTGCATGGCGAAGGTGAAAAGTTGCGTCACGGTGTTGAACTTGTCGCCGCCCTGGCTCCCGGAATGGGTGAAACCTCCCGCGATCTTGTCCTTCCACCCCTGCTTGAACCAGATCTGCGAACTCGCATCCATGAACGCCTTGAACGGCGCCGACACGCCGCCCATGTAGGTCGGCGCGCCGAAGATGATGGCGTCCGCGGCATCGAGGTCCTGCCAGTGTTTTTCGATGTCGGTCACGGATATCAGTTTTGCGTCGATACCGGCGATATCCGCCGCTCCGCGCGCAACCGCTTTTGCCACTTCGGCCGTATGGCCGTAACCGCTGTGATAAACCACCGCTATCTTGCCCATGTCGTTTCTCCTTTGAATAAAGTCAGTCAATTCCTGTTTCGTGTTATCGCTAAGGCAGATCGAACACCAGCACCTCGGCTGCGTATCCCCGCTCCAGCACCAGCAGTCCGTCTCCGGTTTTCAGCGCATCTCCGGCATCAAGCCGCTCGCCGTTCAGGGTGATGCCGCCGCGCGCGACGTGGACATAAGCCCGGCGGCCCGGCGCAATCCGCAGCTCACCGCGTTCGCTGCCGTCGAACAGCCCTGCATAGAGGAACGCATCCTGGTTCAGGCTCACCGAACCATCGCGCCCATCGGGCGAGACGATCAGGCGCAGGCGCCCGCGCTTCTCGTCGGCGGAAAAATGCTTCTGCTCGTACGACGGCTTGAGCCCCATGGCCCGCGGCTCGATCCAGATCTGCAGGAAATGGGTCGTAGCCGATTTGTCGTGGTTGAACTCGGAATGGCGCACCCCCGTGCCGGCGCTCATGCGCTGCACATCACCGGGCACGATCGTCGAACCGTTGCCCATCGAATCCTTGTGTCCCAGCCCGCCCTCGAGGACGTAGCTGATGATTTCCATGTCCTGGTGGCCGTGGGTGCCGAATCCCGATCCCGCGCTGACGCGGTCTTCGTTGATCACACGCAGCGGGCCATAACCCATGTGCCGCGGGTCCTGGTATCCGGCGAATGAAAAGCTGTGGTACGAATCCAGCCAGCCGTGGTTGGCATGGCCGCGGTCTTCGGCTTTGCGCAGTGTCAGCATGTCGGGCTCCTTTGTGATTGTGTTGATCGGGTGTGGCAAGGAACGCATCGTAGGAGCGTCGGACAGCACTGGATAGCGGAACAATTTGACAGTTTCAGTCAAATTTAATGAATAATATTTATATTTAAAAACAATATGTTATAGTTATTTTTTGATTATTATTAATTTTAACGTCAAGGCAGAAACAAGAATGAAACTGTCGCTGGACGCACTGCTGGTGATTGACGCCATAGATCGCAAGGGCAGCTTCGCCGCCGCCGCGCATGAACTGCACCGCGTGCCGTCGGCATTGACCTACACCGTGCAGAAACTCGAGGAAGACCTCGACGTATTGCTGTTCGACCGCCGCGGCCATCGCGCCAAACTCACCCCTGCGGGCCATGAACTGCTCAACGAAGGCCGCCACCTGCTGCGCGCCGCCGGAGATCTCGAGGCGCGCGTCAAGCGCGTCGCCACCGGCTGGGAAGCCGAACTGCGCATCGCCTGCGACGGCATCATCCCCACCCGCGCCATGCTCGAACTGGCGCGCGACTTCCATGCACAGACCACGAATACACGCTTGCGTTTTGCCACCGAAGTACTGGGCGGCTGCTGGGATGCGCTGGTGTCGGGACGCGCCGACCTCGTCATCGGCGCTTCGGGTGACGGGCCGGCGGGGGGCGGCTACCAGACGCGCCGGCTGGGAGAAATCGAATGGGTGTTCGCTGTCGCGCCGACGCACCCACTGGCGTCAGCCGCGGATCCGCTGACCCGAGCCGACATACTCGCCCACCGCGCCGTCGTCGTCGCCGACAGTTCGCGCAACCTGCCGCCGCGCACCACCGGCCTGCTGTCGGGCCAGGACACGCTGACCATCGGCGATGCCGCGGCCAAGCTCCAGGCGCAGGCGATGGGACTTGGCGTCGGCTACCTGCCGCACTGCCTCGCCGCGGCCGCCGCAGCACGCGGAGAACTGGTGATCCGCAGAACCGAAGAACCCAAAGTCAGCCAGATGCTGTCGCTTGCCTGGCGCACGACGCACCGTGGCAAGGCGCTGAAATGGTTTGTCGAGCAGGTCAGCACAAAAGGATGGCTGAACCGCGCGCTGCGCCTGATCGACGCCTGAATCAGCGCAGGGTATCGGCAATCCAGTCGGCGACGAAATCGACGCCGACCTGGCGATTGTCGACATGAGCATGCTCGGCACCGCCGTCTTCGGCGCTGAAAACGCGCAGGGTCTTTTTCGCCGAACCGATCGCGTCGTAAAGCTTCTGCGCGTTTTCCGCCGGCACCACGCGGTCGTTGGCACCGTGGGTAACCAGGAACGGCATGGTGATCTGGTGCGCGACTTCCTGCAGCCTGAAGCGTTTCGCCACCTCGATGCCGCCGTCGGCGTCGGCAGCGCCGACCACCCACTGGAACTGGAAATTGGACTGCGCCACCTTGGTGCCTTCGGCCTGCGCCTTTTCCTTGATGCGGATCTGCCACGCGGCAAGATCCCAGTGCAGCGCGGTCATCGCCACACCCGCGGCATAACGTTTCTCGAAGGCGGCGATGCGCGCCGAGTAATAACCCCCGAAGCTGTAGCCCATGATCACCACCCGCGCCGGATCGACTTCTGCGCGCTGCGCGACATACTCATAAGCAGCCTTGCCCGGCACTTCGTAGTCATAACGGCTGTGGATGCCGCGGAAACGCAGCGTCTCGCCCTGCCCGGGACCGTCGATCGCCAGCGTGTGCATGCCGCGTTTCGCGAATTCGAGGCCGGCGAAGATCACGCTCATTTCCTTGCAGTTGTCCATGCCGTTGAAGATCACCACCGTCGGCGCGCGCAGCGACACCCCCGGCGCCTTCAGGAACAGCGCGGGCAGCGTGGCCTGTTCATAAGGCACCTCGACGAACTCGATTTCGGGATGGCGACGCGTCAGTCCTTCGCGGTAACAGCGGTAAGCCTTGCGCCCGACGGCCGCCTTGGCCTCGCCCGGCGGGATGAACCGTTCACCGGTGTAATAGTAGTTGCCGGCGCGCAGGTAATAATTGCCCGCCGTGCGGTCCTGTCCGCGCGCGGCCGCGGCATCGGCGGTTTTTTCGACCTGCGCCGCCATCGCGCACCATTCCTGCTGCCAGGCCTCGGGTTCGCCCTGCCGGGTCTTCAGTTTTTCGGCGATACGGTCGATTTCGTCCATTGCCACCACGCCGTAAGGAGCCATGCCCTTGCACGCCAGCGCGGCGTTGGACCACAGGAAATTGCCGGGAAAATGATCGATCCAGAAACCGCGGTTGGACATGACAATGCCTTTCAATGCCTTTGCGTGCTTGGAATCCAGGAGGATGCGGGGCCGGCTGTTTTATTCTTCCGCGACCACATCCAGTTTGACAGAACAGCAGCGGAATGAAAACATGGCCGGCCATCGATCAGGGTTTCCGCGATCGAGCCGCATTCGAACAACAAATCCGTCCGGAGGGAGTCCTTCATGCAAAACCTGCTCAAGCTGACCGCGATCGCGCTGTCGGCATTTGTCGCCACCGCCGCCGCGCAAACCTACCCGTCCAAACCGGTACGCGTGCTGGTGCCGTTCGCGCCCGGCGGCAACGTCGATATCACCGCGCGCACCATCGCCCCCGGACTGGCGGAAAACCTCGGCCAGCAGTTCCTGGTCGAAAACCGCCCCGGCGCCGGCGGTTCGATCGGCACCAACGCAGTGGCACGCGCCGCTCCCGACGGTTACACGATCATGGTGGCATCGAGCAGCGTGATGACCAACGGCCCGGCGCTGTATACCAACCTGCCCTACGACATCCAGCGTGACCTCGCACCGGTGGGTCGCATTGCCGTTGTACCGCTGGCGCTGATCGTGCACCCCTCAGTACCTGCCAAAACCACCAAGGAACTGATCGCGGTGGCCAAAGCCCAGCGTGGCAACATGCTGATGGCCAACGCCGGCGTCGGCACCACCAACCACCTGATCGCCGAACTGTTCATGATCCGCACCGGTGCGAAGATGAACCTGGTGCCGTACAAGGGCAGCGGGCCGGCGCTGGTCGATCTCGTTGCCGGTCACATGTACGCCCACGTCGACCAGATTTCGTCGGCGCTGCCGTTCATCAAAACCGAACGCGTGCGGGCGATTGCGGTCACCACTGCAAAACGCGCGGCCGCATTACCGCAGGTACCCACGCTCGGAGAGTCCGGCGTGCCCGGATTCGATGCCAGCACGGTCACCGGCATACTCGCGCCCGGCGCCACACCGCGGCCTGTCATCGCCAAACTGAACGAAACACTGAACAAGGTGCTCGCCGCCGCCGCGGTGCGCAGCCGTTTCACCACGCTGGGCGCGGAGACGCAACCCAGCACCAGCGAGGAACTCGGCAGGTTCATCCGCGAAGATCTCGCTCAGTGGAAAAAGGTCGTGCAACAGGCAGGCATCAAGGTGCAATAACGCACGGCCCGCGACGGCGCCGGATGGCGCCGCAGGAATATCAACAAGTATTTTCTTAATTGATATTTATTGCTGTTGCTGGGCTTCCTGGGCGGTGCGCTCGGCGATATCGCGGCGCACCTGTTCCATGTCCAGCGCTTTCGCCTGCGCCAGCACGCTCTCCAGCCCGGAAGCCGGCAGCGCGCCGGACTGCATGAACACGATCACTTCCTCGCGGAACAGCATGATCGTGGGTATCGAACGGATGCCGAAATGCGCGGACAGCGCCTGCTCGTCGTCGGAGTTCACCTTGGCGAACACCACGTCGGGATGCTGCTCGGAGGCCGCCTCGAACACCGGCGCGAAGCCCTGGCAGGGGCCGCACCACGGCGCCCAGAAATCGATGATCACCATCTTGTTGCCGGTGACTGTCGATTCAAAATTTTCCTGAGTCAGTTCCTGAACGGCCATCATCCTGCTCCACTCACTGTGAATGAAGTTCGATGATGGCATAAAACTCAGGTACCGATCACCCCCCCGTCCTTTTTGCGGATGACCACCGTCGCCGAACGCGGCCGCCCGCCTGCGTCACCATCGGGCCATTTGCCGTGCGCCTTCGGTTTTTTCGGATCGTTGCGCCCCTTGGGTGATTCGCCGGGATGCTGGATGTTGATGAACATGGTGCGCGCATCCGGCGTCATCACCACGCCCGTCACCTCGCAGCCCGCGGGGCCGGTCAGGAAGCGCCGCGTCTCGCCCGTGCGGATGTCGGCGGCCAGCATCTGGTTGTTGCCGAGCCGCGCGTAGTGGTTGCGGTTCTGCGTGCTCGCCGACACGTCGGTCTGTATCCACAGCAGGCCGCTGTCGTCGAACCACAGACCGTCGGGGCTGCCGTAGGCATCACCCTTGATATTGCCGTGGCGGGCGGGATCCGGATGCTGCGGATCTCCGGCGACCGCAAACAGATCCCACTCGAAATTCAGTGCTGCCGGGTCATTGCCACTTTCGCGCCAGCGGATGATCTGGCCGAACACGTTGTTGGCGCGTGGATTGGCGCGGTCCGTGCCCGCCCGGCTTTTGCCGCCGCGCTGGCTGTTGTTGGTGAGCGTGCAGTAGACCTCGTTGGTGGCCGGGTGCACAGCGATCCACTCGGGACGATCCATTTTGGTAGCGCCGGCGGCATCAGCCGCGGCACGGGTGCGGATCAGCACGTCGGCCTGGTCGGCAAAACCGTTGGCAGCGGTAAGCCTGCCCTGCCCATGCACCAGCGGCAGCCATGCACCCCTGCCGTCATCGCCGAATTTCGCGACATACAGTGTGCCGTGATCAAGAATGCCGGCATTGGCCCTGCGGTCGCCGCGGTTCCAGGCGTCGCGCGACACGAACTTGTAGATATATTCGAAACGGCGGTCGTCGCCCATGTACACCACCAGCCGTCCGTCGCTTGCAGTCGCGGTCCACGCCCCTTCGTGGCTGAAGCGCCCCAGCGCCGTACGTTTGACCGGCTGCGACTGCGGATCGTAGGGATCGAATTCGACCACCCAGCCGTGGCGGTTGGGTTCGTTGGGGTGTTTGCCGGCATCAAAACGCTCGTCGAACTCGTTCCAGCGATAGCCGCGTCCCTTGGGCGATACGCCGTTGCGTTTGTGGTCTGCCGTCAGCGTGCCGCTGTTGACAAAATAGGTGTCCCAGTTTTCCTCGCAGGTGAGGTACGTGCCCCAGGGCGTAAAACCGTGCGCGCAGTTGTTGAAGGTGCCGAGCACCGCCGTGCCCGACGGATCGGCGGCGGTTTTCATGCCGGCGCTGCCCGCCGCCGGACCGGCGATGCGCATCGGCGTGCGCGCGGTGATGCGCCTTGCAAATGGCGATGGCCTCACCACTTCCCACTGCCCGCCGCGGTTGCGCACCTCGATCACCGAGCAGCCGTGGGCGTTCTGCGCCTTGCGCACCTTCTCCGCACTCCAGTTGGCGAAACCGCCGGCATGCAGCAGGCCGTCGTCGGTGTACTCGTGGTTCATCACCAGCAGGCCGTTCGCAGAATTGTCCGAGCCGTAGGGCAGCGGAAAATAATGGATGCCGTCGTGATGCATGCCCGCCTGCAGCGCCTGCTCGTCGGCGGTATTGGTCGCGTCGGCTTTGAAAGCCGGTGCACCGGAAGGGTGGCCGACGGGATCGCCCCAGGCATACAGCACGTTCGCTGCATACCCTTCAGGGACACGAACCGCATCAGCCGTGGAAACGGAAATGCCTTTAAAACCGATGACGGCCTCGCGTTTCAGGCCGGTCGCGCAACCCGCCAGCGGCAGGCTGCCGGCAACCGCCAGCGCAGCGGCGCCTTTTATCAGGCCACGGCGTGACAGCCGGGCTTCAAGTATTTGTTCGAACGAGGAATTCGACGAAACGTTGAGTGTCCGCCCGTCACTGTAACTGTGGCTCATGCGCGCCCCCGGATGATGGAAGCCACGCACCTTAAGGCCGGATGGTTACAGGACGATGACCGCCTTCAGCCGCCGCTTGCGCTTTCGGCGCTCTGCTGCAGCAGGTGGAGCATCGCCGCAGCCTTGTCGTAGGTTTCCTGGTACTCGGCGTCGCGTTGTGAATCGGCGACGATGCCGCCGCCGGCCCAGAAGCGGATCGAGCCGTGAGCGTGCACCAGCGTACGGATCGCAATATTGGTATCCATGTTGCCGTCGTAACCAAGGTAGCCGATTGCGCCGCAATAGACGCCTCGCCGGTTGGGCTCCAGTTCCTCGATGATCTGCATCGCGCGCACCTTGGGCGCGCCGGTGATCGAACCGCCGGGAAACGCGCCGCGCAGCAGGTCGATGGCGTCGCGCCCGGGTGCAAGCCGGCCGGTGACGGTGCTCACCAGGTGGTGCACGGTGGCGAAACTCTCCACTTCGAACAGCTTGGGCACCTTCACCGAGCCCAGCGCGCAGTTCTTCGACAGGTCGTTGCGCAGCAGGTCGACGATCATCAGGTTTTCGGCGCGGTCCTTCTCGCTGGCGACCAGTTCCGCGATCAGTTCGGCGTCGAGGCGGGCATGGCCCGCGCGCGGCCGCGTGCCCTTGATCGGCCGGGTTTCCACCAGGCCGTTGCGCACGCTGAGGAAACGTTCCGGGGACGCCGACAGGATGTGTGCGTACGGCGTCGACAGGTAGGCCGCATGCGGCGCCGGGTTGATCAGCCGCAGCCGCTGGTAGGCCAGCCACGGATCGCCGGTCGCATGCGCGGAAAAGCGCTGCGCCAGGTTCACCTGGTAGCAGTCGCCGTTGTGGATGTACTCCAGGACGCGGCCGAAGGCATGGCCGTAGCCGCGCGGGGTAAAGTTCGAGTTCACCGGCGAGGTGACGCGGAACGGCTCGCGGCGGCGCTCGGCGGGAGGGTCGCTGAACAGTCGCAGCAGCGCATCCCACTTGCGGTCGGTGTCAGGGTCGCGGCCGTGGCCGGCCAGCCAGGCGCGTCGTTCGGAATGGTCGACCACCACCGCCCAGTCGTAGAGGCCGACGGCCATGTCCGGTATGCGCTCGCTGTTGCGCGCACGCACCGGCAGGCGTTCGATGCGGCGCGCCAGGTCGTAGCCGAAATAACCGATGGCGCCGCCGCTGAACGGCAGGTCTGCGGCCGTCGCCGTGTCCGCCGCAAGGTGTGAGCGCAGCAGTTCGAAAGGATCGGCGCGCGACAGCTCGATGCCGTCGGCATGGACTTCGGTCAATCCGCCCCGCGTCACCAGCCGCACATGCGGCTCCGCTGCAATGATGTCGTAACGCGCGCGTCCCGGGTGATGCAGTCCGCTGTCGAGGAACACCGCCCACGGCCGGTCGGCGACGGCTTCGAACAGCGCGGCGCTGTCGGAGCGGTACGGCAACTCGGTCAGCAGCGGAACTTTCACAAAATCACCATTCAAAACAATTTGTTGTCACTTCGCATCAGGCTGCGTGTCTTCAAGCATATCCAAACCCGCAGCCACTGAACAGGCCGCCCACAAATCCGACTGCGCACCGCCCCGCCGCCGTCCGTAATGGCATCGTCCGCTTGCTGATGCTAAGCTCGGCACGGCATCCGCGGACTGCAATCGCATATCCCATGACCATACCGGGCGAATGAAACAATGGAAATCCTGAGCGACTGGAGCGCGGCGCTGAGCAGCGCATTCATGCAATTCGCCGAACGCGTAGGACAGTACCTGCCGAACATCCTTGGCGCCTTCCTGCTGCTGCTGATCGGCTGGGTCGTTGCCCGCCTGCTGCGCTCGCTGGCGATCCGCGCCGCCATCATCATCGACCGCATGCTGCTGAGGATGTCGGTTACGGGCACGGCCGAGCGCACCAAGCTGCCGCAATCTTCGGCACGGATACTCGGCAGCATCGTGTTCTGGGTGGTGCTGCTGTTCTTCGTCACCGCGGCCACCCAGGTGCTGGGACTGGACGCCTTCACCGCCTGGCTTGCCGGCGTGGTCGATTACGTGCCCACGCTGTTCGCCGGAGCGCTGATCGTCGCTGCCGGTTTCCTGCTGAGCCGCCTCGCTCGCGACCTGATCACCGCGACCTCCGCGATCGCCGGTCGCAGGCAACGTGAACTGCTGGGCCGCACCGTGCAGGTGATCATCCTCGTCACCGCCCTGCTGGTCGGCGCCGACCAGATCGGCATCGAAGTCACCTTCCTGGTGATCATCGCCGCGGTTGCCGGCGGCACCATGACGGCGTCAGTGGCCCTTGCGCTGAGCCTCGGTGCCCGCAACTATGTGGCCAACCTGATCGGCGGCCACCACCTGCGGCAGACCTTTTCAGTGGGCCAGCATGTGAAAGTGGCCGGTTTCGAGGGCCGCATCCTCGAATTCTCGCCTGTCGCCATGGTGCTCGAGACCGACGAGGGCCGCGTTACCCTGCCCGCCAAGGTGTTCGGCGAAGAACCCATCGTGCTTAAAATCGGGGATCGCTGAACATGGCCGGCACCGCAGACCTGTCCCGGGCCTTCATCGAGTCGCATCCGGCGGATGCCGCGCGGGTGCTCGAACGCGTCGCGCCGCAGAACGTCGCGGCCCTGCTCGCCGACATGCCGGCCCGGCTGGCGGCGCCGGTGCTGCGCGCAATGCTGCCGCTGCACGCCGCGCACTGCCTGGAAAACATGGACGACGCGGCCGCTCCCGCCCTGCTGCGCGCAATGGGGCCGCAGGCCGGCGTCGCGGTGCTGCACTACATGGCCGAATCGCGGCGCAACGAGCTGCTCACGCAATTGCCCACAGCACAGGCCATGGCCTTCCGCCTGCTGCTCGGTTATCCCGAGGATACCGTCGGCGCATGGATGGATCCGCGGGTGCTTGCGATGCCCGCGGACACCACCGCCGAAGCCGCGCTGCGACGGGTACGCGAAGCCGAGGATGAAGGCAGGGCCGGAATTTTCGTGCTCGGCGTCGGCCAGCGCCTGCTCGGCCATGCCGAACTGCCCGAACTGCTGCGCGCGCCGCCCGACGCGCCGCTCCACAAAATCATGCGCAAGACCAGCTACACGCTGCCGGCGCGCGCCACCCTCCGCGCCGTCGGGGAACACACGGGCTGGGACGACTGCCAGTCGCTGCCGGTGGTCGAACGCGATGAGCGTTTCGTCGGCGCGCTCGACCGCGGCGTGCTGGCCCGCGCCTTGCTGCGCAACCGGCGCAATCCTGCGGCGCCCGGCGGCCATGGCGATGTCGCCGCGAACATCGCCGGCGGCTACTGGCTGGGCGTCTCCAGCCTGATCCAGCTCGCCGTCAGCCTGCTGCCTGTCGCGCGACCGCAAACCGGGGGAGAACCGCATGAACGCTAGCGCCAGCGCCGCGGTATCCGCGCTCAACCTGCGTTTCCTGCTCGATTATCCCGGCGAGGCGGCGCAACGGCTGGAATTGATGGATACCGCGGAAGTCGCAGCGCTGCTTTCCGCACAACCGGCGCATGCCGTGGTTCCGGTGTGGGAGCAGTTGGCCTCGGACGTCGAACAGGCGGTGATCGAACTGCTGCCCGACGAACTGGTGCGCCACCTGCTCGGCGAACTCGAGCCGGCGCTGGCCGCTGCACTGCTCTCCGCGCTCGACACGGAGCAGCGCCGGCGTTACCTGGCGCTGCTCGATCCGCAGATCGCCGACGAACTCGTCAAGCTGATGGCCTACCCGCAGGATTCCGCCGGCCAGCTGATGGATCCGCGCATCGTCACCCTGCGTTCCGGATACACCGCGCACGAGGCGCTGACGCGGCTGCGCGGCATGAAGCGGCGCGACATCCGCGAAATTTTCGTGGTCGACCATGCCGGCAACCTCGAGGGCCGGGTGCAGATCCAGGAGCTGGCGATGGCCGCTCCGGATTTGCCGCTGCTGCGGCTGCGCCGGAAAATCTCCGCGGTCGTCACCGACACCGCGCCGCGCGAGGAGGTGGTTGAACTGCTGGAACGCAGCGACATCACCGACCTGCCGGTGGTGGATTTTTCCGGGCGGCTGGTCGGCGTGATCCGCCAGTCGGCGCTGGTCTCCGCGGCGCAGGAAGAGGCCAGTATCGACATCCAGACCATGGTCGGCGCCAGCAAGGACGAACGTGCGCTGTCAAAGGCGACATTCGCCGTGAAAAGGCGCCTGCCGTGGCTGCACATCAACCTGCTCACCGCCTTCCTCGCCGCGTCCGTGGTCGGCCTGTTCGAAGGCACCATCGCCAAGTTCACCGCGCTGGCGGTGCTGATGCCGGTGGTCGCCGGACAGGCTGGCAACGCCGGCGCGCAGGCGCTGGCAGTGACCATGCGCGGACTGGCGCTGCGCGAAATCAGCCTGCGCCACTGGCCGCGGGTGGTGATCAAGGAAATCGGGGTAGGCTTCATGAACGGCCTCGCGGTCGCTGCGACGACCGCTGCCGGCGTCTATATCTGGAGCGGCTCCGTCGGCCTGATGCTGGTGATCGCCTCCGCGATGGTGATCGCGATGGTCGCCGCGGGATTCGCCGGCGCCACGGTGCCCATCATGTTGAGCCGCTTCGGCCAGGATCCCGCGACGGCATCCTCGATCTTCCTGACCACGGTCACCGACATCGTCGGTTTTTTCTCGTTCCTCGGCATCGCCACGCTGCTCGCGGGCATGCTGCCGCAGTAACGGCGGGCGTTACGGCTTGGGCTCTTCGGCCTGCGCGGCCGCCTGCTCGCGCTGCATGCGCTGGTAGGCAGCCAGCTGTTCCTCGTATTTCTTCTTCAGCTGCACCGGGAACCAGAAATCCACCGCGGCAAAGCCGAAAAAGAAAATCAGCATGATGGTGCGCGGACCCTCGTCGAGCTTGTCGCCGTAGAGCAGCACATACATGCCCAGTATCAGGTTCAGCGCCCCCGCAAAATAAAACGCGTAGATGCGTTTTTTCAGTCGTTCATCCATCGCTGCACTCCATGCACGTTCAATGACGTCCGGCCTGCACTTCGGCGGCGCGCAGTTGCGCGGCCATTTTGTCGAGCACGCCGTTGACATACTTGTGGCCGTCGGTGCCGCCGAACGATTTGGCGAGCTCGATCGCCTCGTTGATGATCACCCGGTACGGCACCTCCGGACACTTGGCGAATTCGAATCCCGCCAGCAGCAGGATGCCGCGCTCCACCGGCGACAGGCTCTTGTAGGCGCGGTCGAGCAGCGGCGCGATCTGCTGCTCCATCTCGGGCGCGCCGGTGATGGCGCCTTCCAGCAGCAGCCGGAAATAATCGCCGTCAATCTTGCTGAAACCTTCAGCCTCACCCAGTTGCGCGACTATGGCCGCCGGATCGGTGCCGGCGAGCTGCCACTGGTACAGGCCCTGCAGCGCGAATTCGCGCGAACGTCTGCGGCTGGATTTCATGATTCTCCGGTACGCGCTGCGTCATTCGCATGGCGCAAAATAATCGTTTAAAAACAAATACTTAAATAACATTTTCGGGCGCGACCCGGTTACTGCAGGCGCTTCAGCAGATGCGCCATCTCGATCGCTGCCAGCGCGCAGTCCGCGCCCTTCTGCGCCATGCGTGCCTCGGCCTGGTCGTCGTCCTCGGTGGTGAGTATGCCGTTGGCCACAGGCATGCCGGTTTCCAGCTGCACCTCGGTGATGCCGCGCGCCGATTCATTGGACACGATCTCGAAGTGAGTAGTCTCGCCACGGATCACTGCGCCGAGCGCGATCAGCGCGTCATACTTGCCGCTGATCGCCAGCGCCTTCAGCGCCAGCGGGATTTCCAG
>JBFWOE010000029.1:0-25558 GCA_050250695.1 Burkholderiales bacterium
AAAGGGGAAACGACTATGTCATTTTTCAAGATGCAGGGCTCGTTCATCGATAACCTGCCCAAGGTCTACGGACTGTACACGGGCAGCTTCATCCTGTTCATCGGGCTGATGGCGATTGCAGAACAGATGGGCATGAAGGAAGACACCATCGGCCTGATGTTCGTGGGTTTCACCATATTCATCTACGCGCTGATCGGCTGGCTGTCGCGGACGATGCAACTGGACGCCTATTACGTCGCCGGACGCCAGGTGCCCACGGTATTCAACGGCATGGCGACTGCGGCGGACTGGATGTCCGGCGCTTCGTTCGTCGCCATGGCTGGCGGCATCTACATGGGCGGCCACCCCTACCTCGCCTTCGTGGTGGGCTGGACCGGCGGTTACGTGCTGGTGGCGGTGCTGATGGCGCCGTACCTGCGCAAGTTCGGCTGCTACACGGTGCCCGACTTCATCGGCACCCGTTACGGCGGCAACTTCGCGCGGTTGTGCGGCGTGCTGGTGCTGGTGGTCGCATCGTTCACCTACGTGACGGCGCAGATCGACGCCACGGGCACCATCGCTTCACGTGCCCTGCTGATCCCCTACGGCGTCGGTGTTTGGTTCGGATTGATCGGCATCCTGCTGTGTTCGATGCTCGGCGGCATGCGCGCGGTGACCTGGACCCAGGTGGCGCAGTACATCGTGCTGATCATCGCCTACCTGGTTCCGGTGATCTGGATGTCCAACAAGCAGGGTTTCGGCATCATCCCGCAGCTGGTTTACGGTGAAGCCGTAGCGCGAATCGCCGAACTGGAAGTAATGCACCAGGTGGGCGTACTCAAACCGGCCGCCGGCGTTGCCGGCATGAGCGCGCTGACGACCCTGCACAACGCGCCGCCCGACACCTTTGTCGGCTCGGTGCGTTTCGTGACCCTGGTCGCCTGCATGATGATCGGCACCGCTTCGCTGCCGCACATCCTGATGCGCTACTTCACCACGCCTTCGGTGCGTGATGCGCGCCGCTCGGTGGCCTGGTCGCTGTTCTTCATCTTCCTGCTCTACTTCACCGCACCGGCGCTGGCGACCTTCACCAAGCTGCAGGTGCTGGATCCGAACCTGGCCACCAGCGTCATCGGCAAATCGCTGGCTGACGTAAACGCGCTGGAGTGGGTGCAGAAATGGAGCAGCGTGGGTTTCCTCAAGGTGGTGGACGCCAACGGTGACGGCATCGTGCAGATCAACGAGTTCTTCATGCGCGCCGACATCGTCGTGCTGGCGACTCCGGAGATCGCGGGCCTGCCCTACGTCATATCGGGCCTGGTCGCCGCGGGCGGCATGGCGGCGGCAATGTCCACCGCTGACGGCCTGCTGCTCGCCATCGCCAATGCGCTGTCCCACGACATCTACTACAAGATGATCGACCCGAAAGCCGACGTGAAACGTCGCCTGATCGTGGCGCGGGTGCTGCTGATCGCCATCGGTGCCGCAGGCGCCGCGGTGGCCAGCCTGCGGTTGACCGGTATTCTCGGAGCGGTGGCCTGGGCCTTCGACTTTGCGATGTCCGGCCTGTTCTTCCCGCTGGTCCTCGGCATCTGGTGGAAACGCGCCAATACCCAGGGCGCCATCGCCGGCATGCTGGTCGGCCTCGGCGTAGGCACTTGGTATCTCTACATGGTGAAATGGGGTGGCATGGCGCCCTGGATCGGCATCGACGACCTGCGTTTCGGCATCATCGGCGCCGGCGCCAGCCTGATCGCCATGGTGGTGGTGACGCTGCTGACGCCGCCACCGGACAAGGCGACCCAGGACATGGTCGACGAAATCCGCATTCCGAAAGGAGATACGGTGCTCGGCTCGAGCCACTGATCGCACTTCACCCAAGCCTGGCCGGGGCGCGAGCCCCGGCTTTTTTTTGCCTGCTCCGCCTGATTTAAAATAGCGACTCTGGAGGACACCGAATGCCTGAAGCTTTTCCGATCTGGGTCATCGTCATCGATTACGTGCTGGGCATGGTCATGTGGACGCTGATCGGACGCTTCGGGATGAACATCTTCCTGCCGGAAAACAGCAGCTTCTTTTTCATGAAGTTCTTCGTCCGCTCCACCAACCCGCTGCTCAAGCTGTTCGCGCCGATCACGCCGGGCTTCCTGGTGCCGCCGGTGATCCCGCTCTACGTGGCCTGGTTCTTTTTCATGACCCGCTTCTACCTGATGCCCTGGCTGCTGGGCTATTCGGTGATGGGCATGCTGTCGTTCCCGCTGGAAGGCGAAATCGCCCATTCCATCGCCCGCGCCTTCGGCAAGATCTTCAACTGATTTCCAGCGCCGGGAGCGCAGTCCGGCCGTGTTAAAATCCGCCGCTTCCGGAGAGGTGGATGAGTGGTTTAAGTCGCACGCCTGGAAAGCGTGTTTACGGGGAAACCCGTAACGAGGGTTCGAATCCCTCCCTCTCCGCCAGATAAAAACGGCCCCCTTGCGGGGCCATTTTTATCTGGTGAAGTGCGGAGTGTGGACGAAACCTCCGGTTCGACCAGCGACACGCAGTGCGTGTCGCGCAGGACGCTGCGCCCGCCGGCGCAGCGGTCCCGAGTCTTGGCGAGGGATGCCGGGATCGCCGCAAGGCGAGATCGGCACAATCCCTTCCGCCAGATAAAAACGGCCCCATGCGGGGCCATTTTTACTGGATGGTGCAGGTATCGACGATGAACTGCGGAACGATGCCCAGTGCCAGGTAGGCCGTGCGCACACGTCCGGGCAACCCGGCCAGGTTGCGCACGACGCCGCGGCAATACCGGCTGCCGCAGTTGCATTTCATGGTCCACACGTCGTCAGCGCCGAGCAGCGTCGAATAATCGTGTGTCACCTCCTCGCCCGCCGCGATCGGCCGGATCGCCCGCAGCAGCAGCCGTGTCGGTGTTTTGATGACGCCGGCGTTGGGATCGCAGGAATGATTGGCCCAGGCGCCGATCTCGCCTTCAGGATCGAGGTAATGATCCGCATCGTAACGGAAGCAGTTGGCGCCGCGTCGCGGATCCGTTTTCCAGTAGCGCCACACGGTCGCGGCGCTGACGACGCGGCCGCGCACCGTGCAGATCAGAGTTCCTTGCGCGAACGGCTTCAGCGCCACGATGCCCAGCCCGTTGCGCACCGGACGCACGATCAGCGTATTCGAATAACGCAAGGAATCCTGCAGTGGTGATCGCCGGGCCAATTAAAATTTTCGATAAAATCAGATATTTATGAACAAACCACGCGGTCAGCCCACCAGCGCGCCGCGGATCTGTTCCAGCGCAGCGGGATCCTCGATGGTGGTGAGATCACCGGGATCGCGGCCTTCGGCCAGCGCCTGGATCGAGCGCCGCAACAGCTTGCCCGACCGGGTCTTCGGCAACAGCGTGACGAAATAGACCCGCTTCGGGCGACCGATCGCACCAAGTTCGCGGTCGACCGCGGCCATGACTTCCTTTTCCTGCGCCGCGCGGCCCGCTGCATCGGCAACCTTGGCCGCATCCTTGACCACCGCAAAGGCCAGCGGCATCTGGCCTTTCACCGGATCCGCGACGCCGACCACCGCGACCTCGGCGATATTGGCATGCGACTGCACCGCCTCCTCGATCTCGCGGGTGCCGATGCGATGCCCGGCGACATTGATCACGTCGTCGGTGCGGCCAAGGATGAAGGTATAACCGTCCCTGTCGCGCACGCCCCAGTCGAAGGTCGAATACAGCAGCTTATTCGGAAAAGTCCGGAAATAGGTTCTGACAAAACGTTCGTCGTCGCCCCATACCGTGCTCATGCACCCGGGCGGCAGCGGCGGCGTAATGGTCAGCACGCCCTTTTCATCGGACCCCGCCTCGGTGGCGTCGCTCTCGCGCAGCAGCTTCAGGTCGTAGCCGTAGACGGGAAAACCCGGCGTGCCGTATTTGACCTGCGCCGGTTCTATGCCCGGCGCCAGCGACAGGATCGGCCAGCCGGTCTCGGTCTGCCAGTAATGATCGATCACCGGTTTGCCGATGGCTTCATGGATCCAGCGGTGCGTGGGTTCGTCGAGCGGCTCACCGGCAAGGAACAGATGACGCAGTGACGACAGGTCGTATTTTCGGAGGTACGCGGGGTCCTGCTTTTTCAGCACCCGCGCCGCGGTCGGCGACGAGAACATGACGCTGACCCTGTGTTCGGCGACGATTTTCCACCAGATGCCGGCGTCAGGCCGTATCGGCAGCCCTTCGTAAAGGATGGTGGTCATGCCCTGGATCAGCGGACCGTAGACGATGTACGAATGTCCCACCACCCAGCCGATGTCCGAGGTGGTGAACATGGTTTCTCCGGGATGGCCGCAGTAGATGTGACGCATCGAACTCGCCAGCGCCACGGCGTAACCGCCGGTGTCGCGCTGAACGCCCTTGGGCCTGCCGGTGGTGCCCGAGGTGTAGAGGATGTACGACGGCTCGTTCGACTCCAGCCAGGCCACCGGCACCTGCGCACCAGCATGCGCGCGTGCCAGCGCCGCATAATCGAGGTCACGTCCTGCCACCGGTTTGAACTCCGGGTCTATGCCGCGATTGACCACGAGCACCCGTTGAGGCGGAAATTTCGCCAGGCGCAGCGCCTCGTTCACCAGCGGCTGGTAATGGATCGCCTTGCCGCCGCGCAGACCGGCGTCGGCGGTGACCAGCAGTTTTGGCTTTGCATCGTCGATGCGGCTGGCGCAGCTGGCGGACGCAAAACCGCCGAACACCACCGAATGCACCGCGCCCAGCCGCGCGCAGGCCAGCATCGCGAACACCGCCTCCGGGATCATCGGCATATAGAGCAGCACGCGGTCGCCGCGCCCCACACCCTGCGCGGCGATCACCGCTGCCATCACGTTCACCTGCGCATGCAGTTCGCGATAGCTGTAGCTTTTTTCAGTGCCGGTTTCGGTCGAAATATAGACCAGTGCCGGCTGTTCGCCGCGAACAGCGAGATGACGGTCCACCGCGTTGTGGCAGAGATTGGTTTCGCCGCCGACAAACCACTTCGCGAACGGCGGCCGGCTGTAATCCAGCACCTGCCCGAAAGGCTTGTGCCAGTCGATATGCCGTGCTTCCTCCGACCAGAACGCCTCACGGTCAGCGATGGAACGGCGATGAAAATCGGCGTATGCGCCCATTTGCCCTCCTCGGATCGCCGGCCCGCGGTGCTGTTGTGATATCGGGGCCGGCAGCAGGGCTATTATCCCCCGCCGGGACTTACGAAATCCTGACCACCGCGCGGCCGCGGATGTCGCCCTTGAGCATGCGTTCGAAATACGCGGGCAGATCCTCCAGGCCGATCGTTTGGGCGATTCTGCCCAGGTGCGGCGGCTTGAGGTCTGACGCAAGGCGCTGCCAGACCCGCTGCCGCAGGGGCATAGTCGTCGCCGCCGAATCGACGCCGATCAGGCGCACGCCGCGCAGTATGAACGGCAGCACCGTGGTCTTGAGTTCGATGCCGCCGGCATTGCCGAAGCTGGCGATCAGGCCCTGCGGCTGCATGGTCCGTGTCAGCCAGGACAGCTGCTCGCCGCCCACCGAATCGAAGGCCGCGGCCCACAGCGGTTTTTCCAGCGGACGGCTGCCGAAATCGATGGTCGCGCGATCGATGATTTCCGCAGCCCCCAGGCTGCGCAGGAAATCCTGCGCATCGGCCTTGCCGCTGACCGCGGTAATGCCGTAACCCCGGGCCGCCAGCATGTCGATGGCGAGGCTGGCGACGCCGCCGGTCGCGCCGTTGACCAGCACGCGGCCCATGTTCGGCGCCATGCCGTTCAGTTCCAGCAGTTCGACCGCAAGGCCCGCGGTGTATCCCGCGGTACCCAGCGCCATTGCGTCGAAGAGCGTCAGTCCCTTGGGCAGCGGCACCACCCAGTCGGCCGGCACCCGGCAGATTTCAGAAAAACCGCCGTCGTGCGCCACGCCCATGTCGTAGCTGGTGCAGATGACTTCGTCGCCGGGTTTATAACGGGCATCGGCAGAACTCACTACGGTTCCCGCCGCATCGATGCCGCCGATCAGCGGAAATTTGCGGATGATCTTGCCACCGCTGCCGGTGGCTGCCAGCGCATCCTTGAAATTGACGCTGGAATACGCTGTTTTGAACACCACCGCGCCGTGGCCGATGCCGGCGCAGGGCACATCCTCGATGCGCCCTGCTATCTTGTTGTTTTCATTGAATATTCTGTATGCCTTGCAGTGTTCCATGGGTCCTCACGGCAAATGGGGCAGCGCCAGATACTGGCGGGTCTGCATTTCCGTCAACCGGCTCGCCAGCCGTTCCTTCAGCGAAGCATTCAGGTGCGCCTGGAAACCGTCGCTGTCGGCCGCGTCCGCCACCAGCTCCGCGGCCGGTACCACGGCGCCCAGCATCAGCTTGACCCGCCGATCATAGAACTCATCGACCAGCCACACAAACCGCCGCAGCACATCGGCGTCGGCCCCGGTGAAGCGCGGTACTCCGGAAATGAGGATGGTGTGGTAGCGCCGCCCCAGTTCGATGTAATCAGGCTTGCCGCGCGGTCCCGCGCACAGTTCACTGAAATCGAACCAAGCCACGCCCGGGGACTGGCGGCGCACGCGGATCAGCCGCTCCTCGATGTCCAGCGGATCCGTGTTCGCCGCGCCGCCGGCGATGTGGCCGAAGGCCTGTGCCAGGTGTTCGTCCGCGCCGGCGCCGACGTGGTAGGTGCCGGCGCGCTCCAACTCGCGCAGCCGGTAATCGGTACCGCCGTCGACGTTCACCACCGTCATCCGCGTCTTGATCAGCTCGATCGCAGGCAAAAACTGCGTGCGCTGCAGGCCGTGCTGGTAGAGCTCGTCAGGGGCGAAATTCGAGGTGGTCAGCAACACCACGCCCTCGGTCATCAGGCCTTCGAGCAGGCGCCGCATCAGCATCGCGTCGGTGATGTCGGTGACATGGAATTCATCCAGGCACAGCAGGTCCGCATCTGCGGCGATGTCGCGTGCCACCAGCGCCATCGGCGCTTCATGGCCCTGGTGGGCATGCAGCGACTTGTGGATTTCCTGCATGAAACGGTGGAAATGGATGCGCTTCTTGCGCGTGACCGCGGTGTAGGCGAAAAAACTGTCCATCAGGAAACTCTTGCCGCGCCCGACCCCGCCCCACAGGTAGACACCGCGCACGCGGCGGCGGCGATCGAGCAGGCCGAGCAGCCCGCGGCTGGTGCGGTTGCCGGGATTGAGCCCGTCGTCGACGCGCTGCAATTCGCGCGCCGCCTGCTCCTGCTCGGCATCGGGGACGAAACCGTGCCCTGCTGCGCACTGCCGCAGGTAAGCGGTGAAAGCGGGTATGTCAGCCACTGGAACGCCGGAACCGCGCAGGCGGCCCTAGTTACAGGTTCAGCGTGCGGTTGTCGACGGCAAGCGCGGCTTCCTTCATCGACTCGGACAGCGACGGATGGGCATGGCAGATCATCGCGATGTCTTCCGAAGCCGCGCCGAATTCCATAGCCACCACCGCCTCGGCGATCAGCTCGGAGGCCATCGGGCCGATGATGTGCACGCCGAGGATGCGGTCGGTCTTTTCATCGGCGAGGAATTTGACGAAGCCGGTGGTGTCGCCGAGAGCACGGGCGCGACCGTTGGCCATGAACGGAAAGGTGCCGGCGCGGTATTTGACACCGTCCTGCTTCAGCTGCTGCTCGGTTTTGCCCACCCAGGCGATCTCCGGCGAGGTGTAGATCACCCACGGCACGGTGTTGAAATCGACATGGCCGTGTTTTCCGGCAATGCGCTCGGCCACTGCCACGCCTTCCTCCTCGGCCTTGTGCGCCAGCATCGGTCCACGCACCACGTCGCCCACCGCCCATATGCCGGGCAGGTTGGTCTTGCAGTCATTGTCGACGGCGACGAAACCGCGCTCATCGATTTTCAGGCCCACCGCCTTGGCATTGAGCCCGTCGGTGTTCGGCACGCGGCCGATGGACACTATCAGTTTGTCAACGACCAGCGTCTGTGCTGCACCGGCGCTGTCGGTGTATTCGACGGTGACGTTCTTTTTGGCGCTGACCTTGCCGACCTTGACCCCGGTATGGATGGCCAGGCCCTGCTTGCCAAACACTTTTTGCGCCTCCTTCGCCACCTGCTGGTCGACCGCGCCGAGAAAATCGGGCAATGCCTCCAGCACCGTGACTTCGGCGCCGAGGCGGCGCCACACGCTGCCCATTTCCAGTCCGATCACGCCGGCGCCGATCACGCCGAGTTTTTTCGGCACTTCGGTGATCGCCAGTGCACCGGCATTGTCGAGCACCAGCTTGTTGTCGAAAGGAACCTCCGGCAGCGAGCGTGGGTTTGATCCGGTGGCGATGATCACGTGTTTGGCTGTCAGCACCTCTGCGCTCTTGCCCGAGACCTGGATCTGCCACGCGCCGGAGCCGCCACCGGCAAAGGCGCCCTTGCCGTGGAAAAACGTCACCTTGTTTTTCTTGAACAGGTAGAGGATGCCGTCATTGTTCTGCTTGACGACCTTGTCCTTGCGTTTGAGCATCTGCGCGACGTCCATCGCCAGACCCTTGACCTGGATGCCGTGGTCGGCAAAGGCATGGCCCGCATGGTCAAAATTTTCCGATGACTGCAGCAGCGCCTTCGACGGAATGCATCCGACATTGGTGCAGGTGCCACCCGGCGCGGGTTTGCCGTCAGGGGTGCTCCACTCGTCGATGCAGGCCACCTGCATGCCGAGCTGGGCGGCGCGGATCGCCGCGATGTAACCGCCGGGACCTGCGCCGATGACTACGACATCAAATGATTTGGCCATGTTCCAGTGCTCAGATATCCAGCAGGATGCGCGCCGGATCTTCCAGCGCTTCTTTCATCGCCACCAGCGCCAGGACCGCTTCGCGGCCGTCGATGATGCGATGGTCATAGGACAGCGCGAGGTAGTTCATCGGACGGATCACGATCTGGCCGTTCTCCACCACCGCCCGTTCCTTGGTCGCGTGTACGCCGAGGATGGCACACTGCGGCGGGTTGATGATCGGCGTCGACAGCATCGACCCGAACACCCCGCCGTTGGAAATCGAGAAAGTGCCGCCGGTGAGCTCCTCGATGGTCAGCTTGCCGTCCTGGGCGCGCTTGCCGTATTCGGAAATCTGCTTCTCGATGTCGGCCAGCGTCATCTGGTCGCAGTTGCGCAGGATCGGCACCACCAGGCCGCGCGGACTGCCGACAGCGATGCCGATGTCGTAGTAACCGTGGTAGACGATGTCGTTGCCGTCGATCGATGCGTTGACCACCGGGTATTTCTTCAGCGCGTGCACCGCCGCCTTGACGAAGAACGACATGAAGCCGAGTTTGACACCGTGTTCCTTCTCGAAGCGGTCCTTGTAGCGGTTGCGCATGTCGATGACCGGCTGCATGTTCACTTCGTTGAACGTGGTCAGGATCGCGGCCGTCGACTGCGACTGGACCAGGCGCTCGGCGATGCGCGCGCGCAGCCGAGACATCGGCACCCGCTGCTCGGGACGTTCGCCAAGGTCGCCGAGATCAACCTCAGGCATCGCGCGCGCCGGCGCGGATACCGTGCCGCCGCCCGACCTGGCGCCGCTCTCCGCAGCCTGCAGCACGTCGCCCTTGGTGACGCGCCCGCCGCGGCCGCTGCCGCTGATCGCGCCGGTATCGAGGTTTTTCTCCGCCGCCAGTTTCTGCGCTGAAGGCATCGCCGGTGCACCCGCAGCAGCCGGCTTGTCAGCGGCCTTGGCCGGCGCAGCCGGTTTCGCCTCCTTGGCCACCGCCGCACCGGCCTGCGCCGGTTTGCCGTCGGTGTCGATGGTGGCAATGATTTCATTGCTGGTCACCGTACCGCCGTCGGCCTTGACGATTTTCACCAGCACGCCTGCCTGCGGCGCCGGGGTCTCGAGCACGACCTTGTCGGTTTCGATGTCGACCAGGTTTTCGTCGCGTTTGACGTATTCGCCGGTCTTCTTGTGCCATGACACCAGTGTCGCCTCGGCAACCGATTCCGAGAGTTGCGGCACCTTGACATCAACGAGCATGATTACTCCATAACCTATTGATTATATTCATAAAATTAATGTTCTTCGCCTTCGGCCAGCGCCCGCGGCCTGAACATCCGCGGTTCGCTGCCGCCGGACAGCACCAGCGCCTGGTCGACCAGCTCCTTCTGCTGCTTCTCGTGCAGCGACTTGTAGCCGGCCGCCGGCGAAGCCGATGAATCGCGGCCGGCGTAATACAGTTTCTGGTGCGGCAACAGGTGGCGCATCAGGTAATGCTGGATATGTCGCCATGAACCCTGGTTACGCGGCTCCTCCTGGCACCAGACGATTTCCTTGGCGTTCTTGTAGCGCACGATCTGGGCACGGAACTCCTCGTGCGGGAACGGATAGATCTGCGCGATGCGCACCAGCGGCAGGTTCTGGATCGCCCGCGCGCGACGTTCCGAGCGCAGGTCGTAATAGACCTTGCCACTGCAGAAAATCACGCGTTCGACCTTTTCCTGATCGATTTCGCGCGCATCCCAGTCCTCGTTCACCGGGTTGAAGCGGTCGTTGGCGAATTCCTCCAGCGGTGACACCGATTCCTTGTGGCGCAGCAGGCTTTTCGGCGAGAAGATGATCAGTGGCTTGCGGTGCGGACGCACCATCTGCCGCCGCAGCAGGTAATACATCTGCACAGGCGTCGCCGGCACGCAGACCTGCATGTTGTAGTCGGCACACAGTTGCAGGAAACGCTCGATGCGTCCCGAAGAATGCTCGGGACCGGCACCCTCGTATCCATGCGGCAGCATCATGGTCAGGCCGCACATGCGCCCCCATTTCACCTCGCCGGATGCGATGAACTGGTCGATCACCACCTGCGCGCCATTGACGAAATCGCCGTACTGCGCCTCCCAGATCACCAGTTCCTTCGGTCCCGAGGTCGCGTAGCCGTATTCGAAACCCAGCACCGCTTCTTCCGACAGCACCGAGTCGATGACCACGAAGTCGCCCTGGTTGGCATCAAGGTGCTGCAGAGGAACATGGGTGCCCTGGTCCCAGCGCTCCCGGCCCTGGTCATGCAGCACCGCATGACGGTGGAAAAAAGTGCCCCGGCCGGAGTCCTGCCCCGACAGCCGCACCGAGAAGCCTTCGGTCAGCAGCGTCGCGTAAGCCAGCGTTTCGGCCATGCCCCAGTCGAGCGGCAGCTTGCCTTCGGCCATCAGCCGGCGATCCTGCATGATCTTCTCGACCCGCGGGTGCAGCTTGAAATTCGCCGGCACTTCGCACACCTTGCGCGCCAGCGCCTGTAACCGCTCCAGCGGCAGCCGGGTATCGTCGTTCTCGTTCCACTTGGTGCCTTTGTACTTGCTCCAGTCGGCTTCGAACGGCGGCTTGTAGTTCGACAGTATGGTCTTGTTGGTGTGGTAGCCGCGATCCAGCGCATCGCGGAATCCGCTGACCATCTTGTCGGCTTCTTCCTCCGTGACCACGCCCTCGGCGATCAGGCGGTCGGCATAGACCTTGCGCGGCGTCGGATGCGCGTGGATGCGCCGGTACATCATCGGCTGGGTGACCATCGGCTCGTCCTGCTCGTTGTGGCCGAGGCGGCGGTAACACACCATGTCGATGACCACATCCTTCCTGAATTTCATCCGGTAATCGAGTGCGATTTCGGTGACGAAGGCGATCGCCTCCGGATCATCGCCGTTGACGTGGAAAATCGGCACTTCAAGCATCTTCACCACGTCGGAGCAGTAGGTCGATGAACGCGCGTCGCGCGGATCCGAGGTGGTGAAACCGATCTGGTTGTTGATGATGATATGCACCGTGCCGCCGGTGCCATAGCCGCGGGTTTCGGCAAAGTTGAGCACTTCCTGGATCACGCCCTGTCCCGAAAACGCGGCATCACCGTGGATCAGCACCGGCAGCACCTGGTCGCCGGTGTGGTCCTTGCGCCGGTGCTGGCGCGCGCGCACCGAGCCCTCGACCACCGGATTGACGATCTCCAGGTGAGAAGGGTTGAAGGCAACCGTCACGTGCATCGGGCCGCCCGGAGTCATCACGTTCGAGGAAAAACCGTCGTGGTACTTGACGTCGCCGGCCAGCACGTCGGCGTGCTGCTTGCCTTCGAACGACGAGAACAGGTCGGCCGGCATCTTGCCCAGCGTATTGACCAGCACGTTGAGCCGGCCGCGGTGCGCCATGCCGATCACCAGTTCCTGCACACCCGCCCCGCCCGCCTTCTGCAGCAGGTGGTCGAGCATCGGGATCAGGCCGTCACCGCCTTCCAGCGAAAACCGCGTCTGGCCGACGTACTTGGCGTTGAGGTACTTCTCCAGTGTCTCGGCCGCGGTCAGGCGGTCGAGCAGGTGTTTCTTGTAGGCCGCATCGTAATTGGGACGACCGCGCGTGGGCTCCAGGCGTTCCGACATCCAGCGCTTCTGCGGGATGTCGGACATGTACATGTATTCGACGCCGATCGAACGGCAGTAGGTGTCGCGCAACGCCTGCAGGATATCGCGCAGCGGCGCGCGCGCAGGACCGTGCAGCGTGCCGGTGTCGAACACCGTGTCCATGTCGGCCTCGGTCAGGCCGTAATGCGCCGGGTCGAGTTCGGCGATCGCCGGCGCATCGATGATGCGCTTCAGCGGATCAATGTCGGCGATGCGATTGCCCTGGAAGCGGTAGGCCGAAATCAGCTGCATCACCGAAAACTGCTTCTGCAGGTTCTTCTGTGCCAGTTCGTTGCCGCCGCCGGCAGGACGCCGGCTGCGCGCGAGGTCGACAAAACGCTGCTGCACCTCGGCATGCGATACGTCGGCCGGGCCGTCATCCAGCCGTTGCAGTTCATCGAAATAGCCGCGCCAGCGCGGCTCCACCGACTGCGGATCCTTCAGGTACTGCTCATAAAGCCCCTCGACAAACGGCGCATTGGCGCCGAACAGCAGGGATGTAGCGCGGGATTCCTTCATCATGTCAGCACCTGTGTCGTTCGCAGGGCGGGTGCCGACCGGCGCCCTGCCCGCATTCCTGCTGTTATTTGCGTTTGGCCATCGGCACGAAGTCACGGCTCTTCGCGCCGGTGAACAGCTGCCGCGGACGGCCGATCTTCTGCTCGGGGTCGGCAATCAGTTCCTTCCACTGCGCGATCCAGCCCACGGTGCGGGCCAGCGCGAAGATCGCCGTATACATGCTGACGGGAATGCCCAGCGCCTTGTAGACGATGCCGGAGTAGAAATCGACGTTGGGATAGAGCTTGCGCTTGATGAAGTATTCATCCTCGAGGGCAATCTTCTCCAGCGCCATCGCCAGCTTGATCAGCTTGTTGTCCTTCATGTCGAGCTCTTCCAGCACCTCGTGACAGGTTTTCTGGATCAGCTTGGCGCGCGGGTCGTAGTTCTTGTAGACGCGATGGCCGAAGCCCATCAGCATCGCGTGGCCGTCCTTGTCCTTGACGCGCTTGATGAAGGACGGGATGTTCTTCACGTCACCGATCTCGTCGAGCATTTTCAGCACCGCCTCGTTGGCGCCGCCGTGCGCCGGACCCCACAGGCTGGCGATGCCGGCGGAGATGCAGGCGAAGGGATTGGCGCCGGTCGAGCCGGCAAGGCGCACCGTCGAGGTCGATGCGTTCTGCTCATGGTCTGCATGCAGGATCAGGATGCGGTCCATTGCGCGCGAGATCACCGGATTCACCTTGTATTCCTCGCACGGTGTGCCGAACATCATGTGGAGAAAATTCTCGGTGTAGGACAGCGAGTTTCTGGGATACATGAACGGCTGGCCCGAATTGTACTTGTAGGCCATTGCGGTGATCGTCGGCAGCTTGGCGATCAGGCGGAAGGCCGAGATTTCACGGCTGCGCTCGTCGTAGATGTTGATCGAATCGTGGTAAAACGCCGACAGCGCGCCTACCACGCCGCATAGCACCGCCATCGGGTGTGCGTCGCGGCGGAAACCGCGGAAGAAAAAGGTCATCTGGTCGTGCACCATGGTGTGCTTGGTGACGATGTCGTCGAACTCGACCTTCTGCTGCTTGTTCGGCAGTTCACCGTTGAGGATCAGGTAGGCGACTTCCAGAAAATCGCATTTCTCCGCCAGTTGTTCGATCGGATAACCGCGATACAGCAGGATGCCTTCGTCGCCGTCGATGAAGGTGATGCTCGAGCGGCAGCTCGCCGTCGACATGAAACCGGGGTCATAAGTGAACTTGCCGGTCTTGGCGTAAAGACTGCGGACATCGATCACGTCCGGGCCTATGGTGCCGCCAAACACCGGGAAATCAACGGAGGGGGAGCCGTCGCTGAACGACAGGGTTGCGAGTTTCTCTTTCATAAAAATCTCCGTAATATCAAGTACTTATTATTAACATCTCGCGTAAAATCGTAACTCCAGGACAACTCAGGCACGGCGCAGGCGCCGAAGCAGGTCGGCATATTGCGCCGGCGCTTCAGCCTGCCCCATCACCCACGCCAGCAGATGCGTATCGGCTTCCGCCAGCAATGCCTTGAATACCTGCAACTGCGCGGGATCCAGCTCCGCGAGGTCTTGCTCCACGAACCGGTTCAGCACCAGGTCCAGCTCCAGCATGCCGCGCCGGCATTGCCAGCGGATGCGGTCCAGATCGGACATGCCTATACGGTACGCTTGACCAGCAAATCCTTGATCTTGCCGATGGCCTTGGTCGGATTGAGCCCTTTCGGACAGACATCGACGCAGTTCATGATCGAATGGCAGCGGAACAGCCGGTACGGGTCTTCCAGGTTGTCGAGCCGGTCATTGGTCGCCTGGTCGCGGGTATCGGCAATGAAACGATAAGCCTGCAGCAGTCCCGCCGGCCCGACGAACTTGTCCGGATTCCACCAGAACGACGGGCACGAAGTCGAACAGCAGGCGCAGAGAATGCATTCGTAGAGGCCGTTCAGCTCCTCGCGGTCCTCCGGCGACTGCAGACGCTCTGTCTCGGGACGCGGCGTGTCGTTGACCACGTATGGCGTCACCGAGTGGTACTGCTTGAAGAACTGCGACATGTCGACGATCAGGTCGCGGATCACCGGCAGCCCGGGCAGCGGCCGGATCACCACCGGCTCCTTAAGATCGGCGATCCTGGTAATGCAGGCCAGCCCGTTTTTGCCGTTGATGTTCATCGCATCCGAACCGCAGACGCCTTCGCGGCAGGAGCGGCGGAACGAAAAAGTGTCGTCCACCGACTTAAGGCGCACCAGCGCATCGAGCAGCATGCGGTCGGTCGGCTCCAGCTCGATGTCGTAGTCCTGCATGTAGGGCTTGGCGTCGACGTCCGGATTGTAGCGGTAGATGGAAAGGCGCATTTCAGTTTCCTGGTGTAATCGGCGGCGCGGGTCAGTAGACCCGGGCCTTGGGCTCGAAGGATTCGACCGTCAGCGGCTTCAGGTTGACCGGGCGGTACTCGAGGCGGTTGCCCTCCTTGTACCAGAACGTGTGTTTCATCCAGTTGACATCGTCGCGGTTCGGGAAATCACTGCGGTCATGGGCACCGCGCGATTCCTGGCGCGCATGCGCCGACACCATCGTCGACACCGCGACCTCGACCAGGTTTTCCAGTTCCAGCGCCTCGACGCGCGCGGTGTTGAACACCTTGCTCTTGTCCTTGAAATACAGGCTGCCTGCGCGCTGCGCGACTTCGTGGATCCTGCGCACGCCCTCTGCGAGGCTGTCCGGGAAACGGAACACGCCGCAATGCAGCTGCATCGTGCGCCGCAGTTCAGCGCCCACTTCGTGCACGCTCTCTCCCGACTTTGCAGCATCCAGCTTCGCCAGCCGCGCCAGCGCACGGTCGGCCGCATCCTTCGGCAGGTCCTGGTGGGCGATCGCGTCGGCCTCGAGGTCCTTCACCACCTGCTCGCCCGCGGCCTTGCCGAACACCAGCAGGTCGAGCAGCGAATTGGTGCCGAGGCGATTGGCGCCGTGTACCGAAACGCAGGCGCATTCGCCGGCGGCGTAAAGCCCCTTGACGATCGCGCCGCCGGAATGGCCCGCCAGCGCCTGGCCGTGCATGTTGGTGGGCACGCCGCCCATCTGGTAATGACAGGTCGGCACCACCGGAATCGGGTCCCTGGCGGGGTCGACGTTGGCGAATTTCTTGGCGATTTCACGAATGCCGGGCAGCCGCTTGTCGATGACGTCGGCACCGAGGTGGTCGAGCTTGAGCAGGATGTGGTCGGCTTCCTTGCCGGCTCCGCGGCCTTCCTTGATCTCGGTGGCCATCGCGCGCGATACCACGTCGCGGCTCGCCAGGTCCTTGACCGTCGGCGCGTAGCGCTCCATGAAGCGCTCGCCGTTCTTGTTCAGCAGGAAGCCGCCCTCGCCGCGCACGCCTTCTGTAATCAGTACGCCGGCACCCGCAACACCCGTCGGGTGGAACTGCCAGAACTCCATGTCTTCCAGCGGAATGCCCGCGCGCGCCGCCATGCCGAGGCCGTCGCCGGTATTGATGAAAGCGTTGGTGCTGGCGGCGTAGATGCGCCCCGCGCCGCCGGTGGCAAGCAGCGTCGCCTTCGCGTGCAGGATCGTTACTTCACCGGTTTCCATTTCCATCGCCACCACGCCGAGCACGTCGCCGGCCTGGTTGCGCACGAGGTCGAGCGCCATCCACTCGACGAAGAACTGGGTCTTGGCTCGCACGTTGCGCTGGTAAAGCGTGTGCAGCATCGCGTGGCCGGTGCGGTCGGCGGCGGCGCAGGCACGCTTCACCGCGCGCTCGCCGTAGTTGCTGGTATGACCGCCGAACGGCCGCTGGTAGATCTTGCCGTTGTCCAGCCGGTCGAAGGGCATGCCGTAGTGTTCGAGTTCAATCACCGCTTCGCTGGCCTTGCGGCACATGAACTCGATTGCGTCCTGGTCACCGAGGTAATCCGAGCCCTTGACCGTGTCGTACATGTGCCAGTGCCAGTTGTCCGGCTCCTCGTTGCCGAGCGAAGCGGATACCCCGCCCTGAGCCGCCACCGTGTGCGAGCGCGTCGGAAACACCTTTGAAAGAACTGCCACCCGAAGGTTGGCTTCGGCGAGTTGCAGCGCAGCGCGCAGGCCGGAACCGCCGGCGCCGACCACCACCGCGTCAAACTGTCTTGTCGTAGTGCCCATTGCTCATTTGCCCCACAGAATCTGCACTGCCCACGCGCCATATCCGATCAGGGCCAGGATTACGAGCACATACAGCGTCAGCCTCAGGCCGGAATCCTTGATGTAATCCATGAATATGTTGCGCACCCCGATCCAGGCGTGTAGCAGCAGCGCGGCCATGAACAGCAGCGTCGAGTACTGCATCAGCGGCAGGCTCCACAACGCCTTCCAGTGCCAGTAATCGAATTTCGGCAGCATCACCAGCGCCATCAGCAGGAGCAGCGTGTAAACCAGCATCACCACCGCGGTGGCGCGCTGCGCCAGCCAGTCGCGCAGGCCGTAATGGGCGCCGCTTACTTCGCGATTCACCATAAGGCCACCCCCGCCGCCAGCGTCAGCACGATGCCGCCGGCGAGCACGATCATGCTGGTAAGGCGCGCCGTCTCGAGTTCGATGCCTATGTGCAGATCGAGGAACAGGTGCCGCAGTCCGGCCAGGAGGTGGTGCAGGTAACCCCACAGCAGTCCCAGCAGCACCAGCTTCATCAGCGGATGGCTGACCACCGCGCTGAATTGCATGAAACTGCCATGGGACTGCAGGCTGGACTGGAACAGCCACAGCAGCAGCGGAATCAGCAGGAACAGCACCGCGCCGCTGACGCGATGCATGATGGAAATGATGCCCGGCACCGGCAGCCGGATTTGCATCAGATTCAGATGTTTGGGTCTTTTTCGGGCCACTGTGGACGACACACGCACTCCTTGGGACGAAGTTCGGTTCTGCTGAGCGGGAGCTCTACCCGGCAACCACTCTCCGGATGGCGATGCTGCGCCGCATGCACCGCATCAATTGAGAGTTTTTAGCACGAGTGAAAACGGATCAGAACCGAGAATAAGCGCATGAAATACTACCAGCTTTTGCAACGCAGCGGAACGCGCGGCAGCACCCGCCAACGGCAAAATCCGTTCATGCGATCGTGCTGCGTTGACGCGTGCGTAAAGCCTGCGGATTGAAGATTCCATATGCCGTTGCGGCGTCCCGCCGTGCGGTAACCGCCGCGAAAGATCGGCGCCCGATCCACATATTGCGATCATTCCATTGCAGTGATGCGACGGCGGCGCACTTACTGCCGCGCTGCCCGGGTGTTGTTGACCGAAATTCCCCGCGTTCGCTATCATCCGCGATGTACTCCGGTGTGCGCACAACGTGTCACTTCGTCCTTGTTTCTCGCCCGATGCCAGCGCCGCCATCCCACAAAAAACCAGGAAATTCAGGAGCTTCCAGATGAAACGACCCATGCGCGTGGCGGTAACCGGCGCCGCCGGCCAGATCGGCTACAGCCTGCTGTTCCGCATCGCCAGCGGTGAAATGCTCGGCAAGGACCAACCGGTAATCCTGCAGTTGCTGGAAATCCCCGACGAGCGCGCGCAAAAGGCGCTGAAGGGCGTGATGATGGAACTCGACGACTGCGCCTTCCCGCTGCTGCACGGCATGGTGCCCGCCTCCGACCCGATGGTGGCCTTCGCCGACGCCGATGTCGCTCTGCTGGTCGGCGCCCGTCCCCGCGGCCCCGGCATGGAGCGCAAGGATCTGCTCGAAGCCAACGGCAGGATTTTCGCGCCGCAGGGTCAGGCACTGTCCGAAGTCGCCAAGCGCAGCGTCAAGGTGCTGGTCGTGGGCAACCCCGCCAACACCAACTGCCTTATCGCGATGAAAAACGCGCCCAAGCTCAAGCCCTCCAACTTCTCGGCGATGATGCGCCTCGACCACAACCGCGCACTGACCCAGGTCGCACAGAAAATCGGCAAGCCGGTCACCGAGATCAAGAAACTCACCGTCTGGGGCAACCATTCCGCCACCCAATATCCCGACATCTTCCAGGCCACCGCCGGCGGCAAGAAAATATGGCCGATGATCAACGACCAGGCCTGGCTCGAAAACGATTTCATTCCGACCATCCAGAAGCGCGGCGCCGCGATCATCGACGCCCGCGGCCTGTCTTCCGCGGCGAGCGCGGCCAATGCAGCCATCGACCACATCCGCGACTGGGTCAAGGGCACCAAGGCAGGCACCTGGGTCAGCATGGGCATCCCGTCCGACGGCAGCTACGGCATCCCCGCCGGCATGATTTACGGCTTCCCGGTGACCTGCAAGGACGGCAAGTACAAGATCGTCAAGGGTCTCGACCAGAGCGAATTCAGCAAGGCGCGCATGCAGGCGACGCTGAAGGAACTCCAGGAAGAACGCGATTCGATACTGGGATTGCTAGGCTGAGCATTTCCGACATGCCTGCGCCGGAGCGGACCCTGCAAGCCTGCAGCGTCCGCTCTTTTGTTTGAACATCAAGGAACGACGATGAACAACAAGTCCGAAGCCTCTGCCTTCAAACCGAAAAAATCCGTGGCCCTGTCGGGCGTGCCCGCCGGCAGCACCGCGCTGTGCACCGTCGGCCGCAGCGGCAACGACCTGCATTACCGCGGTTACGACATCCTCGACATCGCCGAGACCTGTGAATTCGAGGAAATCGCCCACCTGCTGGTGCACGGCAAGCTGCCCAACGCCGCCGAACTCACCGCCTACAAGACCAAGCTCAAATCGCTGCGCGGCCTGCCCGCGGCGGTGCGCAACGTGCTGGAGCAGCTGCCGCCTGCGGCGCACCCGATGGACGTGATGCGCACCGGCTGCTCGGCTCTGGGCGCGGCACAGCCCGAACGCGAAGACCATAACCTGCCCGGCGCGCGCGACATTGCCGACCGGCTGATGGCGTCCTTCGGCTCGATGCTGCTCTACTGGTATCACTGGAGCCAGAACGGCAAACGCATCGACGTTGAAACCGACGACGATTCCATCGGCGGCCATTTCCTGCACCTGCTGCACGGCAAACCGGCCTCCGCATCCTGGGTGCGTGCGATGCACACCTCGCTCAACCTCTACGCCGAACACGAATACAACGCCTCGACCTTCACCTGCCGCGTCATCGCCGGCACCGGTTCCGACATCCATTCGGCGATCACCGGCGGCATCGGCGCTCTGCGCGGCCCCAAACACGGCGGCGCCAACGAAGTCGGGTTCGAGGTGATGAACCGCTACGAAACACCCGATGACGCCGAAAACGACATCGTCACCCGCATCGCCAACAAGGAAGTGGTGATCGGCTTCGGCCACCCGGTCTACACCATTGCCGATCCGCGCAACAAGATCATCAAGGAAGTCGCGCGCAAGCTGTCGAAGGAGATCGGCGACATGAAGATGTTCGACGTCGCCGAACGCATCGAGACGGTGATGATGCGCGAGAAGAAAATGTTCGCCAACCTCGACTGGTACTCCGCGGTGTCGTACCACCGCATGGGCGTGCCGACGCCGATGTTCACCCCGCTGTTCATCATCTCGCGCACCAGCGGCTGGTCGGCTCACGTCATCGAGCAGCGCATCGACAACAAGATCATCCGCCCGACCGCGGTCTATACCGGGCCGGAAAACCGCAGCTTCGTCGCGCTCAAAGACCGCAAGTAACGCACAGTCCAAAGACAAAGGCACAGCATGTCCTCTCACATCTCCAACGTCCGCCCCAAACCCGACCAGGTCATCGCCGACATCACTGATTACGCCGGCAAGGCGAAGATCAGCAGCGCCGAGGCCTACAACACCGCGCGGTTGTGCCTGATGGACACACTGGGCTGCGGCTTCGAAGCACTGTCCTACCCTGCCTGCACCAAGCTGATGGGGCCGGTGGTGCCGGGCGCGACTCTGGCAAACGGCGCGAAAGTGCCGGGGACCTCGTTCCAGCTCGAGCCGGTAATGGCCGCCTTCAACATCGGCTGCATGATCCGCTGGCTGGATTTCAACGACACCTGGCTTGCCGCCGAATGGGGGCACCCGTCCGACAACCTCGGCGGCATCCTCGCGATGGCCGATTACCTGTCGCGCCAGGCGGTGGCCGCCGGCAAAAAACCGCTGGTGATGCGCGACGTGCTCACCGCCATGATCAAGGCCCATGAAATCCAGGGCGTGATCGCGCTGGAGAACAGCTTCAACCGCGTCGGCCTCGACCACGTGCTGCTGGTGAAAGTCGCCTCCACCGCGGTGATCTGCAGCCTGATGGGCCTCACGCGCGAGGAAACGCTCAACGCCGTGTCGAACGCCTGGATCGACGGCCAGTCGCTGCGCACCTACCGCCATGCGCCGAACACCGGTTCACGCAAGTCCTGGGCTGCCGGCGACGCCACCAGCCGCGCGGTGCGCCTGGCGTTGATGGCCGCAAAAGGCGAGATGGGCTACCCCTCGGGCCTGACAGCCAAGGGCTGGGGCTTCTACGACGTGCTGTTCAAGGGCAAGCCCTTCAAGTTCACCCGCAAATACGGCTCCTACGTGATGGAAAACGTGCTGTTCAAGATCTCCTACCCGGCCGAATTCCACGCCCAGACCGCTGTCGAATGCGCAATCCAGCTGCATCCGCAGGTTAAAAACCGCCTCGACGACATCAGGAAGGTCGTCATCACCACCCACGAGTCGGCGATCCGCATCATCGACAAAAAGGGACCGCTCAACAATCCGGCCGACCGCGACCACTGCATCCAGTACATGGCCGCGATCGGCATGATCAAGGGCAACCTCACCGCTGCCGACTACGAAGACGAGGTCGCGCGCGACCCGCGCGTCGACAAGTTGCGCGACAAGATGGTGTGCATCGAGAAAAAAGCCTGGACGAAGGATTACCTCGATCCGAAAAAACGCTCGATCGCCAACGCGATCCAGGTGTTCTTCAAGGACGGGAGCAAAACTGCCGATATCGCTGTCGAATATCCGGTGGGCCATCGCCGGCGTCGCGCCGAAGGCGTGCCGCTGCTCGAGGCCAAGTTCCGCACCAACCTCGCGCGGCGTTTCCCGGAGAAGCAGCGTGCCGCCATCTATGCCCTGTGCCAGGACCAGCAGAAACTCGAAACCACGCCGGTGCACGAATTCGTCGACCTGATGGTGATCTGAGGCTTGATTTATAACTTATTGTTTTTAAACACTATTTTGAAATCACTGCTATCCAGGCTTCTGCTCGCGGCGCTGTTTGCGCTTGCCCAGCCCGTGTCCGCCGCGGAAACCCGCGATGCGATGACGCATTTCTTCGACGCCAACACCGGCGACCTCAAGGCAGAACTTGCCGATGCCAGGGCCGCGGGCAAGAAGGGCATCTTGTTCATGTACGAGCAGGAGGGCTGCCCGGCCTGCCTCTACATGAAACAGAACGTGCTCAACCGCGTCGACGTTCAGGCGCTGTACCGCAAACATTTCGCGATGTTCACCATCGACCTCTTCGGCTCGGTGCCCTTGAAGGATTTCAGCGGCCGCGACATCACTGAAAAGGCCTTTGCCGCCGAAGCCAAAGTCCGCGCCACCCCCACCTTCGCCTTCCATGACCTGGAAGGCCGCGAAGTCACCCGCGTCACCGGCGCGGTACGCGACGTCGATGAGTTCAAGCTGCTCGCCGAATTCGTCGCCAGCGGTGCCTACAAGATCCGCCAGTTCGCCGAACACAAACGGTTGCACCTGAAGGCCAAAAGCGGCGGCTGATTCCGCATGGCGAACAGCGACCGGGCAGCCGCCGGCGATTCAATCCCGCCCTGCAACACACTATAATCCACGGTTCTCCGGCACCCTTTACCGGCACCCCATTTTTCAAGGAGCATCCGCGTGGCCAACAATGCGTTCAACTCGTTAAGGGAATTCAAACTCAAGTCGGGCAAGACCGGCAAATACTACTCGCTCGCCGCGCTCGAAGAAGCCGGCCTCGGCAAGATCTCGCGCCTGCCGGTGAGCCTGCGCGTGGTGCTTGAGTCCGTATTGCGCAACTGCGACGGCAAGCGCATCACTGAAGATGCAGTCAAGGCATTGGCCGACTGGAAGCCCAATGCTCCGCGCACACAGGAAGTGCCCTTCGTGCTCGCACGCATCATGCTGCAGGACATGGCGGGCTTCCCGGCATTGAACGATTTCGCCGCGATGCGCGCGGAAGCCAAGCGCCAGAAATTCGAACCGACCAAGATCGAGCCGCTGGTACCGGTCGACCTGGTCGTTGACCACTCGGTGGTCGTCGACGTGCACAACTCCACCGACGCACTGCGCAAGAACATGGAAATCGAGTTCGAACGCAACGGCGAGCGTTACACCTTCCTCAAATGGGCCAAGCAGGCCTTCTCCGGCATCCGTGTGGTGCCGCCGGGCAACGGCATCTGCCACCAGGTCAACCTCGAATACCTTTCACGCGGAGTCTGGGAAAAGGACGGTGTCTATTATCCCGATTCCACCGTCGGCACAGACTCGCACACCACGATGGTCAACGCCATCGGCGTGCTGGCCTGGGGCGTGGGCGGCATCGAGGCAGAAGCCGGCATGCTCGGACAGCCCTACTACTTCCTCGAACCCGACGTCGTCGGCGTGCACATGACCGGCAAACTCAAGCCCGGCGTCACCGCCACCGACCTCGTGCTCACCGTCACCGAGCTGCTGCGCAAGACCAACGTCGTCAACAAGTTCGTCGAATATTTCGGCGAGGGCGCCGCCTCCCTCACACCCACCGACCGCGCCACCGTCGCCAACATGTCGCCCGACTACGGCGCGACCTGCGGCTTCTTCGCGATCGACGACAAGACCCTCGAGTACTACCGCATGACGGGCCGCGAACAGCATTGCGACGCCATCGAGTCCTACCTCAAGGCGCAGGGCATGTACGGCATCCCGAAAAAGGGGGACATCGACTACACGCAGATCGTCGAGATCGACCTCTCGACCGTACGCCCCAGCGTCTCCGGCCCCAAGCAGCCCGAGGAGCGCATCAACCTCGAAGGCATAGGCGCGCGCTTCACCGAGCTGTTCTCCAAGCCGGTCGCGGAGAGCGGTTACAACAAGCCCGCCGCCGACCTGGCCAAGCGTGTTCCGGTCGCCAACAAGACGATCGGCGACGTCGGCCACGGCGACATCGGCATTGCCGCCATCACTTCCTGCACCAACACCTCCAACCCCTGGGTGCTGCTTGCCGCCGGCCTGCTGGCGAAAAAAGCCGTCGAGAAAGGCATGAAGCCGCATGCGCGAGTGAAAACCTCGCTCGCCCCCGGCTCCAAGGTGGTCACCGCGTACCTCAAGCAGTCCGGCCTGCTGCCCTACCTGGAACAGCTGGGCTTTCATGTCGTCGCCTACGGCTGCACCACCTGCATGGGCCTCGCCGGCCCGCTGGACAAGGATCTGGAGGAATCCATCGTGAAAAACGATGTGATCGCAGCGGCCGTGCTCTCCGGCAACCGCAACTTCGAAGCGCGCGTGCACCAGTCGCTCAAGGCCAATTTCCTGATGAGCCCGCCGCTGGTGGTCGCCTTCGCGCTCGCCGGCACCGTGCTGAAAAACGTCGACACCGATCCGATCGGCAACGACAAGGACGGCAAGCCGGTGTTCCTGAAGGACCTGTGGCCTTCGCCCGCCGAAGTCGATGCGGTGATGAAGTTCGCCACCAGCAGCGACAATTTCAAACGCGAGTACGGCGACCTCTCCGGTGCGAAAGACCTGTGGGAAGCCATCCCCGAAGCCAAGGGCGCGCTGTTCCAGTGGGATCCGAAATCCACCTACATGCTCGAACCGCCGCTGTTCGAAGGCTTCAAAAAAGAACTGCCGAAGATCAGCGACGTCAAGGGCGGCCGCGCACTGGGCATCTTCGGCAACAAGCTGACCACCGACCACATCAGCCCGGTGGCGCCGATCCGCAAGGGCACGCTGGCCGGCGACTGGCTGGTCGCGGCCGGCAGCACCGACCTCTCGAGCTTCGGCTCGCGCCGCACCAACCACGAAGTGATGGTGCGCGGCGCCTTTGCCAACCCGCGCATCAAGAACCTGATGGTGCCCGGGAGCGAGGGCGGCGTCACCTTCCACCAGCCTTCCGGCGACAAGATGACGATCTACGAAGCCGCGATGCGCTACCAGAAGGAAAACATGCCGCTGTTCGTGTTCGGCGGCGAAGCCTACGGCACCGGTTCATCGCGCGACTGGGCTGCCAAGGGCACGCAGATGCTGGGCATCAAGGTCGTGGTCGCCCGCGGCTTCGAACGCATCCACCGCTCCAACCTGATCGGCATGGGCGTACTGCCCTGCCAGTTCAAGGGCGATGACAGCGTGCAGTCGCTGAAAATCGACGGCACCGAGACCTTCGACCTGCTGGGCGTGGCCGGCGGCAACGTCAAGCCTATGCAGGACGTCACGCTGGTGATCCATCGCAAGGACGGCAGCACCCAGAATGTCACCGTCACCCTGCGCGTGGATTCGCCGATCGAAGTCGAATACCTCAAACACGGCGGCATCCTTCCTTACGTGTTACGCGAACTGATGGCTGCCTGATCAAGGACAAACCGACATGGCCCAAGACACCTTCAATACCCTGAAGGAATTCACCCCTTCCCCCGGAAAAACCGCCAAGTACCACAGCCTTGCCGCACTCGAGGCCGCCGGCCTCGGCAAGATCTCGCGCCTGCCT
>JBFWOE010000030.1:0-25089 GCA_050250695.1 Burkholderiales bacterium
AAAACACCTGCCCAACCCCGGGAAATACGCCGGCGAGAAGTCTGAATTCGACTGGCAGAACGCCACCTCAGGGCCGCCGATCACCAACGGCATGATGGCCGACAAGATCCACATCGGCATGATGGGCGACTATCCGCTGCTGGTGGCCGGCGCAACGGGGCAGGCCACCAAGAATGAGACGCAACTGATCGCGATCATTGCCTACAACCAGTTCGGCGCCGGCAACGGCGTGGTGGTGCACAAGGATTCACCGTATTACGAACTCGCCGACCTCAAAGGCAAACTGGTGTCGGTGCCGTTCGGTTCCGCGGCGCACGGCATGATGCTGCAGGCGATGCAGGCGCGGGGCTGGCCGGAAAATTTCTGGAACCTGGCGAGCCAGTCGCCCGAAGTCGGCACCACCAATCTCCAGGAAAAACGCATCGACGGTCATGGCGATTTTGTTCCGTTCGCCGAACTGCTGCCGTTCCGCGGCTTCGCACGCAAGATATTCGACGGCGCCGAGACCAAGATACCGACTTTCCACGGCGTGGTAATCCGCAAGGATTTCGGCGAGAAATATCCGGAAATCGTCGTTGCATACATCAAGGCGCTGATGGAGGCCAACGACTGGGTGCGCAAGAACCCGAAACTGGCCATGGAAAAAGTCGAGGAGTGGACCAAGATCGAGAAGGAAGTGGCTTATGTGTTCCTCGGACCCAGCGGGGTGCACACGCTTGATCCGACGATCAAGCCGAAATGGGTGGAAACCATAGGCGTGGTCCATGGCGTGCTGCAGAAAATGGGCAGGGTCAAGGAATTCAACGTCAATGCCTGGGTCAACGAAAACTACCTGAAGCAGACTTTCAAGGAACTCAAACTCGATTACGAAAAGCAGAAAGCGTCATTTTCCGGGTATGAAATCAGCGGCAAGGACACCCTGTGCAATGCGGCGATCAGGCAACCGCGGGAAGCCGGGCAGATCTGGGTGACCGGCGGCGATATCGTGCCGTTCAGCTCGACGGTCTGCACACTGGCCGGCATCAGGAAGTACCAGGGCGAAGGCAAGAAAATCAACGTGGCCTATGTCTTCGACAAGTCGCTGGGCATCAAGATGTTCGCCGACAAGGCGTTCTATGCGCTGAACGCAGCGGATCCGAAGAAACCGCAGATCGTTCCCTTCCTGCTGAAGAAGGATGCCGAAGCCCATGTCGCCAAAAGCGGCGGAAAGCTGGCCACCTATGCCGAGGCGCTGGCTGCGGCGAATGTCGGCAAGTAGACGCGGCGACAGGACGAATCCATGAGCACTGTTCAGGCACTGCGCAAGGAGGAAAGTCCGGTGGCGGATGATCGTGGCGGCATCCGTCCGCCGCCGGCTGCTGCGGCGGCCATGCCGGCTTCCGTGGTGCCGCCGGCGGCCGGCAATCCGGCTGTCCGCTGGCTGCGCGACAACGCTGCAAGCATGCTGCTCTGGGTCGTTTCAATCGGCATTCTGCTCGGCGTCTGGTACATAGGCACCCGCTACAAACTGGAGTTCTACATCCGCTTCACCAATGTGCCGACACCGGCTGAGGTGCTGCAGAAAGTCGTGGAAGTGAACCAGTCCGGAAAATTCCTGCTCAATATCGGCATCAGCGTGCGCCGCATCCTGATCGGGTTTTCCATCGCCGTCGTGCTGGGTTCCCTGCTTGGCCTGTTGATCGGCCGTTACCGGGTCATGCGTGACCTGCTGTTTCCGATCTGCGAAGTGTTGCGGCCGATTCCGGCCATCGCCTGGGTGCCGATGGCCATCATGCTGTGGCCGACCAACGAGGTCAGCATCGTTTTTATCACCTTTCTGGGGTCATTTTTCCCGATATTGATCAATACCATCCACGGCGTGCATTCGATTGATCCGGTATTGATCCGTGCGGCGCGCAGCCTTGGAGCCAACGAGTTCCGCCTGTTCACGAACGTGATCCTGCCCGGGGCGATGCCGCACATCTTTACCGGATTTTCGGTCGGCATGGGAGTGGCGTGGGTTTCGTTGATTGCCGCGGAAATGATTTCCGGCCAGTTCGGTGTCGGCTATTTCACCTGGGAAGCCTATTCGCTGGTCAGTTATTCGGAAATCGGCCTGGGCATGATCACCATCGGCGTTCTCGGTCTCGCATGCAGCGGCGCCATCCAGATCATCGGCAGGCTGCTGATGCCATGGTCAACCTATGCCGGGAGCGGGAAAAAATGAGCGAACTGTCCAGGGGTGCCATCAACATCAGTGACCTCGGCGTGGTATTCAGCGCCGGGGGCAATGTTGTCGAAGCCGTCAGCTCCGTGACCATGGATGTCAAACCCGGCGAATTTGTTTCGCTGATCGGGCCTTCGGGCTGCGGCAAGTCGACACTGCTCAACATCGTCGCCGGTTTCGTGCGGCCGACCTCGGGCAACGCGCTGGTTGACGGTGCTGCGATCAGGGGGCCGGGTTCGGATCGCGGAGTGGTTTTCCAGCAATATTCGCTGTTTCCCTGGCTGTCGGTGCGCAAGAACGTGGAGTTCGGGCTGAAAATGAAAGGCGTGCCGGCGGCCCAACGGGTGCCGCAGGCACGCACGCTGCTCGGTCTCGCCGGCCTGCTCGCCTTTGAAAATCACTATCCCGACCAGTTGTCCGGAGGCATGAAACAGCGCGTGGGCATCGTGCGGGCGCTGGCAACCAGTCCGCAGGTGCTGCTGATGGATGAACCTTTCGGCGCCCTGGATGCGCAGACCCGGGTGGTCATGCAGGAAATCCTCACCAACATGTGGCAGCAGTTCCGGATTTCGGTGCTGTTCGTGACCCATGACATCGAAGAATCCATCTTCCTGTCCGACAAGATTTACGTGATGACTGCGCGCCCCGGCCGCATCAAGGCCGAGATCAGGGTTCCGCTGCCGCGGCCACGCACGCCGGAGATGACCTATACACCGGCTTTTGTCGGCCTGGTGCAGCAGCTCAAAGCCCTGATCCGCGAAGAATCTCTGGCAGCCATGGGTGCCGAACTCAAGGACGGCGGCCTGAGCGGGTTCGGCATGGAAGTCGGGCCACGGGGCGTGGAAACCGTGGTCTGAACAGGATGCTGCGATGAACACTCCGGTCAATCCCGTGGAAATCAGGAATAACCACGGCGACGGCCTGCTGGCGATCACCTGGAACGACGGGTCAACCGATCGCTTGTCCCACCACCTGCTGCGCGAGTCCTGCCATTGCGCGCACTGTTCGGTAACACAGCGGGCGGGGCGCAGGCTGCGGGTCATGCCCGGCATCCGCATCATTGCGATCGAGGCTTATGGCGCGAATACCCTGCTCATAGGGTTTGACGACGGGCACCGGCACGGCCTTTACCCGTTCGCATACCTGAAATCCCTCGCGGTGCCGGCCTCATCGACGCCGGGATGCTGACTCCCGCGCATGTCAGCACGAAAAGGAATTGGCAAACCCGAGCAGCAGTTCCGGGCTGAGATAGCCGCTGAATGCCGCGTAGGTGATCAGAGCAGCGATCACCGAGAGCAGTATCCAGACCAGCATCCTTGTCTGGGCGGAGTTCATGGGCTGGGGTGTTTTCCCGGATTTTCCCGATGACCCGGATTATTGCACAGGCCCAGCAGCCGTCATTGCCTGCAAGACCAGGCAAATAACTCCATAGACCGAGCCATGGATACTCCTGTTGATATAATTTCGCCTTTGTCCCAACCCCGAAAAATCTTGAAACACCAAGACTCGCCCGCGCTCCGTTTCGGACTCACGTTCGACGATCTTTATCACCGTGATGGATTGCTGCGCCTGGACGGAATTTTCCTGCGGGAACTGGCGGAAACGGACGCCGGCCTGCATGCGCGGCTGCTGCATGCGCGCGCAGGCGCCGATCCCTTGCCGGCAAAAGCGGAGTCCGAACTGCTGCTGGCGCTGGCGCCGCACCTGGACGATTTCATCGCGCAGCTGTTCGACATCGAGGCCGAGGTTCGCGCGCTGTCGGCCCGGCATCATGAACTTGCGCCGCTGTACGGCATCAAGCGCCTGTTCGTGCAACGCAAGGCGATGCACAAGTACAAGGCCGAGGCTGCTGCGGCCATCGACGGCAACGCCGTGGGCGAAAAACTGGCGGTGCTGTTTGGCGAGCCCCTTACGGAGCCCGCATTTGCCAGGAAGGTCACAGTCTGGCAGCAGGACGAGCAGGGCAATGCCGAAGCGCTGGAACTGGCGCTGCAGTATGCCGCGTGGGCGGCGCACACGCCCGCGGGTCGCGCCCGCCACCGCGACGGGGTGCTCTTCAAGTCCCCGCACAAGCTGGACGTGCAGCACCTGGTGCCAGTGCAGACTTCGGTTGCAGCGGGTTACACCGAACACCGGTTCGACGTCTCCCGGCTGCGGCAGCGCCAGGGTTTCAAGCTGACCGATGCCGGCACCGACCTTACCGGCGCACTTGATGAGGCCAATTACTGCATCTGGTGCCACGAACAGGGCAAGGATTCGTGCTCGAAAGGCCTGCTGGAAAAGGGCGCCAGCGGCCGCGGGGCGCAGTCGTTCAAGAAGTCCCCCTTCGGCATCACCCTGGCCGGGTGCCCGCTGGAAGAAAAAATTTCGGAATTCCACAAGGCCAAGACCGTAGGCCTGGCGATCGGCGCGATAGCCATCATCACCGTCGACAACCCGATGGTGGCCGCGACCGGACACCGCATCTGCAACGACTGCATGAAAGCCTGCATCTACCAGAAGCAGGAGCCGGTTAACATCCCGCAGGCGGAGACGCGCACCCTGAAAGACGTGCTGGAGCTGCCCTGGGGGTTCGAGATCTACAGCCTGCTGACACGCTGGAATCCGCTGAACCTGCGGCATCCGTATCCCGGGGCGCCGACCGGAAAACGCGTGCTGATCGCCGGCATGGGGCCGGCGGGGTTTTCACTGGCGCATTTCCTGATGAACGACGGGCACACGGTGGTCGGCATCGACGGCCTGAAGATCGAACCCCTGCCGGCGGAATTGTCCGGCATCGACGGTACCGGCAGGCGCGTGGCCTTCAAACCGGTCCGCGACGTCAATGAACTGTACGAATCGCTGGACCAGCGCGCGATGGCCGGGTTCGGCGGCGTTGCCGAATACGGCATTACCGTGCGCTGGAACAAGAATTTCCTGAAAATCATCCGCCTGCTGCTGGAGCGGCGGGAACAGTTTGCGATGTTCGGCGGCGTGCGTTTTGGCGGCACGATTTCCGCTGACCAGGCCTTTGCGGGCGGCTTCGACCATATCGCCCTCGCAATCGGCGCCGGCCGGCCCACGGTGCTCGACCTGCCCAACGGCCTGGTTCGCGGCGTGCGCACGGCATCCGATTTCCTGATGGCGCTGCAGCTGACCGGCGCGGCGAAGACCGACTCGATCGCCAACATGCAGCTGCGGCTGCCGGTAGTGGTCATCGGCGGCGGCCTGACCGCGGTCGATACCGCCACTGAATCGCTGGCGTACTATCCGCTTCAGGTCGAGAAATTCCTGCTGCGCTACGAGCAACTGGCGCGGGAACACGGCGAAGCGGCGGCGCGCATTGCGTGGAATGCCGAGGAGCGGGAAATTGCCGACGAATTCATCGCGCATGCGCAGGCGATCCGCGCCGAACGCGCGGCCGCGGCAGCGCAAAGCCGTGAACCGCGCGTGCTGCAGCTGCTGCAGTCCTGGGGCGGGGCGACCATCGCCTACCGCAAGCGGCTGGTCGACAGCCCGTCGTACACCCTGAATCATGAGGAAGTGCACAAGGCGCTGGAAGAAGGCATCACGTTCGCTGAATGCCTGACGCCGCTGGCCATCGAAGTTGACCAGTATGGCCATGCCCGGTCGCTGAAAGTCGCGGTGCATGCCCGCAGCAATGACGGCCAGTGGCAGGAACAGGGACAGGTGGAGCTGCCGGCACGGGCGGTGCTGATTGCCGCCGGCACCCAGCCCAACACCGTGCTGGCACGCGAAGATGCCGCCAATTTCGTGCTCGACGGCCGTTATTTCCGCGCCTGCGGCAGCGACGGCAGTCCGCTCAGCGCGGAAAAGGCGATCTCCAAACCGAACGAGGTCAACGTGCTGCTGTCGCGCCGGGATGATGGCCGCTGCATCAGTTACTTCGGCGATGTGCATCCGTCTTACTTCGGCAACGTGGTCAAGGCCATCGGCAGCGCCAAGCAGGGCTACCCGGTGGTCAGCGCCGTGCTCGAAAAAGTGCGGCCTGCCGCTGCGGCCGGCGATGCCGACTTCCTCGGTGCGCTGCAACGGGACTTGCGCGCCACGGTTCATGAAATCAAGCGCCTGACGCCGGAAATCGTCGAAGTCGTCGTTCATGCGCCGCTGGCCGCGCGGCATTTCCGTCCGGGCCAGTTCTACCGCCTGCAGAATTTCGAATCGCTGGCGCCACGCACCGAAGGCAGCACGCTGGCGATGGAAGGCCTGGCGCTGACCGGCGCATCGGTCGATGCCGAAAGGGGCCTGCTGTCGACCATCGTGCTCGAAATGGGCGGCTCCAGCGACTTGTGTGTGGAACTCAAGCCCGGTGAACCGGTGATCCTGATGGGACCGACCGGAACGCCCACCGAAATACCGTCCGGTGAAACCGTGGTGCTGGTCGGCGGCGGCCTCGGCAATGCAGTGCTGTTCTCGATCGGCCAGGCGATGCGCAAGGCCGGATCCCGTGTACTTTATTTCGCCGGCTACAAACGGATGATCGACCGCTACCGCATCGAGGACATCGAGGCCGCCAGCGATGTCGTGGTCTGGTGCTGCGACGAGGAGCCGGGGTTCGTGCCCTCGCGCCCCGGAGATCGCCGCTTTGTCGGCAACATCGTGCAGTCGATGAAAGCCTATGCTGCGGGAGAACTTGGCGAACAGGTGATCCCGTTCAGCGACGCCGACCGCATCATCGCCATCGGATCCGATCGCATGATGGCCGCCGTGGCCCGGGCCCGGCACGACATGCTGAAGCCCTACCTGAAGCCGCAGCACCATGCGATCGGTTCGATCAATTCACCGATGCAGTGCATGATGAAGGAAGTCTGCGCGCAATGTCTGCAGCCCCACGTTGATCCGCAGACCGGCAAGACCAGTTACGTGTTTTCCTGCTTCAACCAGGACCAGCCGCTGGATTGCGTCGACTGGAAAGCGCTCGACCAGCGGCTGAAACAGAATTCGACGCAGGAAAAACTGACGGCGGAGTGGCTGGACCACTGCCTGGTCAAGCTCGAACTGCGCGACATACAGCGGATTTAGCCGGGAATCGCAGCGGGCCGGTGGTATAGTATAACTAATTGATTATAGACAAGTTTTAGTCATCAGCGGCAACGGCACGCAGTGCCGCCGCAAGTTTGCCGACCAGTTCATCGATCTGTGCCTTGCTGATGATCAGCGGCGGCGACAGCGCGATGATGTCGCCGGTGGTGCGGATCAGCGCGCCGCTCGCGTAGCATTTCAGGAAAGCATCAAACGCTCGCGCACCCGGTGCACCTGGCCGCGATTCGAGTTCGATGCCGGCGACCAGCCCCATGTTGCGCACGTCGATCACATGCGGCAGTTCGCGCAGCGACTGCACTGCCTGTTCGAAGTAGGGCGCGAGTTCCTGCGCCCGCTGGAACAATCCTTCCTCGTCGTAGGTGTCGAGGCTCGCCAGTGCAGCGGCGGTGGCCAGCGGATGCGCGGAGTAGGTGTAACCGTGAAACAGTTCGATCCCGGGCGGCGCATTGTTGATGACGGTCTCGCAGATGCCCCGGCGGACTACGACTGCGCCCATCGGCACCGTGCCGTTCGTCAACCCCTTGGCAATCACCATCATGTCGGGCACCACGCCGACCGCGTCGGCGGCGAAGCAGGGTCCGGTGCGGCCGAAACCGGTGATGACCTCGTCGAAAATCAGCAGCAGGCCGTGTCTGTCGCAGATCTGGCGCAGGCGTTCGAGATACCCCTTGGGTGGCACCAGTACGCCGGTCGACCCGGCCAGCGGTTCGACGATCACGGCGGCGATGTTGCTCGCGTCGTGCAGCGGAATGATGCGGTTCTCCAGTTCGTCGGCGAGATGCGCACCCCATGCCGGCTGGCCGCGGCTGAAGGCGTTTTCCTTCAGATTGTGGGTGTGTGCGAGATGGTCGACCCGGAACAGCATGTTGCCGAAGGCCTTGCGGTTGGCCGGTATGCCACCGACTGAAATGCCGCCGAATCCGGCGCCGTGATATCCACGTTCACGGCCGATCAGCACGTTGCGCTGGCCTTCGCCGCGCGACCGGTGATAGGCGAGAGCGATCTTCAGCGCGGTATCGACGCCTTCGGATCCGGAGTTGCAATAAAACACATGGTCGAGATCGCCGGGTGCCAGCGCGGCAACACGCTCTGCCAGGCGAAAGGCATCGGGATGGCCGATCTGGAACGCCGGGCTGTAATCCATGCCCGCAACCTGTTTCTGCACAGCCTCGACGATGCGCGGACGGCAATGGCCGGCATTGACGCACCACAGTCCGGAAGTGCCGTCGAGAATCTTCCGGCCGTCGTCGCTGACGTAGTGCATGTCCTTCGCCGCCACCAGCATCCGGGGCGCCTGCCTGTAGGCACGGTTCGCGGTAAAAGGCATCCAGAAGGATTCGAGTTTGAGGGCATTTGCAGTCATGGTTCCGCTCCGGCGCAATGGGGATGTTCGGCTATGGGGGCGCGCAGCGCATGCTACCATCTTCGCGCCATGCAACGACACGAAGTCGACGGGCTGGGCGCCTTATTCCGCTACTGTTTCCGTATTGCTGTCGCCATCGGTCTGACGGTTGCCGCGGTTGCGCCCGTGGCCGCAGGGGAAAGCCTGCGTGTCGGCTCCAAGCGTTTCACCGAGTCATACATACTCGGCGAAGTGATTGCCGGCACGGCGCGCCGCACTGGCACGGTGAATGTCGAACACAGGCCAGGACTTGGCAATACCGCGATCCTGTTCGAGGCGCTCAGGAGCGGCGCAATCGATCTCTATCCGGACTATAGCGGCACCATCGCCCTGGAATTGCTCGGGCTGGATCACGTTCCACCGGTCGAGGAACTCAACCGGCATCTGGCCCGCCAGGGACTTGCAGCCGGAATACTGCTGGGATTCGGCAATTCTTATGCGCTTGCAACCCGCGAAAGCCCCGGCGCGCACCCGAATCTGTCCCGCATCTCGGATCTTGCGGACTTCCCGGGTATTCACATCGGTTTATCTGCCGAATTTCTCCATCGCAGGGATGGCTGGCCGGCCTTGCGCAGGGTCTACGGACTGGAAATGCTGGTGCCAACCGCGCTGGAACACGGCCTGGCCTACGCTGCGCTGGCCAGTCGCCGCGTCGATGTCATCGATGTCTACACCACCGACGCACGCCTGGCTCGTGGCGGCGTACGAATGCTGGAAGACGACCGGAATTTTTTTCCGGATTACCGCGCTCTGCTGGTCTATCGCAGCGACTTGCCACAACGTCTTCCAGCGGTCTGGGCGAAGCTGCGTGAACTGGAAGGATCCATATCCGATGCCGCAATGCGGCGGATGAACGCGGCTGTGGAACTTGCGGGACAGCCTTATGCCGTCGTAGCCGCGCAGTGGCTGGATGCTCCGGGGCAAACCGGGACGGCGGTGCGGCCCTCGTTGCGGTCGGTGCTGTTCGGCGAGGATTTGCCTCGCCTCGCCCTGCAGCACGTGCTGCTGGTCTGCGCATCACTGCTGCTTGGTGTCGCGGTGGGAGTGCCATTGGGCATGCTGGCGCAGCGGGTGCCGCGGGCCGGTCCGCCGGTACTTGCCCTGAGCGGCCTGTTGCAGACCGTGCCCAGCCTCGCCTTGCTGGCATTCCTGGTTGCCGCACTGGACCGCATTGGTGCGCTCCCGGCGATCCTGGCGCTGTTTCTTTATTCGCTGCTGCCCATCGTGCGTGGAACGGAAACCGCCCTGACCGGTGTCGAACGCAGCATGCGGGATGCCGCCCGCGCCCTGGGCCTCGACGACCGGCAGCGCATGCTGCTGATCGAGTTGCCACTGGCGCGGCCGGGAATTCTGGCCGGCATCAAGACCGCCGCGGTAATCAACGTCGGCACCGCAACGGTGGCGGCGTTCATCGGGGCTGGCGGTTTTGGCGAGCGCATCGTGGCCGGGCTGGCCGTCAATGACCATAATCTGCTTTTGGCCGGTGCGATACCCGCCGCCGCGCTGGCGCTGCTGGTAGAGTGGGGCTTTCGCTGCCTCGACCGGTCGTGGCCACCCCGCCCTGGACCGGGCCCGGAAGCGCGATAATTGCCATATATTGGACAAAATCCGGCATCCGGCCGCCCCGAAGGTGAACTAAATCCCCGCTCTCAAGTCAGTGCAGTAGCGCAGCGACTGTGCGTTTCGCCTGGTGATACACAGGCGGTTATACTTCGCGGCGCCTGTCCAGACCGGGGAGACGGGTCGCGAACAGGCCGCAGTCAGGGATCAAAGAATAAATGAGCGATCGCGAAGTCGATCAGCAGCTGGTGGAGCGTGTGCAACGTGGCGACAAGCGCGCATTCGACCTCCTGGTCAGCAAGTACCAGCGCAAGCTGGGGCGGTTGTTGTCGCGATTCATCCGCGATCCCAGTGAAGTCGAGGATGTCACGCAGGAGGCGTTTATCAAGGCATACCGGGCGCTGCCAGGATTCCGCGGGGAGAGTGCGTTTTACACCTGGCTTTACCGGATCGGGATCAACACTGCCAAGAATCACCTGGTCGCTCTGGGCAGGCGGGCGCCGACCAGCACTGAAATGGATGCAGAGGAGGCCGAGAACCTGGATTCCGGCGACCAGTTGCGTGACTTGAATACCCCCGAGAACCAGCTGATGAGCAGGCAGGTGGGGGAAACTGTGAACCAAACCCTGCAGGAGTTGCCAGAGGAGTTGAGGACGGCGCTGACCCTGCGGGAAATCGAGGGATTGAGTTACGAGGAAATCGCGGCCGTCATGCAGTGCCCGGTCGGCACCGTGCGTTCGAGGATTTTCCGGGCCCGGGAAGCGGTGGCGGACAAGTTAAGACCTTTGCTCGGCACGAGCAAGGACAGGAGATGGTGAGATGGAAAAAATTTCAGCGCTGATGGATGGTGAACTGACCGGGCAGGAGGCGCATCAGGCGCTGTTGCGCCTGGATGACACAGCGGAAGCCCGTGAATCCTGGGCGGCCTATCACCTGATCGGTGACGTGATGCGCGGAGAGACCGCCCCCGCCTTTGACGTCACGGCGCGAGTTGCCGATGCCCTCGGCAGGGAAGCAACCGTGCTGGCGCCGCGTCGCACACGGATCACCGCCAGCCCCCTGACCTTTGCCCTCTCGGCAGCCGCATCGGTTTCGGCAATTGCAGTAGTCGGCTGGATGGCCTTTTCGACCGGTAACCTGGTCAATCCACCGGCCGAACTGGCGCGCGCGGTGCCTGCGGTTGCCCCGGTTGCCGAAACCCAGTTGGTCAGCGCACCCAGCGACGGCCAGATGAACGAGTATCTGCTGGCGCACCAGGGCGTGTCGCCAAGCACCAATCTCCATGGCGTCGCCCCGTACATCCGCACCATCTCTGTTGCGCCGGCAGCCGGCCAGTAACGCAAAAATGAGAGTCTGTTGGATATTGCTCCTCGGATTGCTGCCGGGAGTGACGGCAGCGGAAGAAACTTCCGGAGAAGCCCTGGCGATGCTGGAAAAAATGGCGCAGGCCAGCCAGAAGGTCAACTATTCCGGGACCTTCATATTCAATCACGGCGGACAGTCCGAAACTTCGCGCATCGCCCATTTCGTCAATCCCGCAGGCGGTGTGCTGGAGCGCCTGGAAACCCTGGATGGTCCGGCACGCGAAGTGATCCGCACCAACGACCAGGTCACCTGCTATCTGCCCGGGACAAAAACCGTGCTGATCGATCCCCGGGGTTCGCGCCAGTTTCCCGTGCGCCTGGAGCAGGTCCGGGACCTGATCCGGCATTACCGCATCGTCACGGGCTCGGCGGACCGGGTGGCCGGTGCCGAATGCCAGTGGCTGGCGCTGCTGCCCAGGGATGCCCTGCGGTACGAGCGCCGTTTCTGCGCAGAACTGCAAACCGGTCTTCCGTTACGTTCCCGCATTCTCAACGACAAGAATGAAACCCTGGAGACATTCTCGTTTTCCACATTGCAGATCGGAGGCTCCTTCCGGCGTGAACTGGTTCAGTCACGATATGCTGCTGTCAGCACTCGCCAGAACTGGCGGGTCGATCGTTCCGCATTGAGCGCAGGTGACTCCGGGGATTCGGGATGGGTGGTCCAGAACCAGCCACCGGGTTTCAGCAAGCTGATGGAGCTGCGGCGTTCCATGCCGGGCAAAAAGGGCACGGTTTCACACCTGGTGTTTTCCGACGGCCTTGCGGCGGTGTCGATTTTCATCGAGCCCGGCACCACGCCCGCCAGGAAAAAAATGCTCAGGCACCAGGGCGCGGTGCACATCTACAGCGGTCCGGTTTCCGGTCACACTGTCGTCGTCCTCGGTGAAACACCGGCTGAAACGGTCATGCAGTTTGCCAGATCGCTGGAACCGAAAGCTGTTGCCGCGGTCCAGAAATAGCCGGTACCGACCTTGCTTTGGTAATTTCCGAAAGGCTGAACATGTTCAGGTATTTCATTCTTGCTTTGCTCCTTTTCGTGCCGCTTCCGGCGGCAGCCCAGTTGCCCGATTTCACGGAGCTCGTCGAAAAGCAGGGTGCAGCAGTGGTGAACATCAGCACGACGCAGACCACGCGCAACGCGCTGTCGCAGCAATTGCCGCAGCTGGACGAGAACGACCCGTTTTATGAATTTTTCCGCCGTTTCATACCCAATCCCGGCCCGCGTGAATTCCAGTCCCAGTCCCTGGGTTCGGGCTTCATCATTTCCGCGGATGGCTACATCCTGACCAACGCCCACGTGGTCGATTCCGCCGAGGAAGTGACCGTGCGACTGACCGACAAACGCGAATTCAAGGCCAAGGTCATCGGCACGGACCGGCGCACGGACGTGGCGTTGATCAAAATCGAAGCCGGCAACCTGCCGATAGTCCAGTTCGGCGACCCGGGAAAACTGAAGGTCGGTGAATGGGTGGTGGCCATAGGCTCGCCCTTCGGGTTCGACAACACCGTTACTGCAGGTATCGTCAGCGCCAAGGGTCGTTCGCTGCCACAGGAAAATTTCGTGCCCTTCATACAGACCGACGTTGCCGTGAACCCCGGGAATTCCGGAGGGCCGCTGTTCAACCTCAAGGGCGAAGTTGTCGGCATCAATTCGCAGATCTACAGCCGCACGGGCGGCTTCATGGGGCTGTCCTTCGCGATACCCATTGACGTCGCCAACAATATCGCCCGGCAGTTGCGCACCACCGGGAAAGTGACACGGGGCCGCATCGGCGTGGTGATACAGCCGCTGACCAAGGAGCTCGCTGACGGATTTGGCTTGGGCAAACCGCAGGGCGCCCTGGTGAATTCCGTTGAAAAAGGCGGCCCGGCCGACAAGGCCGGCGTTGAGGCCGGCGACGTGATACTGGCGTTCGACGGCAAGCCGGTCGCAGCGTCGGAGGATTTGCCGCGCATCGTCGGAGGAACCAGCCCCGGCAGCAAGGTTACCGTCCGGGTCTGGCGCAACAAAACCACGCGCGATCTGCAGGTCACGGTGGCAGAACTCGGCGACGACCGGCAGGCGCGGCGCGGCCGCGGCGGCAAACCCCAGCCCCCCGCGGTTGCCCAGTTCGGCATGGGACTTGCCGATCTCAGCGATGCCCAGCGCAAGGAACTGAAGATCGATGGCGGTGTGCTGGTGGATAACGTCCAGGGAGCGGCAGCCCGGGCGGGCATCCGCAGGGGCGATGTCATACTCGCAGTGAACAATCAGGACGTGAAATCGGTGGAACAGTTCCGTCAGCTGATGGGTGGCTTCGACAAGGGCCGCATCGTGGCATTGCTGGTACGGCGCGGGGGCAATTCGCTGTATATCCCGTTCCGTATCGACGGCAATGGCTGAGCCGCAGTGCCCGGTTCTCACGCTCTACAGCAGGCACTACTGTCATCTGTGTGACGAAATGCTGGCCGGGTTGCAGTCCATGCAGTCCGTGCTGGGATTTGAACTGACCGTCGTGGACGTCGACAGCCAACCTGCGCTGGAAGCGGTTTATGGCGAGCGGGTGCCGGTACTGGCGCACGGCCAGCGCGAGTTGTGCCATTACCGGCTGGATCGGCCGGCGGTTACTGAATACTTGCGGAAATTCCGCTAAAATACGCGACCTTACGAACGGAATGGGGCGCTCCGGCGAAGCCAGGGTGCCCCTTTTGCTGGGCCAGCGAAGTATCCCAATGCAGCACATCCGCAATTTCTCCATCATCGCGCACATCGATCACGGCAAATCGACGCTTGCTGACCGTTTTATCCAGCATTGCGGTGGTTTATCCGACCGGGAAATGGAATCGCAGGTGCTGGATTCCATGGATCTCGAGCGCGAACGCGGCATCACCATCAAGGCGCAGACCGCTGCCCTGAGTTACAAGGCGCTCGACGGCAAGGTTTACCAGCTGAATCTGATCGACACCCCCGGACATGTCGACTTTTCCTACGAAGTGTCGCGCTCGCTTTCCGCCTGCGAAGGCGCACTGCTGGTGGTCGATGCTTCACAGGGTGTCGAAGCGCAGACGGTGGCCAATTGCTACACCGCGATCGAACTCGGCGTCGAAGTGATACCGGTCCTCAACAAGATGGACCTGCCGCAGGTCGAGCCCGAACGTGTCGCGGCCGAGATTGAGGACATCATCGGCATTCCGGCAAAGGATGCGGTCAGGGTCAGCGCCAAAACCGGCGAGGGCATCACCGAAATTCTGGAAGCGGTTGTCCAACATATGCCACCGCCGAAGGGCGATTCCGAGGCACCGCTGAAAGCGCTGATCATCGATTCCTGGTTCGACAACTATGTCGGCGTGGTCATGCTGATCCGCGTCGTCGACGGCGTGCTGAAACCTAAGGACCGCATACTGCTGATGGCCGGGGCAGGCAATTTCCTGTGCGAGCAGGTGGGGGTGTTTACGCCCAAGTCGCAATCCCGGGAACGTCTGTCCGCTGGGGAAGTGGGCTTTGTCATCGCCGGCATCAAGGAACTGCAGGCGGCCAAGGTCGGCGATACCGTCACGTTGGTCAACAGACCGGCGGCGGAGCCGTTGCCCGGATTCAAGGAAATCAAGCCGCAGGTGTTCGCCGGCCTTTATCCGGTGGAATCCAGCGAATATGAAGCGTTGCGCGATGCGCTCGAAAAGCTGCACTTGAACGACTCCTCGCTGCGTTTCGAGCCGGAATCGTCGCAGGCCCTGGGTTTCGGTTTCCGCTGCGGATTCCTCGGCCTGCTGCACATGGACATCGTGCAGGAGCGGCTGGAGCGCGAATACGGCATGTCGCTGATCACCACGGCGCCGACCGTGGTGTACCAGGTGGCGCTGCGCGACGGCACGGTCATGGAAATCGAAAATCCCTCGCGCCTTCCCGATGTTTCGCAGATTGCGGAAATCCGCGAGCCGATGATCACGGCGTCTATCCTGGTTCCCGGCGATTACGTCGGGCCGGTGATGACGCTCTGCACCGAAAAGCGCGGCGCGCAGAAAAACATGCAGTACCTGGGACGCCAGGTCATGTTGACCTACGAATTGCCGCTGAACGAGGTGGTCATGGATTTCTTCGACCGCCTGAAGTCGGTGTCCCGGGGTTACGCTTCGCTGGATTACGATTTTCTGGAGTACCGTGCCGGCGATCTGGTCCGCCTGGATATCCTGATCAACAATGAACGGGTGGACGCACTTTCACTGATCGTGCATCGAGCCAACGCACAGTACCGCGGCCGCGATGTTGCCGAGAGAATGCGCAAGCTGATACCGCGCCAGATGTTCGATATCGCCATACAGGCTGCGATCGGTGCACATATCATCGCCCGCGAAACGGTCAAGGCCATGCGCAAGAACGTCCTCGCCAAATGTTATGGTGGCGACATTACGCGCAAGAAGAAGCTGCTCGAAAAACAGAAAGCCGGCAAGAAACGGATGAAGCAGGTAGGCACCGTGGAGATTCCGCAGGAAGCATTCCTGGCAATCCTGCAGGTGGAAAAATAGCGGAGAAACCGTGCAATTTGCCCTGATCATGCTGTTGCTGCTGGTGGTGACCGGAGCTGTCTGGCTTGCCGAGGCACTGTATTTCCGCAGGCATCGTGCGGCAGGAACGCCGCAGCCCTGGTGGATCGAATATCCCGCCAGTTTTTTTCCGGTGATACTGGTGGTCTTCCTGCTGCGCTCTTTTCTGGTGGAACCTTTCAAGATTCCTTCGGGATCCATGCTGCCCACCCTGCTGGTGGGCGATTTCATACTCGTCAACAAATTCACCTATGGCATCCGACTGCCGGTGATCAACACCCGCCTGATCGAAATCAATGATCCGCAACGCGGGGAAGTCATGGTATTCCGTTACCCGGAAAATCCTGCGTTGGACTACATCAAGCGGGTCGTCGGTGTCCCAGGGGACGAGATCGTTTATTCCGGAAAACGGCTGACCATCAACGGCAGGGAAGTCCCGTTGCTGCAGGACGGCGAATACAATTACCTCGAAAGCGGACTCAATTTCGTTGCCACCGCCCGCTTCCGGGAAAAACTCGGGGATCATGCGCATGCGGTACTGCTCCAGGCGGCCGTGCCGCCGGTGCAGCTGGGTGGTGTCCAGCGCTTTCCCTTCCGCGACAATTGTGCCTACAATGAGTCGGGTTTCCGTTGCAAAGTTCCTGCACGGCATTACTTCCTGATGGGTGATAATCGGGACAGCAGCAGCGACAGCCGCTACTGGGGGTTTGTGCCGGAACGAAACATTGTCGGCAAGGCATTCATGATCTGGTGGAACTTCGACGACCTCAAGCGCATCGGTCGTTCGATCAACTGATATCCGAAGGGGAGGTCAACATGCAAGCGCAGCGCGGAATTTCTCTGACCGGTTTCATGGTTTTCGCTTTTATTGCGGTGGCCCTGCTGCTGCTGGGATTCAAGATCGGTCCGGCTTATTCGGAGTTCTATACTTTGCAGAAAATCATGAAAACCATGGCCTCCGAGCCGGCCTTGCAGACAGCATCGCGTAGCGAGATCAACAACGCCTACAACAACCGCGCCACCATTGAAAACATCAAGTCCATTACCTATCAGGACCTTGAAGTGGAGAAAACCGATTCCGGGATAGTGATCAGTGCAACCTATTCGGTGCGTGTGCCCCTGTTCTACAACCTCAGCGCCTGCATGGATTTCAATCCGACCTCGGCGAAATAGGCAACGCCGCCTTCGACCATCCGGTTGCCGTGGATCTCGGAGCCGTCAGTGACAAGATCGGACATCGCTTTGCCGAGCCCGATCTGCTGCGCCGTGCCCTGACCCATCGTTCGTACGGAACCGCCCACAACGAGCGGCTGGAATACCTCGGAGACAGCGTCGTCAACTGCATCATCGCGCTTGAGCTTTATACGAGATTCCCCGATCTGAGCGAAGGCGACCTGTCCCGTCTGCGCGCCAACCTGGTCAACCAGAAAGCGCTGCACCGGATCGCGGTCGACATTGGGCTTGGTGAACACCTGCTGCTGGGCGAAGGCGAGATGCGAAGCGGCGGCACGCAACGTCCGTCGATCCTCGCCGATGCGGTTGAGGCAATGATAGGCGCCACGCTGCTGGACGGCGGATTCGAGACGGCGGGCAGGGTCGTGCGACGGCTTTTTGCCGATAGTCTTGCCGCGGTTGATCCCTGTGCCAGCGGCAAGGATGCAAAAACACTGTTGCAGGAGCTGGCACAGGGCAGGGGCATGGCGCTGCCGGTATATGCATTGCTTGAAACCAGAGGGCACGCCCACGCGCAGACTTTCCATGTGCAATGCTTGGTCGAGGAACTGGACATCCGCACTGAAGGGCAGGGTTCCAGCCGGCGTGCTGCTGAACAGGACGCCGCGCAAAAAGCCCACGCACTGGCACTGCGGGCATGACAGTGGCAGCGGATTTCCGCGCAGGGCTGATTGCCATCGTGGGCCGGCCGAACGTCGGCAAATCGACTTTGCTCAACAGGCTGGTCGGGCAGAAAATCAGCATCACTTCGCGGCGCCCGCAGACCACGCGACAACGCGTCATCGGCATCGTCACCCGCGGCGATGCGCAGTACGTGGTCGTCGATACGCCCGGTTTCCAGTCCCGCCACGGTAACACCATGAATCGCCTGATGAACCGCAGTGTTTCGCGCAGCGTGGCAGACGTCGACGCCGTCATCTGGGTGATCGAGGCGCTGAATTTCGGCGCTGAAGACCGGGCGGTACTGGCGCTGCTGCAGCATGTGTCGCCTGTTGTGATCGCAGTCAACAAGATCGATGAAGTCGGCAACAAGAACGAATTGCTGCCTTTCATGCAGGAGCTCGAAGATCTCGCGCATCCCCGCGCCATCGTGCCGGTATCGGCGGCCAACGGCACCGGCACGGAGGACCTGCTGTCGACGGTGCGCTCACTGCTCCCGGAGCAACCGCCCCTCTATGGCGAGGATGAAATCACCACGTCCAGCGAACGCACCCTGGCCGCAGAACTGCTGCGTGAAAAACTGTTTCGCCTGCTCGGTGCCGAACTGCCGTATTCGACAACGGTCGAGATCGAGAAATTCGAGATCGTCGACGGCCTGCGGCGGATCTACGCGGGCATCCTCGTCGACAAGGCCGGTCAGAAGGCCATCGTCATCGGCAAAGGTGGTGAAAAACTCAAGCAGATCGCCACGCAGGCGCGCAAGGACATGGAAACCCTGTTCGGCGCCAAGGTGTTCCTCAATGTCTGGGTCAAGGTAAAGTCCGGCTGGGCCGATGACAGCGCCGTATTGAGGCGCTCCGGCATTGAATAAACTCAATAAAAACAATATGTTACACTGCATTATCGGCGCAAAATCACATCCGCTTGCGTGCGGCCGTAGTGGCGATGGCTGAGCGGTCGCGGCATGACGGCCAGCAGGCCTACCTGCTGCATGCATACCCCTATCGAGAAACCAGCCTGATCGCGGAACTCTATACGCGCGATTTCGGCCGCGTCGCCGTCATTGCCCGCGGCGCACGGCGGCCGCGTTCGGCGCTGCGCGGCGTGTTGCTGGCATTCCAGCCGCTGCTGCTGGGCTGGGCGGGAAAGTCCGAACTGAAAACCCTGTACAAGGCGGAGTGGCGGGGCGGATATGCGCCGCTGCGCGGACAGAGCCTGATCTGCGGTTTTTACCTCAATGAACTGCTGCTCAAGCTGCTGCCGCGCGAAGATCCGCATGAACGCCTGTTCGAGGCCTATGCCGGTGCGCTGGCGCAGCTTCCGGCGACGCAGGATCATGCCGCCGTGCTGCGCCGCTTCGAACGCGTGCTGCTGCAGGAACTCGGCTATGGTCTGGTCCTCGAGCGAGAAGTGGCCGGCGGCACGCCGATCGAAGCCGGGGCACGATACCGCTATGTGCCGGAACGCGGGCCTCTGCCGGCGCGCGAAGCGGATGGAAAAACCGGCGTAGAATTGGCCGGCCAGACGCTGATCGACATGGCGGCCGATCATTATGCGGATCCGCAGACCGTCCAGCAAAGCAAGGCCCTGATGCGCGCACTGATCAATCATTGCCTGGGCCAGCAGACGCTGCATACGCGGCAACTGCTGCGCGACCTGCAACAGCTGTAACGGAACGATTGCCACGTATCGCATGACCAGACTCAGCGTCAATCTCAACAAGGTTGCCCTGCTGCGCAATTCGCGGAACCTGAACGTTCCGGATGTGCTGCGGGCCGCGCGCATCGTGCTCGAAGCCGGCGCCCACGGCATCACCGTCCATCCGCGACCCGACGGCCGGCACATCCGCGCCGCCGATGTACACGGTCTCGCGCAATTGCTGCAGGACTGGCCCGCAGCGGAATTCAACATCGAAGGCAATCCGTTCGAACCGCCGCTGCTCGAACTGGCACGAGCCGCAAGACCACGGCAATGCACCCTGGTTCCCGACGACCCTGCGGCTTTTACCTCGGACCACGGTTGGGATCTTGCCGCCAGCGGCGCGCGGTTGCGGCCGCTGATTGCCGGACTCAAGGGTCTCGGGATACGCGTCAGCCTGTTCATGGATCCGGTGCCGGAAGCAATGGCTGCCGCGGCAGCCTCGGGCGCCGACCGCATCGAGCTCTACACTGAACCATATGCCCGGGCCTTCGGCACACCCGATCAAGAGGCGGTCACGGCCCGTTATGCGGCCGCGGCGAGCAGCGCGCGGCAGTCAGGACTCGGTGTCAATGCCGGGCATGATCTCAATCGCGCCAACCTGCCGCATTTTCTCGACGCCGTTGCGGACGTCGCAGAAGTTTCGATCGGGCATGCGCTGATTGCCGATGCGCTGGAGTCCGGCCTCGCCGCAACCGTTACCGGATATCTTCGTGCAATGGCGGCTGCGCGATGATCTACGGCATTGGCATCGATGTGATACAGCCACACCGCGTGGCGCGGTTGCTTGAAAAATACGGCGACCGCTTCGTCAGGCGCGTGCTGACTCCCCTGGAACAGCCGCGTTACGCGCGCAGCGCGCAGCCGGTGCTGTTCCTGGCCAACCGCTTTGCCGCCAAGGAAGCATTTTCCAAGGCCATGGGCACCGGATTCCGTTATCCGGTCACCCTGCAATGCATCAGCGTGGTGCAGAATCCCGCAGGCAAACCGGGCTTCTCGTTCAGCGATGCCCTGTCCGCGCTGGTCAGCAGCCAGGGGATTACCGGTTTCCACCTGACCATCAGCGACGAGTCCAGCCTCGCCTGTGCCTGCGTGGTGCTCGAAAAATGACTCTGGCACAGACCCTGGGACCGGTCATGCTCGATGTGGCCGGCACTGAACTGACCGTGGAGGACCGGCAAAGGCTGCTGCATCCGCTGGTCGGAGGCGTGATCCTGTTCAGCCGCAATTTCGAATCCTGCGCACAATTGCGGCGTCTGACGGCCGACATCCATGCGCTGCGTGATCCGGCCCTGATCATCGCCGTTGACCACGAAGGCGGGCGGGTGCAGCGGTTTCGCGAGGGTTTCACCACGATACCGCCGATGCGCGCACTGGGGCGCGCCTGGGACCACAATCGCGCGCAGGCCGCGGCGACGGCGCGGTCATTGGGATTTGTACTGGCTGCGGATCTGCGCGCGCATGGCGTGGACCTGTCCTTTACCCCGGTGCTCGACGTGGATTACGGCAACAGCAGCGTCATCGGCGACCGTGCTTTCCACGAGCGGCCCGAGGCCATCGCCGAACTGGCGCGCGGCGTCATGCTGGGCCTGCGCAATGCCGGCATGGCCGCGGTCGGCAAGCATTATCCCGGCCACGGTCATGTCCGGGCCGATTCACACCATGAGGTGCCCGTCGACGGCCGTCCGCTGGCCGACATCCGGCGTGAAGATCTGTTGCCGTTCCGGCAACTGATCGCCGAAGGCCTGGACGGCATCATGCCCGCTCACGTGATTTATCCTGAAGTCGACGCCGCACCGGCGGGCTTCTCGGAAATCTGGCTTAAACGCATCCTGCGCGGCGAACTGGGATTCGATGGCGTCATTTTCAGCGACGACCTGAGCATGGAAGGTGCCAGCGTGGCCGGCGGCGTCATCAGCCGGGGAACCGCTGCATTGCAGGCCGGGTGCGACATGGTACTGGTCTGCAACAACCCGCAGTCGGCTGATGAACTGCTCCGCGGACTGGACTACGTCATGCCGGCGGCGGGCGCAGCCCGCCTGGCGCGCATCCGGCAACGGACGCTCGCTGCAGGCGCCGATGACCTGCGTGACGATCCGCGCCACGCTGCAGCACTCGATGCCATCGCCGGACTGGCGGAATTCAGCACACCGCCGGCGTCCTGAAAGCGGGGAACAGGCGTGCCTATGCGCGAATCCGCTGCCCGAGACGCAGCAACCCCGGGTTTCTCCACTGACTGCACGCGTTGCCACCGTCTGGCAGACCATCTCGCCGCGGTACGTTCAGCACATTCCGGTTACCACGCGCGCCCCGTCGCACCATTTGGCGACCCGCAGCCGGCGCTGTTGATCGTCGGCCTGGCGCCGGGCATGCACGGAGCCAATCGCACCGGCCGGCCTTTCACCGGCGATCATGCCGGCATCCTGCTCTACGACACGCTGCACCGCTACGGTTTCAGCAACCAGGCCAGTGCACTCGCTGCCGACGACGGCCTGCTGCTGAAGGGCTGCCGCATCACCAACGCCGTCAAATGCCTGCCGCCGGAAAACAAACCGCTGCCGGCCGAAGTCCGCGAGTGCAACGGTTACCTGCGCAGCGAACTTTCCCTCCTCGATCAGGGCGCCGCGATCCTTGCGCTCGGTACCGTGGCGCATCAGGCCGTGCTGCGGGCTCTCGACCAGCGGATAGCCGGATTTCCGTTCGCGCACGGTGGCGTTCACGGGTTGCCGCGCGGCCTGCGCCTGTTCGACAGTTATCATTGCAGCCGTTACAACACGCAGACCCGTCGCCTGACCCCCGAAATGTTCCATGAAGTGTTCGCCGGGATCCGCCGCTATCTCGATACCAGCCGCAAATGAATTCGCCTGCAGAAACAGCCGCCGCCTTGCCCCATCTGCCCGGGGTATACCGGATGCTGGGCAAGGGCGGCGACGTGCTCTATGTCGGCAAGGCGCTGGATTTGCGCAAGCGGGTTTCGTCCTATTTCCAGCGCAGCGAAACCCTGTCGCCCCGCATCCGGCTGATGGTGGGGCAGGTGGTCAGCATCGAAACGACCGTCACGCGCTCCGAGTCGGAAGCGTTGCTGCTCGAAAACAACCTGATCAAGTCGCTGGCGCCACGCTACAACATCCTTTTCCGCGACGACAAATCCTATCCGTACCTGGTGCTGACCGGGCACCGTTTCCCGCGCCTGGGTTTTTTCCGCGGCAATCCCGATCGTCAGAACCGCCATTTCGGCCCATTCCCCAATGCCGGTGCCGTGCGTGAAAGCATGCAGTTGCTGCAGAAAGTGTTCCGGCTGCGCACCTGCGAGGACAGCGTGTTTGCGCACCGTTCACGGCCCTGCCTGCTGCACCAGATCCATCGCTGCACCGCGCCCTGCGTGGGGCTGATCAGCGACGGCGATTACGCGGAGGATGTGCGCAGCGCGGAACAGTTCCTCGCCGGACAGGAGGATGCGGTGTTCGACCGCCTCAGCGCGCGGATGAATGCCGCCGCGCAGGCGCTGCGTTACGAGGAGGCAGCCGTCTGCCGTGACCAGATCGGTGCGCTGCGCAAGGTGCGCGAGAGGCAGTACGTCAGCGACGAATCGGGGCGCGATGCCGACGTGATCGCCTGCGGCAGCGCTGCCGGCATCGTTTGCGTCAACCTGGCGATGATCCGCGGGGGGCGTCATCTCGGGGACAGGAACTTTTTCCCGCAGAATGCCGATGACGAAGGTCCGGCCCGGATCGTCGAAGCCTTCATCGCCCAGCATTATCTGCTGCAACCGGTGCCGCCGCAGATCATCGTCGGAGTAGCGATAGCAGCCGAACTGCTGCAGGAGACACTGTCGGAAAAGGCGGGCCGGCGCGTGCAGATCAGCGTCAATCCCGTCGGTCATCGCCGTGTCTGGCTGCAGATGGCGGCAAAAAACGCAGAACTCGGGGCAGGGCAGCGCAACGTACAGTTGCTGGGTGACGCCGCCCGGCTGTCCGCCCTGCAACAGGCACTGGGTCTGGCTGAATCCGTTCAGCGCATTGAATGCTTCGACATCAGCCATACCCAGGGCGAGGCGACGGTAGCCTCCTGCGTGGTCTACGACCGGGGCGCCATGCAGAACAGCGAGTACCGGCATTTCAACATGAAGGAAGTCAAGGCAGGGGATGATTACGGCGCCATGCGCGAAGTCCTGTCGAGACGCTACAGCAGGATCATGGCCGGAGAGGGTAAGATGCCTGATCTGATCATGATCGACGGCGGGCAGGGGCAACTGGGTGTGGCCATTGACGTAATGACCGAACTGGGACTGGGACACATCCCGCTGCTCGCTGTGGCCAAGGGTGTTACCCGCAAACCGGGCATGGAACAGCTGCTGATGGGCGGGCAGGACCGGGAGCTCCGGCTGCCGCCCGATGACCCGGGACTGCACCTGATTCAGCAAATTCGCGATGAAGCCCATCGTTTTGCGATCGAGGGCCACCGCGCGCGCCGTGCGCGCAAGCGCTCGACATCACCCCTCGAAAACATTCCGGGCATAGGCGCCAAGCGCCGGCAACGGCTGTTGACCCGCTTTGGCGGCATCCGCGGACTGGTCGCGGCCAGCGTCGACGAACTGGCGCAGGTCGAAGGCATCAGCCGTACTCTGGCCGAAAAAATCCACGACGAACTGCACTGAAAGCAATGACACTCAACTGGCCCAATGTACTGACCTGGCTGCGGATCGTGATGATCCCGCTGTTTGTGGGCGTGTTCTATTTCGAACAGAACTGGGTGTCGCATGCCGCCCAGAACCTGATCGCCACGATCATCTTCACCGCCGCGGCCATCACTGACTGGCTCGACGGCTGGCTGGCGCGGCGCCTGAACCAGACCTCCGCGTTCGGTGCCTTCCTTGATCCCGTCGCGGACAAACTTATGGTGGCCGCAGCGCTGATCATCCTGGTGCAGCTGGGACGGATCGACGCCATAGTCGCCCTGGTGATCATCGGACGCGAAATCGCCATTTCCGCACTGCGCGAATGGATGGCCTCGATCGGGCAGGGCAAGAGCGTGGCCGTGTCCATGGTGGGGAAAATCAAGACCGCGGCGCAGATGATCGCCATCCCGATGCTGCTGTATCACGACGCGATCAGCGGATTCGACCCGAATTACTGGGGCACCTGGCTGATCTGGGGGGCGGCCCTGCTGACCCTGATTTCCATGGGTTATTACCTGAAAATGGCCTGGAACACGGCCCGGGCACAGGGGTAGCCGGTTGCGGGTGAGCGCCGGTTTGGCCTATAATCCGCCGCTGCATTACGCAGGCGATGCGGGAGTAGCTCAGTTGGTAGAGCGCAACCTTGCCAAGGTTGAGGTCGAGAGTTCGAGACTCTTCTCCCGCTCCAGATACCCGGGGAAATCGGCAGAATGTGAAGCCT